>CAZLXD010000007.1:27572-27831 GCA_964563185.1 uncultured Chitinophaga sp.
GGTAATGAACAAACCTCCCTCTGAAACATCATGGGCAGATTGAATTACTTGCTCGTTTATCAAATCCTTCACAGCAGCCTGCACTTTTACTTCGGTAGCTAAGTTAAAGTAAGGAGTAGGAGAGTTGTTTACTTCGTGGAATTTGGTGAGGTATTCTGAAGAAGCAATATCCTCTTTCATTTCACCAATTACATAAATTTTATGGCCCGATTTTTTGAAGTCTAGCGTCATGGTAGAATCTTTATCCTCTACAACACCA
>CAZLXD010000007.1:27841-35943 GCA_964563185.1 uncultured Chitinophaga sp.
CCAATAGTGGGGGTAGGATACACCGCACCACCTTCGGTACTTTGATTGTAGAACGAAACATTGCCACCGGTTACAGGTGTGTCGAGCGCTTCGCAGGCTTTGCCCATTCCCTGTATGGCGTTTACAAACTGCCAGTAAACTTCGGGGTTGTAAGGGTTGCCAAAATTTAAACAGTTGGTAACGGCTGAAGGGGTTCCACCGCTGCACACAATGTTGCGGGCAGCTTCGGCTACCGCAATCTGCCCGCCCTGCATAGGATCTGCCCATACATAGCGGGAGTTACAATCTACCGAAACGGCCAGCAATTTTTTGCTGCCATCTAAGCGCACTACGGCTGCATCGCTGGGGCGGTTGGTAGAAGTGTTTACCACGCCTACCATAGAGTCGTATTGTTCATATACCCATTTTTTGCTGGCAATGTTTAATTGCTGAACGAGTGTTTTGGCTACTTCTTTTAAGTCTTCGGGTTGTTTTACCGAATCAATGTTGAACTTCTTGTTCTCGGCATAGTAAGCCGGCTCCTTGTATTCGCGCTAGTAAACGGGAGCACCACCGCCCAGCACTAATGAGTCTGCCGGAACTTTAGCTACCAGTTGGTTATCTACGTAGTATTCCAGTATGCCGGTATCGGTTACTTCGCCAATTACAGCACAGTGTAAATCCCACTTTTCGAATACGGCTTCTACGGCTGCTTCTTTACCTTTCTCTACAATAATCAGCATACGCTCCTGCGATTCTGAAAGAAGGATTTCCCAAGGTTTCATGTTCTGCTGGCGGGTAGGTACTTTGTCTAACCATACCTTCATTCCACTTTTGCCTTTAGCACTCATTTCCGAAGTTGAGCAGGTAATGCCCGCTGCCCCCATATCCTGCATGCCTACCACGGCACCGGTTTTAATTACTTCCAGTGTAGCTTCTAATAAAAGTTTCTCCTGAAAGGGGTCGCCTACCTGTACAGCAGGTAAATCTTTAGCAGAATCTTCAGTAATGTCTTTCGAAGCAAAAGCCGCACCGTGTATGCCATCTTTGCCGGTGGCTGAACCAACAATGTAAACCGGATTACCTGCTCCTTTAGAAATAGCAGAAACGGTTTCGTTAGTCTTTACAATACCTACGCTCATGGCGTTTACCAGCGGGTTGGTTTGGTAAACCGGTTCAAAGTAAACTTCGCCTGCCACGGTTGGCACACCAAAGCAGTTGCCGTAGTCGCCAATTCCTTTTACTACACCTTTTAATAAGTATTTAGTGCGGTCGTTTTCCAAATCGCCAAAGCGAAGCGAGTTTAATGAGCAAATAGGGCGGGCACCCATGGTAAAAATATCGCGGTGAATACCACCAACGCCTGTTGCAGCACCTTGGTATGGTTCTAATGCCGAAGGGTGATTGTGCGATTCAATTTTAAAGGCACAGCCTAAACCATCACCTAAGTCAACCAGCCCGGCATTTTCCTCTCCTGCTTCTACTAACAAATGCTTTCCCTTGCGCGGAAGTGTTTTTAACCACTTAATGGAGTTTTTGTAGCTGCAATGCTCACTCCACATTACGGCATATACACTTAGCTCGTTAAAGTTCGGAGTACGTCCGAGTATTTGCTTAATTATTTCAAATTCTTCGGCTAACAGCCCTAACTGTTTTGCCTGCTCAACGGTGGCAGGCTCTAAATGCGATGCTGTACTCATGTATTTCGGTAGCTTGTTTTAAGAAGGAGCAAAAATAGTTTTAATCACCTTTTGCGGAAGGAAGGTTTGCGCGGAGTGTGGAAAAGAAAGGCGAAATATTACAGAGTGATTCAGATAGCATGCGGAGAAATGCAGGCTATACCTTTTCCACTACCAGGTAATTTGACCTTAACCCGATAACTTTTACGGTGGAGTTTTTGGCAACGAAACCGCTGTCTGCCACTACGTCATAGCGCTCTCCGTTTACTTCTACTTTTCCGGCCGGACGAAGATCCGTTACAGCAACACCTGTAGAACCAATGAGCGCTTCCAGCGCATTGTCCTTTATAGAGAAGCCCTCAGATGTTTTCATTTCTGTAGCTACACTCATTTTTTGGAATAGCGTGGAAGAAAAGATTTGCTGCCCGAACGCAATTAGCAGAATGAGAGGCAATGCCATTGCAACTGTAACCATAAGAAAAGAAACCGCTACCGACCCCGATGGCACAAAAGTGAAATCGAAATTGATGTTCCGCACTAAGGCAAGAGTTAGTGCCCCAATAGTTAATACAATGCCGCTAATGCCGGTGATGCCAAAGCCTGGGATTACAAATATCTCAAGGAAGATGAGGGTAAGCCCTGCTAGGAAAACAATAATTTCCCAATTGGCCGCAAGGCCTTCTACATACAAAGGCGCAAAGTAGAGCACGGCAGCTATCAGCGAAACTCCGATTGGCAAAAACGTACTGGGCGCTTTGAACTCAAAATAAATTCCTCCGAAAATGACCAAAAGCAATACCCCCGAAATGGCCGGATTGATGAGCCATAGTGCAATGGCTTCGCTTACGCTGCTTTTGTGACTCACAATAGTGTAGTTGCCGCCTGAAAGTTTTGACAAAATTTGCCCAGGATTTTCTGCTTCGCCATTGCAATATCCGTATTTAATAGCCTCTTTAGTACTAAAGGTTACAATCTTCCCTTTTTCTTTAATAGAATCAATCACTAAGTTTTCATCCGTCATTCCTTCGGCAATCAGCGGGTTGCGACCGGTTTCTTCGGCAGTAGCGCGCATCTTTTTACGCATATAGCTTTGATACTTTTCAGGCATTAGCTCGCCTTCCTGGTTTACCACACTGGCCGCACCAATAGTGCTGCCCGGAGTCATATAAATACTATCGCAGGCAATGGAAATAAGTGCCCCTGCGGAAGCTGCATTATTCTGAATAAAAACTATAGTGGGTATTTTGGTTTTAAGTAAAGCCGTGCGGATTTTATCCCCATCTTCTACTAATCCGCCATAGGTATTCAGGTTAACCAGTATGTAGGAAGCTTTCATAGCTTCTGCCTTGGCAATAGCTGTTTCCGTAAGGCGGCTCATGCCCGGGCCTATTTCTTCGTGTATCTCATACTCATAAACTACCTTTTGCTGCGCGTTAATGTTTATTAAACTGCACAAAACGAGGGTAAGCGTTATTAGTATGTGGCGAGTTGCTGGCATGTGGTACAATTGTGGCAATAGCTTTGCGTAATAATAAAGAAAAGAACTGCCATGAAGAAGGTTTGGCTTAGCTTATACTTTGGTTTATCTGTTATTTTTTTAGATGCACAGGAAAAAATGCATACCGTAAAAACCGGTGAATCGCTTTACTCCATTGCCCGCACTTACTCACTTACCCTAAACGATTTGATTAAGGCAAACCCCGATTTGAAGAACAATACAGGGGTGAAAATCGGGCAGCGATTAGTGATACCAACCCAAGGTAGTGCTACCAGTAAGGTGGCTGCTAAGTTGCACACTGTTACAAAAGGGGAAACTATTTATGGTTTGTGTAAGAAATACGGGGTTACGCTGGCCGAAATAAAACAGTGGAACAAACTAAGCGACCTGAATGTGAAGGTAGGGCAGAAGTTGATTGTATCGAAGGCGAACAGTGATGCTATCTATAAGCCGGTAGCTGTTCAATCTACACCCGATACTCCTTACCGTGAGGAAGATGCCCGCCCCCGAAACGAAGATTTAAAAGCGAACGCACAAATAGAACAGCAACAAGTGTTTGAGAAGCCGAAGGAAATGCAGGTAGCGGAACCTAGACCTACTCCAACACCTGTTACTTCACTACGTACCAATTCATCTAATGCAGCTGAGTATTCGGGTGTTTTTAGCCAGTATTCGATAAGCGGTTTTAAGATTAAGAAAAATAGAGGTGCTGCGAACTACTTAGCCGATAACACTTCAGGTAACCAGTTTTTGGCATTTTACAACGATGCCGAGACGGGAAGCATTATCCGAGTAACGAACCTGATGAATAAGAAGACGATTTTTGTGAAGGTTATGGGCAAAGTTCCACCTGCCGATGCCGGTCAGGAAATTATGCTGAGACTTTCGAACAAAGCTGCTCAGGAACTTGGTGCGGTAGATGAAAAGTTTCTGGTGGAAGTAGCAGCTTATTCAGTCGTTCAATAGACAATTTACAGGCAAAGGGCACCCAACATTTTGTTGGTAAATTAGTTTCCCATACGGGTGGGAAGATTATTTTTGCCCCGTCCTAAAAAAGCCCTTTATGAGCAACACCGGAATTGATTACTTGCCCATTTTACTACAGGTTGTTTTTGCGGCCGGTTTTGTGGCTTTAACTCTGTTTGTTTCCAATTATCTGGGACCTAAGCGCCACTCAAAAGTAAAAGATGCCACGTTCGAGTGTGGTATTCCTCAGCATGGTAATGCCCGCATTCCGTTTTCGGTAAAGTATTTCATTGTAGCTATTCTTTTCGTGTTGTTTGATGTAGAGGTTATCTTTATGTACCCTTGGGCGGTTAACTTCCGCGAGTTGGGGGTGGATGCGCTTTGGAAAATGATGTTGTTTATGGGTCTTTTGCTGGTTGGTTTTTACTATGTAATTAAGAAAGGCGCCCTGGAGTGGGAGTAGATAATGTTTCGAATTTCGAGTTTGAGATTTCGGATTTAAACGCAAGTTGATTATGGCTGATGAAATAAAAATGGTAGCACCTCCTCCCGGTTTGCAGGGCGAAGGTTTTTTTGCAACACAGTTAAGCGCAGTGGTTGGTTTGGCGCGTTCACACTCTTTGTGGCCGCTTCCTTTTGCTACTTCTTGCTGCGGAATCGAATACATGGCTACCATGGCATCTACTTATGATTTTTCCCGCTTTGGAACAGAACGTTTGAGTTTCTCTCCGCGTCAGGCAGATATGCTTTTGGTGATGGGAACTATTTCCAAAAAAATGGGCCCAATTTTACGTCAGGTGTACGAGCAAATGTCGGAACCACGTTGGGTGATTGCTGTTGGAGCCTGTGCCAGTTCGGGTGGAGTGTTTGATACTTATTCTGTTTTACAGGGAATTGACAAGGTTATTCCGGTGGATGTATACGTTCCCGGTTGCCCTCCACGCCCTGAACAGATTTTGGAAGGGATTATGCAACTACAGGAATTGGTGAAAACAGAATCGTTCAGCCGCAGAAATTCTCCGGAATATAAAGCCATGTTGGCTACTTACGGAATCAACATTAATTAGGAAATTCGGGAATGAGTAAATGAGTAAATGAAATGACCAGCGAATCAGTTAAGGAAAAGTTAGAGGCAAAGTTTGGCGAAGCTGTTACAGCTTTCGAGGAGCCTTGGGGGATGCTTACTTTTGAAGTAGAAAGGAGCAAAGCCATAGAGGTAATGCAATATTTGAAAGAAGATGAGTCGTTGGGCTTTGCTTTTCTTACCGATGTTTGCGGAGTTCACTACCCGGACAATGATGTTGAAAGACAGTTTGCGGTAGTTTACCACATGCACAACTGGGTAGCCAATGTGCGCCTTCGTTTTAAAGCATTTTTAAATGGCGAAAATCCTGAGGTGGAAAGTGCCACACGCTTATTCGAATCGGCTAACTGGCAGGAGCGCGAAACGTATGATTTCTACGGTATCGTTTTCACCGGTCATCCTGATTTAAAGCGCATTCTGAATATGGATGAAATGGTATCGTTTCCCATGCGTAAGGAGTTCCCGATGGAGGATGCTGACAGAACCGATAAGGATGACAGGTATTTTGGAAGAATTCCTCAGAACACAAATTTGAACTAATGAGCAACCTGATAACACCTGTTTCTATTGAAGATAAATACGCGCAACTGATTAAACAGCGCGAAAATGAAGACGGAAGTGAGCTCTCCATTCTGAACCTTGGACCAACGCACCCTGCTACACACGGAATTTTCCAAAACGTGTTGCTGATGGATGGCGAAAAAATTGTAGATGCCGAGCAAACGGTAGGTTACATTCACCGTGCGTTTGAAAAAATTGCCGAGAACCGTCCCTTTTATCAGATAAATGTGTTAACCGACCGGATGAACTACTGTTCGTCTCCCATTAACAACATGGGCTGGTGGTTAACGGTAGAGAAGTTGTTGGGCGTTGAGGTTCCAAAGCGTGCGCAATACCTGCGCGTAATATTTATGGAGTTGGCGCGTATTGCCGACCACTTGATTTGCAACTCTATTCTGGCGGTGGATAGCGGAGCTTTTACCGGCTTCCTTTACATTATGCAATACCGCGAAAAGATTTACGAGATATACGAGGAGATGTGCGGTGCCCGTTTAACTACCAACATGGGACGCATAGGTGGTTTTGAGCGCGATTTAAGCGATACCGGTTTTCGTAAGCTTCGCGCGTTTTTGAAAGAATATCCAATCGTGTTGCAGGAATTTATTGATTTGGTAGCCCGCAACCGCATTTTTATGGACCGTTGCATTAATGTTGGTGCAATAACTGCCGAGCGTGCTATGTCTTACGGAATGACCGGCCCTAACTTACGTGCAGCTGGGGTGGATTACGATGTGCGTATTGCAACACCTTATAGCAGCTACGAAGACTTTCAGTTTGATGTTCCGGTAGGAAAGAGTGGAGACACTTACGACCGCTTTTGTGTTCGTAATGAAGAAATGTGGCAGTCGCTGCGCATTATACAGCAGGCATTAGATAAGTTGCCCGAGGGCCCTTACCATGCCGATGTGCCCGATTATTATTTGCCTCCGAAAGAGCAGGTGTACAACAGCATGGAAGCACTTATCTATCACTTTAAAATTGTGATGGGCGAAATTCCGGTGCCTAAGGGAGATGTTTATCAGGCGGTAGAAGGCGGTAATGGTGAGTTAGGTTTCTATTTAATCAGCGATGGAAGCCGCGTTCCGTTCCGTTTACATTTCCGCAGACCATGCTTTATTTATTATCAGGCATTTACCGAAATGATAAAAGGCAGCTACCTGAGTGATGCTATTTTGATAATGAGTTCGCTGAATGTGATTGCAGGAGAGTTAGATGCATAGACAGTAGTGAGTAATTAGTAGTTAGTATTTAGACCAATACACAATGAGTTTAGTAGCAAAAAGCAATAAAGAAGTAAAAGTAACGGAGCGCTTTCTACAACGCCTGGCTGAACTGAAAAGCCGTTTCCCTGATGGTAAGCAGAAGAGTGCGTTATTAACCATATTGCACGAACTGCAAAACGATAACGAAGATTGGTTGAGTATTGAGGCGATGGATAAAGTAGCTGAGTTGCTAAGTATAAAGCCTATTGAAGTTTACGAAGTAGTTTCCTTCTATACGATGTATAATCAGCAGCCGGTTGCCAAATACATGTTTGAGTTTTGCCACACCGGATGTTGTATGACCCGCGGGGTGGAAGACCTGATGGAATACACCTGCAAAAAGTTAGGCGTTAAACAAGGCGAGATTACTCCCGATGGTTTGTTCAGTGTAAAAGGCGTGGAGTGTTTAGGCGCTTGCGGATATGCTCCTATGTTGCAGTTAGGCGATTACTACCATGAGTTCCTTACCCCGGGAAAAATGGATGCTTTGATTGAAGATTGCAAAGCGGGTAAAGTGGAACTGATAAGTAAAGTGTAAGTACCCTTTGGGTAGTTACTGCAACCATAACATGCTTCGCTACAAAGCCGACATTAGAACCCTTATTACGGTTGCTCTTTATTTTGCAGTAGCAGTAGCCCCCTGGTTTTTTTGGGAGAGCATGAACACCCTGCAAATTGTGCTTTGGGTAGCTGCCAATTGTTTCCACTCGTTTGTTTGCGCCACTATCGTTCATAACACTATTCATGTTCCTATTTTTGTTAGCCGTGGAATGAATAAGGTGTTCCAGATTGTTCTTTCGCTTACCTATGGCCATTCTACCAGTGCTTATGTGCCGGGGCATAACTTTAGCCACCATAAGTATGTGCAAACGCCTAAAGATTCCATACGTACCAGCAAGGCACGCTTTAAGTGGAATATCCTCAATCAGCTTTTCTTCTTCTTTATTATGAGTGGCGATATTCTGAAAGGAGAATTACGGTTTGCCAAAAAAATGTATTACGAGCGCCCTTATTGGTTTCGCCAGTATGTGCTGGAAATGGTGATTGTGATAGGCTTAAAAGTGGTGCTGGCT
>CAZLXD010000008.1:0-34726 GCA_964563185.1 uncultured Chitinophaga sp.
CAAACTGTGTTAGCTCCAGTTCCTGCACATCGTGCAACAGCTCTTCGGGGGTGGTGGAGTTTACATCGAACAAATAGATGTAAACGGAGGACTGTTTCAGTTTTTCGATGGCGCGCTTTACGCCTGCTTGTTCAATTAAGTCGGTGGTGCTGCGTATGCCGGCTGTGTCAATAAAGCGGAATTGAATGCCGTTGATGTTCATTACCTCTTCAATAGTATCGCGGGTGGTGCCGGGAATACTGGAAACAATGGCGCGTTCCTCATTCAGCAGGGCATTCAGCAAAGTTGACTTGCCTGCATTGGGTTTGCCAATAATTACCGTGTTTACCCCTTGCTTAATTACGTTGCCAAGTTTGAAAGATTGAATAAGCGGCTGAAGATGGGACTGTATTTGATTGACCAGGTCGATGAGTTGGCTGCGGTTGGCAAACTCCACGTCTTCTTCGGCAAAATCAAGTTCCAGTTCTATAAGCGAAGTAAAGTGGAGCAGGCGCTGGCGAAGGTCTTTTATTTGGGTGCTGAAACCTCCGCGCATTTGCCTGATGGCCACATTGTGCGAGGCGGCAGAATCGGAAGCAATCAGGTCGGCCACGGCTTCGGCCTGTGCCAAATCAATGCGCCCGTTCATAAAAGCGCGCAGGGTAAACTCACCGGGTTTGGCAGCGCGTGCTCCGTTCTTTATAAGCAGTTGAATAATCTGTTCGGCAATAAAGGGCGAACCATGGCAACTTATCTCTACCACATCTTCGGTAGTAAAACTTTTTGGTGCGCGGAAGAGAGAAACCATTACTTCATCAATAGTTTTGTCGCCTTCAACAATATGCCCGTAATGAATGGTGTGCGAAGGTTGTTGCAGTAAATCCTTCCCCTTAAAAACCGCGGCAGTTATGGCAATAGCTTGTTTGCCCGATAAACGGATAACGCCAATGGCTCCGGTTCCGGGAGCAGTGGCAAGGGCAACAATGGTATCGGTGTTTAACACACGGCAAATGTGTGGAAATAATTGGTTAGGAAAGGAATTGAAGTGGCTAACCAAATTGGGGATTTACGCTGCGAAATGTATTTGCCGCGCAAAATGCCATCGGTATAGGTAGCGGTCGGTTTTATTTTTTTGCGCAGGGTGTTTTTTACGCAATCCGGAATTTGCGTTTTACCATACTTTAAAAGTGTGCTTTGGGAAAAAACAAGTAAAGTGGGTTTTACTAAAACGGAAGCTAACAAACATCATTAGCGTACTTTTTCTAATCGTTTGGAAGAAATTGTAGCTTGCGTAAAAATTAATGCACCATGAGCAGGTATTACATTACTATAGTTTTTTGCGTAGCCGCTGTTAGCCTATTGGCACAAACAGGAGCTTACAATAATTATGATTTCATTCCCGGTGAAAAAATTCTTTTCGAAGATAATTTTGCTGATGCGCAGGATGGGGAGTTTCCTCCACGCCTGAGTTTAAAAAACGGACAGGCGGTGGTAAATAAAGTAGAGGACATTGCTACACTGGTTTTTGCAGAATGCTTTGCCGGCTCGCCTTGCAAAGTGGAGCCGCGCATGAAAACAAAAAATTACCTCGGTTCTTCTTTTACTGTGGAATTCGATTTTCAAATGCCCAACGAGGAGGGGTGCATCATGCTGTACTTCCGTGATAACACCGAAGACGATGGCAGGCACATTAACTTTAAATGGGACGGGGAAATTGGCAGCGCATATTTCGAAAACGAGTTGAAGGGATTTTATCCGAATGCCGAAGAAAATTATCTATGGAAATGGCATCATGCTGCGTTCGCTTACAAAAACGGGCAAATGAAAGTGTATGTTGACCAACACCGTGTGCTGGTAATTCCTCAGGCGGGTTTTGAACCGGTGAGCGTTTATTTCAGCGGCTGCGCAGACTCAAAAATCCGAAACGTTAAAGTGGCTGAAGGAGGTGGCATGAACATGCTCGGCAAAATTCTTACCGATGGAAAATTTGTTTCGCATGCCATAAAATTTGACGTGAACAAAAGCGTGGTGAAAGGCGAAAGCATGGGCTTTATTAATGAACTTGCTAAATGGCTGAAAGAAAATGCCGCTGTGAAACTGGAAATTGGCGGGCACACCGACAGTGATGGCGATGATGCTTCCAACCTCAAACTTTCGCAAGCACGTGCCGATGCAGTGAAAACGCTTTTGGTTTCTTTAGGTGTTGATGGTTCGCGATTAACCGCAAAAGGTTTTGGTGAAACCAAACCGCTCGACAACAATTCCACACCCGAAGGAAAAGCGAATAACCGCAGAGTGGAATTTGTGAAAATGTAAACTGGCAGCATGTATCGCATTCTGTTGATTTTCTTTAACTGCTTCATACTTTTAAATTTTTGTTTTTCTCAGCAAGGGGAATTTATTTATTCCGGTGAGCCCTTTGTTGACCCCGAATGGGGGCGCAGTTACAAAACCAGCGAACAAGACCGGGTGTTGCTTAAAAATGTTGACGAAAAACTTAAAACAGCTGCTAAAAAACTTTTGGAAAATGTGGGCGATTACAATCTCTCTACCGATGACATGAGTTTTTTTTTCGATGCAGAGAAGCAGCAAGAGTATAAAGCAAACGGAACTAAATGTGTTACCTGTATTTACTCCACCAGTCCCTCGCAAGGTCAGCATTTCCGTTACAAGTTCAACATAAGAATGGAAATGATTGAAGATTCGAAAACATTTATGAGAAAGGGGAAATTGGATGACAGCCTGAACACCATTCAAATGAATGATTTGGAACAAAAGCGCAAAGCGAATAACAGCGAAGCGAAAGAAAAGCAGATGCAGAAAGAAATGGAGGAATTTCAGAAGGAGGTTGAGAAGATGGACATGAGCAAACTTACCTCTGAACAATTAGAGGCAATTGCCAAAAATGGAGAAGCCCTTGGTGCAAAAGCCGATGCCAATGACAAAGCACAACAACAGGACAATGTTTTTT
The DNA here is from genome assembly GCA_964563185.1 of uncultured Chitinophaga sp. Classification (GTDB taxonomy): domain Bacteria; phylum Bacteroidota; class Bacteroidia; order Chitinophagales; family LD1; genus Bog-950. Next base: position 2,951 of record CAZLXD010000008.1, read on the forward strand.
TTCACAATCTTTTTGCTGCAAAATTTGCCGGTAAGATAGATGTGCTGTTCGAGACGAATAATGGAATGCTTGCCGCTGAAAAAAGCAAATTGCTTTCGCTGAAAAACAGTCCCGATTATTTTTTTGAAGAGCTGAAGATTCCCGGATGTAGTTTTGCCTGTATTTATTTTGACCGCTACATGAAAAGCGATTTCTCGTTTCATGAAAACCCGGTTTTTATTGCTTACAACGGAAACGTTTATGATAAATCATCTTCGCTTCCGCGCGAATGGGTTAAACCGTTTTGTGTGCGCGTTACCTTTTCGGGAAATATGGAACAGATAAAACAGGTGCGCGAGAAAATTGATTTCAGTAAACTGAAAGAGATTCTTTCGAACTGAAGTTTATCTGTGTGTAAGTTTAAACAGCACAAAACTCAGCGATAACGCTCCGAAGAAAATTCCACCAAGAAGAAGATTATAGTAGGTCATGGCTACGAGCGCAACAACAGCAATGCACAAGGCAATAAGGGGAAACAGCGGATAAAACGGCACGCGGAAAGGGCGCTCCATGTCAGGCTCTGTTTTACGTAAACGAATAATAGCCAGGCAGGAAAAAATATAAAGACAAATAGCGCCAAACACGGCAACAGTAATGATCTCGTTACTCTTACCGGTGAATAGTGCAGCAATGCCCAACACCATGTTCAACACTAAAGCATAATGTGGCGTTTTAAACTTCGGGTGAATTTTGCCAAACACCTCCGGGAAATGTTTCGTGCGGCCAAATTCGTAAGTGGTTCTTCCGGCAGCTAACAACAATCCGTTAAAAGAAGCCACAAAGCCAAACAGCCCTACACTTACCAGCATGTGATACATGGCACCGCTGTTGCCGGTAATTTGTGCCAGTGCAGCAGGTAAAGGGGAATCGCCAATTTGCGCGTAACTTACTTTTTCCCAACCGCCTACTCCTACCGCTGCCGTAAGTGTCATAAATGCTAAAATGCCGAGGGTAATCATAGAGTAAATAAAACCTTTAGTAATATTCTTTTGGGGGTCAATGGTTTCCTCGGCTACGTTGGCTATTCCTTCCATACCCAAAAAAAACCAGATAGCAAACGGAATAGCCGCAAAAATGCCTTCCACCCCACGTGGCAACGGGTTCATTTGCATGTTAGCCATCTCAAAATGCGGAAGGGTAAGAGCCGCAAACAGGCTTAGTTCCCCCACAGCTATAATGGTAATTACCAATTCAAATGTGGCTGAAATTCTAACCCCCAGAATATTAATAGCAGTAAACAGAAAGTAAGCCGTTACCGCAAACCAAATAGCATCTATTTGCGGCATCAGCAAATGAAAGTAGGAGGCTATACCCAAAGCAATGGCGGGCGGGGCAAATACAAATTCAATCCACTGTGCCATACCGGCAATAAAACCAACATCTTTCCCGAAAGCGCGGCTTACATAATCAAACACTCCGCCCGCTTTAGGAATGGCACACGCTAACTCCGAATAAGAAAGCGAAAAGGTGATATACATAATCAGGATAAAAACGGTGGCAATACCTAAGCCCAGTGTTCCGCCTTTATCTAACCCCACATTCCATCCAAAATACATTCCGCTGATAACGTAACCTACCCCAAGGCCCCAAAGCATAATAGGGGTAAGTGTCTTTTGCAAGCCGTGGCTGCCGTGCGAATTTTCCATAGTAACGCGGCAAAATAAGTGTTTTAGGCAAGCAGAAATAATTTCTATTTTTATTCGTCTGCCTACAGCAGAAAACATAAACTATAAGTGATGGAAACAGCCACCGCAACAGCTACTCCGGTAGTGCCTATTGCCCCCAATACCAAACTGGAAGAAATACTGCGCATTTACGATGCCCAGAAAAAGAACTTTCAGACCGTAAAGAACACTTCGGTTGCCGACCGATTAAAGAAGATTAAGAAGTTGCGCCAGGTGGTATTAGCCAAGCGCGAAAAGATACAAAAGGCTATGTGGGCCGATTTTCACAAGCCCGCTTTGCAGGTAGACGTTAGTGAGATTTACCCCATTATTGCCGAGGCTAAGAACTTCGAATCCAACCTTTTTGAATGGATTGCCGATAAGGAAGTAGATACTCCTTTGATGCTGGTGGGAACGAACTCTAAAATTGTTCACGAACCCAAAGGTGCTGTGCTGTTGCTCTGCCCCTGGAACTACCCTTTTCAGATTCCATTAAAGAATTTGATTGCCGCTTATGCTGCGGGCAACACGGTAATCATTAAACCATCAGAATACACTCCGAACACCGATGAAATGGTGCGCGAAGTAGTAAGTGAGGTGTTTGCCGAAAATGAAGTAGCGGTTATTTCGGGCGACCATACCGTTTCGCTGGAGTTAACGAACCTCCGCTTCGACCATATACACTTTACCGGCAGCCCGCTGCACGGTAAATCGGTAATGAAAAAAGCGGCCGAAACACTTACCAGTGTTACGCTCGAACTGGGGGGCAAGTCGCCTACTATTATTGACGACACTGCCGATTTAAAAGCTACCGCTAAAAACTTTCTGTGGGGCAAGTTCCTCAACTCCGGCCAAACCTGCGTGGCTATTGACTATGTGCTGATTGATGAAAAGAAGAAAGATGAGTTTGTTTCCATACTAAAAGACACCATCAAGAATGCTTACGGAGATAATCCGGTAGACTCGCCCAACGATTGCCGCATTGTTAACTCGCGCCACTTTGGTAGAGTGAAAAAACTGTTAGATGATGCTATTTCGAAAGGAGCGAAAGTGGAAATAGGTGCACAGGCCGATGCTTCACAGAATTATCTTTCGCCCACCGTACTCACCAACATTACCCCCGATATGTTATTGATGGAAGAAGAAATATTCGGGCCCATCGTTCCTATTCTTACTTATAAGAACATTGACGAAGCCATTCGCATCATCAATTCAAAGGAGAAGCCGCTGGCGCTATACATCTACAGCAAGAGCAATAAAAACCAGCAGTATATCATCAACAGTACCACAGCCGGTGCTACCTGCATTAACGAAACCATGATACACAACGGCCACGCAAATCTGCCGTTTGGCGGGGTAAATAATTCCGGCATAGGGAAGAGCCACGGCTACTATGGCTTCAAGGAATTTATTAACGAGCGCCCCGTGTTAAAAGCGTGGAATCCGCCCAGCAATTTACTGTTGCCGCCTTACAAATCTTTACACAAGACACTTACTGATTTTATGTTGAAGTATTTGTAAAACCTTTCAGCACATTTAAACGTCTATAATTTTAAGTTTGCCGTTATAATATCAAGAATGAAAAAACTCCTCGTTGCATTTGCGGGTGTCCTTACATTAGGCTCGGTGTTGCTTATCAATTCCTGCAAAAAGGATGAAACCACTTTGCCTTTAGAGCCCATTACATTGATAAAGCCCGATTCGGCTATTGTCCGTCAGTTTCCGGGTGATGTAATGCCTGTAGAAATACAGTTTACTACCGACCGCCCCATTAACTGGATTAAGTGCATGTATGATATTGATTCATTGAACGCTACCGGCTATGTGGCTACATATCCCGATACATTATTCTTTGTAAATTTAGATACGTTGGACCCGCGCATTAACCTTTACACTTACACTACTTCTTACACCGTTCCCGATTCTTTGAACCCTTATGATATTGTTCGTTTCAAGGTTTCGTTCGAAGCGGGTAAATCTACCTTTACCACCGGGCAGAACTATCCCGCTGGCATAGTTGGCTTTAGTAAAGAATTCAGAATAGATGTAAGATAGTTTTGAGTTTTTTTGCAAAGTGCCTTCTGAGCAAAATCAAGCCGGAAAGCGTTTAGTTTTTAAATAGCTTTGAACAAAGTTTTAGCGCATGTCATCAAAAGATTTGCATCACCACCGAAGAGATTATCAGCTACATGAATTGATAGAAGAGAGGATTTCAAAAAATCCTTTCGAACAATTCGGGTGGTGGTTTGAGGATGCCACAAAATCCGACATAGTAGAACCTAACTGTATGATTCTCTCCACTGCTACTAAAGATGGGAAGCCCTCTTCGCGGGTAGTTTTACTGAAAGCTTTTGACAAGCAGGGATTTGTATTCTACACCAACTACCACAGCAGAAAAGGAAAAGATCTGACCGAGAATAATCAGGCTGCCCTTCTTTTCTTTTGGGATAAACTGGAAAGGCAGGTTCGAATTGAAGGTACAATAGAGAAAGTAGAAGTTCATCTTTCCGAAGAATACTTTTCTACCCGCCCCTATGAAAGCCGCTTGAGTGCCATAGTATCAGAGCAAAGTGCCGAAATCCCCTCGCGGCAATTTTTGGAAGATAGACTGGAAGAAGTGAAGAAAGCCGGACACGTACACCGCCCGGAATATTGGGGAGGATATGTTTTAAAGCCGGATTACTTTGAGTTTTGGCAAGGCCGTGCCAGCCGCCTGCACGACAGAATTGTTTATGAATTGGACAATAGCGATTGGACGATAAAACGCCTCGCTCCTTAATTTGCTTACTTGTTTAAAAAGAAAAAGCCGAGGCAATACCTCGGCTTTTTCTTTTTGTAGTTGAACCAATTACTTGTTCGAACCGGCTTTGAGTCCCGGATGCGGAGAAGGTGGGTTGCTTTCACCCGATTCTCCATCGTTAGCATAACGGAACTCTACTTTGTTTTTCATCTTCTTTTCAAATGTAGTGCCGCTGGCAGCCTTTTTACCACCTACATACTTCACTATAAAACGGTCGCGTGAAATACCATACTTCTCTACCAAATAATCCACCGTGGCATTTGCTCTGTTCCAGCTTAACTGCTCGTTGTATTTCTGGTCGTTTTTCGATTCATCGTAGCCCGTTACCACCAACTTCATATCAGGGCACATTTGCATGCGCTCTGCTATCTGGTGCAGGTTTCCAAAGTACTGAGGGTCTAAGTAATATTTGTCTTCATCAAACACTACAGACGGAAGTTCCATCTTTGAACAGTCGTAGTTTCCGCCCTTCTTGTTCTTTCCACTGTTAAAGCCGCCCGGGCCATTTGGTCCACCGGGACCATTTGGTCCTCCAAAGCCTTCTTCGTCTCCAAAGCCGGTTGTATCGCAACATGGATTTGGCGGAATAATGGCCTTACCGGCAGAATCAACCGGGTATCCCGGAGGTGAGAATGGTTCACTATCCTCACAGTCAACAATGCCATCCTTATCGCTATCCAGCATAACTCCTTTAGTATCTACAGGGCAATCTTTCTTGCTGTCAGGTTCCTTATCCAAAGCATTCGGAACGCCATCATCATCGTCATCTTTAAGAATATCATCCTTCAACTTATCAGGATCCATATCCCCCAACTTCTTATAAGTATGATGGATTGGATTCAACCAATACATTGGCTCTGTTCTCTTTTTGGGGTTTCCGAGGTGAATGAAAATGCCGATGGATGTATATGATATATTATCCAAATTCCTGGTAAACCCGTTATGTGCATCTTGCTGCCAACGGTAACCATCTAAAAGATCGCTGCCGGTAAATATCAAGCGTTCCTCTAAACCAAGGGTCACCCATTTCGAAACGTGGAACTGAACACCTGCCCCTACAGTACCTCCGGGAATAAACTGCCAGTTTTTGATACCGGGAACGTTATTCTCATGTTCAGCCAATGTTTCGTATTTACCGTCCAGAATACCACTTAAGCGATTTAGAGCTTCCTTTCTGTTATCCTTTATACGCTGATTAACATCGTTAGAGGTTGGTTGATTAATATAAACAGCATAAGCATGTGAAAAATCGTATACATCGTTATTCGCATTCAATGCATCGGTGTAGGTAGTTGTCAATGCAGCGCTAACACCGGCTAAAAGGTAAAAACTTACTATGTTTCTCTCACGGTGGAACCTAATATTTCCTACATTAATAAGAGCAGCCAAATGCGCTTCATGCACGTATGTTCTATAGTTGTAGAAAAACACCTTATTCATATTTATTGAATCAGTTGTGTTTAACTTGTTCAACCTTGGGTTATTCCAATAGTTAACATTCGGATCGTATTTCCCGGTTAAGGCTGGGTTGAACTGAAGGTTTTCATCTGCTTCCCAATTACGGCCCGTGGTCATCATAAAGTTGTAACCAAAACGCACTGATGCAAAGTATCCCAAAGCCTTTCTTACTGTAAGCCCTGCTCCAATATTCTGAATAATTCCTTTAGGCTGCACGTAAGGTTTTACGTCTCCACTTATAAAGGCCGAACCAAAGTTGATACCCAATTCCCACATGTCTTTTGGTTTTGACGGGAAGAGATACTGGTTCTTTTTATAGGCCTGCTGCTGCTTTTCTTTTTTCTTGCCCGCTTGGTAAGGAGCCGACTCCAAATCATAACGCATCATTAGCGGGGTAGAGATGGCTTTCCGCTGGCTGTAGCTGTATTTTTCAGCCTCCATATCGGGCTGCAAAAATTGTGTTTGGTTCTGAATGTCCTTTTTGGCTTTTGAAGTATCCGTTCCGCTCTCCTTAGAGGTAGCGGCAGCATTTTCTTCGGGAGATTTTACTTCTTCTACTACAGCCTCTGTTTCAGCAGATTGCTTCGCTTTTTTCTTTGTCTTTTTGCCGGAGTTCTCTCCTTCTTGCGCAAACACTACTCCCCCCATACAAATCAGGAGAGAAAGCAATGTTAATCGTGTAAAGTTCATCATGTTACTATTTTAACTTGAGCAGTGTTCCTTTCACCCGCAAAAATCTGATACAGTTTTTTACAGAAGTGGACAAATTAAAGTAAAAAAAGTGAGTTGATAAAATGTGGAAAACCCCTAATGCACTATTTCTGCTAAAAAGGGCTAGTAAGCACGGTCGTTTTTACCATCTATATAGTTCATAAAAGCACGGTTGGCTACTTTATTTCCGCCCGGGGTAGGGTAATCGCCTGTAAAATACCAGTCGCCCAGGTTATTGGGGCAGGCGGTATGCAGGTCCTCAATAGTTTGATATATAACCTGCACATCGGCAAAAATGTGCTTGGGGCGAACTATTTCTGAAATTTTACCCGAAATTTCTTCGGCCGTAAAAAGGTTGTAAAGTTCCTGAACATGGTTCTTCACTTCTCCATCCACTTGTTTCATGGACTCTTTGCATTTGTCGTAAACTTCTTTCAGTTTATCGGAAAGGCCTCTGTCTTTTAAAAGTTCTATTAAAGCGCGGAAGGCTACAAAGTCGTACATGCGGCTCATATCAATACCATAGCAATCGGGGTAGCGGATTTGAGGAGCGGAGGAAACAATAATGATTTTCTTTGGGTTTAACCTGTCGAGGATAGACAGAATACTCTTTTGAAGGGTAGTTCCGCGAACGATAGAGTCATCAATAACCACCAGAGTATCGGTGTTCGCCCTAACAGAGCCATAGGTAATATCATACACATGGCTTACCATTTCATCGCGCGAGGTGTCATCGGTAATAAAGGTTCTTGCTTTTACATCCTTTACTGCAATTTTCTCCCAACGCACACGCATGTTCAGGATGTTTAACACCTGTTCATCGGTGAGTTTTTTAGAGCGGACTATCTGATCTTTTTTGTATTCGTTCAAATAGTCTTCCACCCCCTTCATTAGCCCGTAAAATGCCACTTCGGCTGTGTTGGGAATAAAGGAGAAAACGGTATTTTCTAAATCGTAATTGATGGCTTTGAGTACCGCATTGCTGAGGTGGTTGCCCAATTGTTTACGCTCGCTGTAAATTTCTTTATCGGTTCCTCGGCTAAAATATATGCGCTCAAAGCTGCACGACTTTTTCTCCCCGGGTTCGCGCACTAAATCATGCTTTACTCTTCCGTCCTTCTTAATTACTAAAGCATGGCCGGGTTGTACTTCTTTTATTTTCTCGAACGGAACGTTGAAAGTGGTTTGTATAGCCGGGCGCTCTGAAGCCACCACTACTATCTCATCATCGTAATAATAGTAAGCCGGGCGGATGCCGTTAGGGTCGCGCAGCACAAACGCATCGCCATGCCCGAACATACCGGCCATGGCATAGCCTCCGTCAAAATCTTTTGCTGAACGCGAAAGGATTCTGCGAACGCTCAACTCCTTAACTATAAAGTCTGTGATTTCTTTATTGCTATAGCCACGGTCTTTATACTTATCGAAAATAGTTTGCACTTCATCGTCTAAGAAGTGGCCAATCTTTTCCATTACCGTAATGGTATCGCTCATTTCGCGCGGATGCTGCCCAAGGTGAATGAGGAGTTTAAACTGATCATCCACATTAGTCATATTAAAGTTGCCCGCCAATACCAGGTTGCGGGTCATCCAGTTGTTTTCGCGAATAAATGGATGGCAGGAGCTATCGGTATTTTTGCCGTAAGTGCCATAGCGCAAATGGCCCAGCAAAAGTTCGCCCACAAAAGGGCTGTGCTGCTTGTGCCAGTCGGCTTCAGCCTTGGGGCTGTCTAACGGTTTTCTATCTTTTGGAAAGGTGGCAAATATCTGGTTGAATATATCTACTATGGCCTGTTGGTCCACACTGCGGGCCCGGTTAATGAAGTGGCTTCCGGGATGAGGGTCGAGCTTAATAACTGCTGCACCGGCACCATCCTGCCCGCGGTTGTGCTGCTTCTCCATCAACAAATAAAGTTTGTTGAGGGCATAAGACACGGTGCGGTATTTTTCTACGTAATAATCGAGTGGTTTAAGTAAGCGAATGAGGGCTATGCCGCATTCGTGTTTTATAGGGTCGCTCATAGAGAGGCAGCAAATATAGCAGATGCATTAAACAGTTAGCCACCAAAAAAGAGGTTGCAATTTTTGAGGCTACAGTAAATCGGTAATTATTTTGTCAATGCTTAAGCCTTCTGCCTCCGCCTTGTAGTTTTTAAACACGCGGTGGCGAAGGATAGGCAATGCCACAGCCTGCACATCTTCCATATCGGGCGAGTATTTGCCACGGATAGCGGCATTGCACTTGGCCCCCAACACTAAGTATTGCGAGGCACGGGGGCCGGCTCCCCAGCCCACATAGTTATTTACCGAAGGCAGCGAGCCGGGGCGGTTAGGGCGGGTGTTATTGACCAGTTTAACGGCATACTCCAACACATTATCGGCAATGGGAATTCTGCGGATGAGTTGCTGGAAGTAGAGTATTTCCTGAGCGTGCATTCTTTTGCTAAGGGTAGCCTTGGTGCCCGCGGTGGTATTTTTTACTACCGAAATTTCCTCTTCATAGCTTGGGTAATCCAAATTGATAGAAAACATAAAGCGGTCAAGTTGCGCTTCGGGCAAAGGATACGTTCCTTCCTGTTCAATAGGGTTTTGGGTAGCAAGTACGAAAAACGGCAAATCCAATTGGTGCTTTTTGCCCGAAATGGTTACACTTCTTTCCTGCATGGCTTCCAACAAAGCCGACTGGGTTTTAGGAGGAGTACGGTTTATTTCATCTGCCAGAATAATATTGGCAAACACCGGCCCGCGGTTAAAGCGGAAGTTGCGGCTTTCGTCCAGTATTTCGGAGCCGATAATATCGCTCGGCATAAGGTCGGGCGTAAACTGTATGCGGTTAAAACTTAAATCGAGCACATCGGCTATGGTGTGTACCATAAGGGTTTTAGCCAAACCGGGAACACCGATAAGCAGGCTGTGGCCATCGCAAAAAACGGAGATGAGGATATTTTTTACCACTTCATCCTGCCCTACAATTACGCGGGCTACTTCGGTTTTCAGTTCTTTATACCTGGCGGCAAAGGCATCGAGGGCTTCAACATCGGAGTTATACATGGGTGCAATTATTGTATGGTGACTGTAATTTGATTTTTAACGCGGACAAAGAAAGGAAATTTGAGGAAGCAGATTTCCCTGCTTGTTATTTTAAAAGGCAGTAGAGCACACAACAATACTGCCGTCAGGCTAAGGTTGCCTTTTTAGGATGTGTGCTTAAACTGATTAAACTCCTACATTTGCCGTATGAGCATAAGTAAACTGACTATTGAGAACTTTAAATCTGTTGAGAAACTCTCCATAGCACCCACTAGGGTAAATGTATTTATTGGAGCACCCAATGCCGGAAAGACAAATATACTGGAGGCGTTGTCCCTAGTGTCTATTGGTTTCCCTTCTCATTACAAAGATTCAGTAAGGTTTGAAGAAACCGCAGATTTGTTTACTGATTTGGAGGTATCTAAAAAGATAAAGGTTGAAACAGATTTGCTAAGCGCTACCATTAATCTAGCAAAGCTCCCATCTAGCCTTTTTGAACTGAGTTTCTTTCAAAATGCAACTGACAATGCTCCTTTTTCTGTATACAACATGAACTATAACGGGGAGCTTTCAAATGTAAATCACAATAAAACCATTGCAATACCTACAACTCGTATATTAAGATACATTTTTAAGCCTGCAAAAGGTTCTTCTCCATCATCTTTTCAGCCATTTTTGAATCCACCCTTTGGAGAGAACATCCCCAACTTGTTAAAGACAAATACTGCATTACGTAAATCAGTAGCAGATGTTTTTAAGGATTTTGGCTTAAAACAGTTTCTCGCCAAGAATGAGAACACCATTATGATAGTTAGAGAAGAAGATGATACGCTTATCCTTTTTAAATACCCTATTATTTCAAACACGGTTCAGAGAGTTGTTTTTATGCTATCGGCAATTCAATCAAACACAGATTGCGTACTATTATTCGATGAGCCCGAAGCCAACATTTATCCATTCTATTCACAAACTATAGCTAACCATATAGCCAACAACAAGAAGAATCAGTTCTTTATGACTTCGCACAGCGCTTACTTAATTAGTAAGTTAATAGATGAAACTCCGCCAGAAGAGTTAAGTATATTCTACACAGAAATGAAGGACTTTAGGACAGTTGCCAGAAAGTTAAGTGCTTCTGAAGTAGAACGTTTCGCTAGCATGGGAGAAGATGCTATGCTTAACCTAACCAACATAGCTGAGTAATGGCTGTTTATTTTGCCGAAGATGCCGCACACGATGCTGTGCTTAAGGCTTTAGGGAAACCTAAAGCTGAAATTGAGATAAGAAAGGGGAGGGCTCGTGTTATAGCCCTGACCTTAGAGAGAGAAAATGCCGTTGGCTTTATTGACCACGATAACAATGTAGATACCAGGCTGGCTGATGTGAACTGGCAAAAAACCGATGACTTTGAGCATTGCAGAAAGGATGGTAAGTTGTTCGTTAAGTTTAAGTTGAACGTAGAGGATTGGTTGTATAGGATTGCGAAGGACTTTAAGGTTGATGTTACTGCATTTAAACTGCCCGATACTTGGGAAGCCTGCCACTTAAATCAAAAAATTAATGCTTCTAACCACGATGCCCGCAGGTTTCTAAAAGAACTTTTTGATGCAAAAGATTCTCCGTTAAAACTATTAAAACAAGTAATTGAGCAAGGATAGGCTCCGTTACTCTTCCTGTTCCCCCTTTTTCTTCCTCCGTACTTTGTTCTTAATAACTCCCATATCAAAGTAAGGGTCAATCCGTTTCAGGTCGTGGCGGTAAACATGCATTAACCAGCCCAGGTTGCCGTACATTTCGGCACATACTTTTTTGCGCTTCTGCTCCAGCTTGTTGCTTTGTTCAAACACAGCCCCTTCGGCACCATGGCGGGCACGCACTTTACTTTCCAGCAGGTTGTAAAAGTTCATTACATCGGTGCGCAGGGCCGACAGGGCCGGATAGTTTTGAAGCTGCCCGGCCAGCACCAGCACCTGTTCGCAGCGGGCAATGTCGCTGCCTTTATAAAAAGGAGTGCGCTTATGCGGAAAAATGGCCTTGCCATCAGAAGAATCTTCGGGGTATAAGGAATACACCTGCGGCTCCCACTGTTTCAGCTTCTGATTGATGGAAAGCAGGGTTTTGTTCAAATCCTGCGCGGCTGCTTTTTGGTGCCCCTTCGCCAGCGTCCAACGTACATAAGCATTGCTGAAATCGAGATGCACGGGCCCGAAACTGTTGTAGATGGGTGCAATATCGGGGTTAGCGCTACCACCTTTCAGGAAGTTAAAATGGCGCTCGGAAAACACAAAAGCCTTTTTAAAACTGCCCCGGGTTTTTACCTCGAACATATTGCTTAGTATGTTCCACTTCTCTCTTGCCATGAGGGCTCTGAATTTTTACTATGCTAATATAGTAAAACTATAAATAAAACAGTAAATTACTGATTATATTATGATTTTCTATTTTTAAATAAGTAAATTACTATATAATAATTGTAATAATAAATTTTTTACTGCTAAACACTATACTAAATATATAGATACAAATACTATTTAGTAAAATGCTGAAAACGATTTGGAATTCAAAATTCCATTCAGTATAAATTCAGAAGCATTTTTTGAATAAAAACAGGCTCTGTAAGAAAATTTAGCCGCCCTGTTATAGTAGGAGAGCCTCCGGAGAAAGATTAACTGAGAAGGCATTTCAACCCATGCCTCCGTAGTTTTTGGTAAGGTATTGGAGGAGTTTGGCAGGGTATCGGAATAGCCCTTTAAGGGTTCGAAAAACACGGAGGGCTTCAAAAAAAATGCGGGGAAGGCTCATTCCCTGTACCTTCCCCGCGTGGCATCCAATTTACCTGACTAAACCGGCCACCTTTCTCTAAAACACTATTAAAACCAGAAGGTTTACGCCACTTTAATTTCTTTGGTAGCTGTTACCTGCACGTTGCTTTTAGGCAGCGTTAGTTTCAGAATACCGTTATCGTACTTTGCCCCAATGGCATCGTCCTTTACATTATCGGGCAGGCGGAACGAGCGCGAAAAACTGCTGTAGTTATATTCCCTGCGGCTGTATTCTTTTTTCTCTTCGCTGGTTTCCGATTTGGTTTCGGCACTAATGGTTAGTATATCCTTATCCACCTTTACCTTAAAGTCTTCCTTTTTAAACCCCGGCACTGCCAGGTCAATAGAATACTCCTTGTCGGTTTCGGCAATGTTGGCCGCAGGCATGGTTCCTCCGTTGCTGCGGTTAAAGAAATTATCCGCGTCAAAGAAGTCGCGGAAAAAAGGGCTCCACAAGCCTGCTTCGTTGAATCGAGATAAGTTGCTCATAGTTATACGTTTTTGATAGAACAAATTTACCGGTGCCGCCTGCGTGTGTTTATGATGGCCGTCAGCAAGGGGTTTGATTTTAATCAAGTACCACTGCCGGGCGACACCAAACTTTTTTAGCTTCGCCCAAACACCCGTTTATGCACTCTGGTATTAAACACGTTTCGCTTTTGCTGTTATTTTGGATGAGTTGCGGTTTCTTTGTGAAAGCCGGAAGCAGCATTAAAACACCTCTCCCGGGGCCTTCGTTTCAACTTCCGCCCGATGCGCATTTATATACACTAACGGTAGGTATTGACGACTACAGTTTTTTATTTGGAATGAAAACAGCCGGTAGCGGTAACGATACCCGCCTGCTTTCCGATAGCCTGACTAAGCGCTTTGTTGAAATGGCAGGCGACAGCAATGCCCGCCAGCGCGTGCACAGCAAACAGTTGGTAGATGCCAACGCCACCCGCGAAAACATAATTGCCGAACTAAACAACATTATTAAAAACATACGCACCAACGATGTTTTCTTTTTCAGTTTCAGCGGCCATACTTTCGAAAAGATATACGGCACCGGCCAGGCACTCGATTTCCCATACATAGCCACCTGGTACCCCGATACTCTTTATCCGCGCCAAATGGATGGCTTTAAAAAAACATTTTTGGGGTTGAAGGAACTGCGCGCATTTTTAGAACTAATGCCCAGCAAATACCAAATGATATTGTTCGATGCCTGCAACGAAAAAGACCTGGCGCAAAAATTTGCGTCCACCATGTTGGAAGACGTGCCCGATGAGCAGGCGCTTTCGCAGCGCAAACGGGTACTGATAGCGGCTGAAGGCCTGAGTATGGAAGTTCGCGTTCCATCACTAAACAAAACGGTAGGCGTGCTAAGTTATGCGCTCGCATCATACCCGCCTTTGTTTCAATTGTTCGAAGGAGAATCGGCCGCCTATCATCAAAAACAAATTTCAGACCTTGCCATGCGGCTGGAAGTGCCGCGCAACATCAGGTTCTCGGTGTATTCCGAAGAAAGCATTATCAGTAATCTTCGAAAGTTTTGCAAATGCAGCCGGGGCGGAACCCGCGGTGCCGATGTAAGCAACACCGCTATGGTGCCCGCCATACCGGTTAAAAAGGACCGCGCCATTATTATTGCCACCAGTGAATACGAGCATTGGAGCAAACTGAGAACCCCGCTGAACGATGCCCGCGAAATGGAAAAGCTGCTGGCGGCTAAGTATGGTTTCGATACCCGCCTGCTCACTAACATCTCCAAAGATTCGCTCATGAAAGAAATGCGGGCGCTTACCCACGATTCGGTAACAGAACACCAGCAACTGTTTTTGTTCTTTGCCGGCCACGGGCACTACAACCCCGAAATGCTCGATGGCTTTTTGGTAATGAAGGAATCAAAACCGTTGTCCGAAGATCCCAACATGCTCAGCTATTTTCAATTTTCGTACCTGAGCACCTTTGCCAATAACCTTAAATACAACCACGTGTTTGTAATGCTCGATGTATGCTTTGGCGGAAGGTTTGGCGGCAACAACAAAGAGGTGGTATTAAAACCACAGGCCATACCGGCCGATATTACACCGGTGCAATACCGCGAACGCAAAAAAGATTTGAAAGGAAGATTATACCTGGCTTCGGGAATAAAAGAAGTGGACGATGTATCGGGTCGCAACAGCAAACACTCGCCCTTTGCCGATAAAGTGTTGGAGAAACTAACGGCCGCATCGGCAGCACTTACTCCGCAGGATTTATTCTTACAGTGCGAAAAAAATTCCACCGCTCCCGTGTTCCGCAAACTACCCGACCACGAGGATAACAGCGAGTTCTTTTTTATTCCTGCCGAAACAAAATAAATGAGCACTAAAAACCAACTGCCATGAAAAACAATGCCCTCCTTACTGCCCTTACTCTGCTTGTGCTACTGTTTACCGGCTGTATTAAAAAGAAGGAAAAGGTAACCGTGCAGTATATCAATGCCGCCATAAACTCGCCCTATGCCGATTACTATTTGCAGGGAACGGTTCGTGCCAACTTTATAGGCTATACTATTTGCTCCAACTCCAACACTGCCGATATACTACCCGGTGACCCGCTTATAATAGAAGTAAAAGACCCAACCACCGGCAACAGCTTCACCAAACTTTCGTACCCCAACTGGGTAGCGGGTACGCACTACACCGTAGTTACCTATGGCGAATACCCCAATGTAAAAACGGCTTTGTTCAGCGATACGGTCGCCATGCCACCGGCAGGCAAATTCCGTTTGCGCTTTATGCACTTTTCGCCCGATGCCCCCGCGCTGGACATATACTTTAATAATGTATTGGTGGATAGCAACAAAGTTTACTACGGAACCGATAGCCTGAACGCCATTGGCGGATTTGCCGATTTAAACGCGGGCACCTACGGTATTCAACTGAAGGAACACAACAGCGGGCAGGTGCTGGTAAACATTCCCCAGCAAATGGGTATACAGGACAACCGCATACTCGATGTATATGCGGTGGGCACCCTTGCCGATACGCTTAACCACCATATTAGTTTAGGCTGGGCAGCCCACTAAAAAAGCGGAGGGCAGCCCCCCTTATATGGCCGCCCCCCTAAATGAAAAAGAATAAAAAAGAAATACTTACTGCTTGGTGCCTGTTAGCTCTACAGCAAGCTCAATATCGTTTGAAATAACCATGTCCTTCACCGGCATATCAAATGCTACTCCGTATTTTTTTCGGTCAAAGGTCAGGGTTCCTGTTGCTTTCACGGTTCCGTTTTCTTCTGTTACTACAATGTTCTTTACAGTTTCGGTATTCGATTTTCCGCGCACGGTTAAAGTGCCGGTGGCTTCGTTACCATTTACACCATCAATAACAAACGTAGCGGTAGGAAAGTTCGCCACATCAAAAAAATCGGGAGAAGAAAGATGGCCTACCAGTTTCTCAGGAGAGCTTCCTTTAGCAGCATCGTAGTTGGCATCGGTAGGTACAATGGTAGTCAGCGAAACGGTAAAGTTTCCGCCCTTTACGGCACCGCCTTCGGTATTCAGTGTTCCTTGTGTAAGCTTTATGTTTCCGAAGTGTTCTTTAACCCCCAGCATTACTCCTTTCCATTTAACATTGCTGGCAGCCGTATCAATAGTGTAAGCGGCAGCAGCGGCAGTGGTGGTTTCGGTAGTGGTTTCCTGGGTGGCAGGTTGGTTGTTGCACGAAGCCAGTATGGCTACCATGGCAATAACAGGGATAAACAGTTTTGCTTTTCTCATGATTGGTTTGTTGTGTTTTTGAGTTTAACAACACAAACGTAATTAAGTTCGCACAACTGTTGTATATACAACTATTATTTTAACAGTTATTGTTAAAACGGAAGGTTGCTCTTAAAAAGGAAGTCAGGAGGCGTTTGCCCGTAAGCGCTTTAGGCGCTCTGCCTAAAGGCTCTCCCTAAGCAAAGCCTGTGTAGGGGCGGGGAAACTGTAAACATGCAACACAAAAACAAGTTTCTTTTTACAAAAAAATAGTTTAACCTTTATAACACACTAACACCACCTGCAAATGTAAACCTGCTCCCCATGAAGCCCACCACTACCTACTTACTTATCCTTTTACTGCTGTGTAGCAGTTTTTGCTATGCGCAAAATTTAGTGCCGAACCCGAGTTTTGAGGATTACGATACCTGCCTTTTTTCTGTTGGCAGGTTAAGTATTACTGCCGGTTGGGTAAATACAACCAGACTTGAAAATGAAGTAGAAGAACTTAAACAAAGACACCTATGCTTTGTGGAAACCCATTTTGTAACTACAGAAACCAAATAACTATGAAACAGAAGATTCGTGAATTTAAATTGAAACCGGTTGCTGCCTCGAGTAAAAAACTACTTCTAATTACAGCAACCCTGATAAGTGTATTAAGTAGTAAGGCACAGATTACGCTTGAATACGCTAACGACACTTTAGCTTTTGGAGATTTTTATTGTACTGATATAGGTGGAGGAGACTTTAAGTATGTTTCTGTAAATCAAAAAACAAATGGCTTTAGTCTTTACAATATGGATATGACACCTTATTTAACTAATGTAATAGTTCCAACAACCACCGACTCTATCAAAAATGGTTTTGTGGTCATTTACATTACTAAAACCTTGTTCGATTGTGACTCTACGAACATTGAGTATGTTTTTGAGAGGCCAGTAGGAATTAATCCAACCAAACCCTCATTCAGAGTATTCAGAACTGACGGAACACTCTTATTGAAAGTAGATAGTGCAAGGGGTCCTTACATGTATGGAGGTTCTTTTGCAGGGTCAATGGAGTTGAAGCCAATAATCAATACCCCTTTCGGAACAAAACTATTTTTGGACATTCTTAATCCATCTGGCTTTGGCATCAAAATTTATTCTTTGTGCGATGAACTGCCTACCAGTTATCTGCATTTGCCTCCCTATTCTAATTCGTATTTAAAAGTGTACCCCAATCCTACGAATGGCGAACTAATTTTTGACATTAATTATCCGAGCAACATAGAAGAATATCAATTGCAGGTAGTTGATGTCACCGGACAATTGATAAAACGAGAAAAAATTTCACAACTGCAAAGTAGATATGTTTTAGATGTAAGTAATTTTAGTTCTGGCACTTACTTCTACTCGTTGACTTCAAAAAGTAAATCGTACCAAACCGGAAAATTTGTAATGAGCAGATAAAATTCACAAAGCAAAAACATTAAAATCCGTCCCGACAGGTTCTCCCGAAGCTGGGCGTGTGTGGAGCGGGGAACCTGTCAATGCATAACAGAATACTAACGCATGTCGGTAAAAACAGAGCATAGCAAAGAATACACTCGTTGGTTTGTTACGTTTACTTGCCTGCAATGGAAACCGTTGTTTGAAATTACACAGGGCTATGATTTGGTGTATAAGTGGTTTGATTACTTACGGGAAAACAGAATAGCCGAAACGGAGTGTTATGTGATTATGCCCAACCATTTCCACGCTATACTTTGCTTAGCCGAAAGCGGGAAAGGGTTGAGTAAAATAGTAGCCAACGGTAAGCGGTTTATGGCTTATGAAATAGTAAAGCGGTTGGAGTTAAAGGGCGAACAGAAAATATTGAGCGAATTGCAAGAGGCGGTTTACGAGCATGAAAGGAAGAAAGGGCAAAAGCACAAGGTGTTTGAACCTTCGTTTGACGGTAAGGCTATTTATACGGAGAAGTTTTTAAAACAGAAGGCGGATTACATACACCGCAACCCGGTAAGCGGTAAGTGGAATTTAGCTGATGACTTTACTAAGTATGAGCACAGCAGCGCCTCGTTTTATGAATTGAATATTGTAAAGCATTTTAAACCTAAACACTATCTTGATGGGCGAATCTTTTAACGCGGGCAGGTTCCCGCAGGCGGAGAACCTGCCGGGACGGAAGCAACATACAGATAATGTAGTGGAGGATAGGCGCCCACTATTGAAACGAACAGAATGTTAGCGGCTGGTGATACCACCAGTGATAAATATGTATGTATGAAACACCGTTTACTTTTTTTACTACTACTTACCGGCATTTTTTGCAGGGCGCAAACACGCAACCCTGCATTAGAGGTTAACCGTACTAACATTTGGCGATTTGGGACTTACTCAATATTTGGTGCTAATGATGTCCCTGGGCTTGATTTTAGTAATGGGACACCCACAGTAATAAATTCAGGAAATAGCGACCCGAGGCAGGGAGCCTCGACCATTTCTGATACATCTGGTAGTCTACTACTATATGGCGGTTACCAAAGTTTATTTGATTTTACCGATAACCCTATGCAGGATGCGGGTGTATTAGGTGATTCCGGCTGGATTGGAATTACCCCTTGTAATTTGGCCGTACCTTTACCTAAAAGCCCCAATCTCATTTATTATTTCACTATCGCTGCAACACTTAAATACACTATAGTTGATATGAGCTTAAATAGTGGTAAAGGACAAGCAATTGTTAGGAATGTAACCTTAGAAAACTACCCCGTTGAGGCTAAGTTGGCAGCAGTACACCACTGTAACGGAAGCGATGTTTGGATAGTTGGGCACCGCTGGCAAACAAACACCTTTTATGCCTACTTATTGACGGACACTGGAATTGTAACTACACCAGTGTTAACCAATATAGGCCCGGTTGCTAACGAAATCGGATGGATTCAGTCGGGTAGAATAAAATTTTCACCGAACAGCAACAAAGTGGCAATTGTTTTTAACGGGACTAACATCTTACCATATTTGTTTGATTTCGATAAACTGACCGGAGTTTTAAGCAATGCTATCCCATTGCAAAAAGATGCGGGGGATAATGGCATTTCTTTTTCCCCTGACAATTCAAAACTTTACATTTCTACCATTAACGGACAAGTAATTCAGTATAACCTTAATGCGGGAAACGCTACCGATGTTGCCAACTCAAGAAAATTAGTGTTGGATGTTTTTACCGATTACGGAATTATGCAATTGGGGCGTGATGGAAGGATATATGTGGTAACAGGTAGTTTACCACACAGAAAGTATCTAACTGTGATTAATGCCCCTAATAGTTTAGACACACTGTGCCACCCACAGGTGGATGCCATTTACCTGAATGGAGCACAAGGCGTTACCTATAGCCTTATGAATACTGTAGAGAGTTATTTTTATACAGGTAACTCGGCTTACCCCTGCTATGGAGATACGGTTACAGGTATTTCGCCAACAGGTAGTAACAATGGCATTTTGTTAAAGGTTTATCCTAATCCGTTTTCCGATTATACAACTATTGATATATCCGGCATCAATGTTCAAGGGAAGTTGGAGTATCAAGTCACCGATGTATCCGGCAGAGTATGCGAAGTGCAAATAAGGGAAACTGATTGGTGGGATGGGAAGCGACTGATTTTGCATAGGGCACGGCTGCCTTCGGGCATTTATTTTTTAACTGTGAAAACACTATATCAATCTGAAACTATTAAAGTATATATTTTATAAAACCTTTAATCTATAAACTATGAAAACTAATTTTCACATCGGAACATTTTTGTTCTTTTTAGCGAGCGTGCAGTTCGCAAACGCCCAAACATGGGATTGGGGAGGGAACAACACGGCAGGCGAATGGATTGGCACAAATAATGGTCAGCCGTTTCCTATACGTGCAGGTGGCGCTGAACGAATTAGGGTTGAAGCAGGCGGAGATGTTGGCATAGGCACCGCCACGCCCCAAAACTTGCTGCACCTGCATTTAGTAGGGAACACAGCTGTGTTTCAGCAGTTTACTAACGGCACTACGGGTGGGGCTTCTACCAATGGCTTACGCATAGGCATTACCAACAACGGCATAGCAGAAATAAGGCAGCAGGAAAATAATGCTATGGTGTTTTATACCAATGGTTTGGAGAGACTGAGAATTTTGAATAATGGTTTTGTAGGTATTGGCAACAGTACCCCCACTTACGCTTTACAAGTTAACGGCACCATTGCAGCTAAACAAATTTTAGTTGAAACCAGCACCGAAACCAAAGACCTGTTGGCTTTAATTACCGAATTGCAATACGAGGTAGAAGAACTTAAACAAAAATACCGATGCCTTGCAGAAACCCATTTTGTAACCAATGAAACTGAGTAAGTATGAAGAAATTAATTCTCGTTTTAATAAGTGTGATAAGTGCAGTAGGTATAAAAGCACAGATTACTTACGAGCATACGTACCCTGGCCCACAAAGCCCATCAGAAGCACGGCCGGTAATAATAAATATGGGGGGAAGTGATGGCTATAAGTATTTGTATGTAGACTACCAGACTAACCAATTGAGACTTTTCAACTTAGACCATTCAACTTTTGCAACAGTTACTGTGCCCACACTACTAACAAACAGTAGTGAATACCGTATCGGTTACGTTACATGGTCTTTATTTGATTGCGACACTACCATGTTTGAGTACGCTGTTTTACCATCCATTTGGAAAAATACATTTTGTATCTACAGGCAAGACGGAAGCGTTGTTTTTAAGAAGGATAGTACTCTTGCCATTTGGTGCGTAGGTTGTTATGACAGGTCTTACGAGCAATTACCCATATACAACACTCCTGTCGGGACAAAGTTGCTATTATCAAAATCAGATAGTTTAGGATTTTCAAAAACTATAGATGTCTATGCACTGTGCGGCTTGTTACCGACAAATGTGTCATTAACTGATGCAGTGTCGACTTCTTATCTAAAGGTATTCCCCAACCCAACAGATATGACGGTCAATTTTGAAGTTACACCAACTAATAATTTCGAAAAACTTGAGCTTGTAGTTTTTGATATTACAGGGCAGGAAATCAGGCGTGAAACTGTAGGGCAAGGGTACCGGCTATATACTCTTGATGTAAGTTATTTACCAAGCGGCACGTATCCTTTTTCACTGTATTCAAATAGTCAGAAGTTAGATTCAGGAAAGTTTATCATTTCAAAATAATTGTTCACCTAAAAAGTATTTACCATGAAAACCACAAAAAAATGGCTAATAGTAACACTGGTGTATATTGTTAGCATTACTGTAAATGAATTGTTTGCTCAATCGTCAATTACAGGGACAATACTTAGTGGAGGCACACCTCCAAATCCAACTGAATTTCTCGGAAGCAGCAATGGATACGATGTTGTCTTTAGAGCAAACAATACCGAACGAATTCGAATACTACAAAGCAACGGTAATGTTGGTATCGGAATGACGAACCCTGCATTTAGAGTAGATGTAAGCGGAGGCGATATAAACGTAAACACAAGTACAAACGGCTACCGCATAGATGGTGAGTATGTGCTATGGCACAACGGAGATAACAGCAATATATATGTGAGTGTAGGTGCGGGGGTAAACGATGGTGGTAACAACAATACCTTTGTTGGGAATGACGCTGGTGCAACAAATACTATAGGAACAGATAATATTTTTGTGGGAAACAATGTAGTTGTGGTTAATTCATAACTTAACTTTCTGAAAAATTGAACTATGAAAAACATAATTCTCATTACAGCAACCCTACTAAGTGTATTAAGTAGTAAAGCGCAGATTACTTACGAGCACTCTTATCCTGTAGTTTCACCCCAGTTTGGATACTTTTTTGTAACTGATATAGGAGGTAATAATTATAAATACGTGTTACATGACTATTCAACAGATGTGGTGAACATCTACAACCTTGACCACACATTATTTCTATCTATTCAACTCCCATTGTCATCAGACTCTGGAGCGCGTTTTTCTGTAGGTTATATAACTAATAGTCTTTTTGATTGCGATAGTTCTACGTTAGAATATGCACTACTACCAGAGCAGCCTATATATCCATTTAAAATATATCGTACAGATGGAACAGAGTTATTCTCCAAGGATAGTGTATATGCGTGGTGGTGCTATGGTTGTCAGGAAGCTAGTACTGAGATAAAAACTATAGTAAACACCCCCGAAGGGACAAAACTATATCTACAAGACACATGGGCAACGCCTAACAAAGTGCTTGTGTATGGGCTTTGTGGTAGTTTGCCAAATGGCATTAGTAGGCTGAGTAAGAGGCAAACCTTTGCTAAGGTTTATCCGAACCCAACTAACCAGCAGATTACATTTCAGATTACACCACCCAGCAAACACATTGATTATGGGTTAGAAATATATACTTCCTCGTTTCAAAAAGTAATCTCAACCATAGTTACATCAGATACTCATGTTCTTGATTTAAAAAGTCAGAATCTTTCATCTGGGGTATACTTGTATTCATTGAAACATGAAAACGAAGTATTGCAAACCGGAAAGTTCATAGTTTATTAAGCAACATATTCATTAACAGTTAAACCTAACGATATGAAAAAACTAATTCTGATTACAGCAATTTTGATAGGTGTAGTAAACAGTAAGGCGCAAATTACACTCGACACAATAGTTACTCCCTTAGGAATTGGATATGATTTCTATACAGTTCAAATAAGTCCAGATGAGACAAAATACTACGTAGGTGATACCAGTTCTAATACTTTCAGTTTATATAATATGGATTTTTCTCCGTTTATGACAAATATCCCTGTTCCAGAGCCATTCAACAATTTCAATCTTCAGGTTTTGTATGTATCAAGAACACTTTTTGATTGTGATTCATCTAACATAGAATATGCTTATGCTGCACCAGTGAATAGTTTAAAAAAACCTTTTCGAATTGTTCGAGTAGATGGGACTGTTTTGTTTCAATTAGATAGTGCATTGGGAGTGTATTGCGCTGGCGGATGCTTAGGTTATTCAGATATTGTAGTGCCGATTAGAAACACTTCAGATGGAGCTAAACTTTTTCTGGCTAAATCTGATTTGAATGGGGGGCAGAGAATTCATATTTACTCGTTATGTGGCAAGCTATCTACCGATGTTTTTCACATGCCCCAAAACAATAATTATGTAGCGGTTTTTCCAAATCCCAACAATGGCTTGCTAAATTTCCAAGTTAGTTTACCCGATAACATTAACGAATATGAACTTGTAATTGTTGATGCAGAGTTTAAGGAAATAAAGCGGGAGAAAGTTACTGCATCAAACACTTCATTTTTAATTGACATGTCAACCTTTAGTAGTGGCAATTACTATTACAGTTTAGGAAATAAGAATAAGAATTTTCAAAGCGGCAAATTTATTTTAACTAAATAAAGTAACCTATATGAAACTGCAACATCTATTTATTTTTCTTGCAACATGTATTGTTACAAGAAGCAATGCACAAACAACTACAACAAGCAATTTGCGACCAGCAACTGGAACTCCATTTCTTGGTTGGGATGCAGGTGGCACATCTGGTACTTTAGAAATTAGAAATAATTTCAACGAGCCTATTGAGTTCTTTACGAACAACACACCATACATGACCCTACAAACCGATGGGAACTTAAACATGGTTGACCCAGCAACCGGTTTTTGGATAGATGGAGAGCCTGTGCTATGGCACAACGGAGATAACAGCAATATATATGTGGGTGTAGGGGCGGGCGTAAACGATGGCGCCATCAACAACACTTTTGTAGGCAACGATGCAGGCGCTACCAATACAACAGGAACAGATAATACTTTTGTAGGCCGTGATGCCGGAATTGACAACAATGGAGATAATAACACTTTTGTAGGTTCGGGGGCAGGTGCAGCCAACACCGCAGGTGCAGCAAATGTTTTTATTGGTACTTCAGCAGCAGCCACCCACCAAAACGGTATCCAAAATGTAATTATAGGTGCCGATGCAGCATGGAATAGCGATGGTGACGGAAATGTGATAATAGGAGGTAATGGTGCCGGAAGTGGCAATATGGCTGGCAGTAATAATACCTTTATTGGTTTTTCGGCAGTGCCGGGTGCTGCCAATTTAACTAATGCTGCGGCTTTAGGTGCTAATGCACAGGTTGACTGTAATGACTGTATGGTACTTGGGGATGATGTAAACGTAGGCATAGGCACCACCACGCCCGGTAGTGTGTTGCACCTAAACCGCAATGCTAATGCTGCGGTGGTAACCCAATACACTAATACAAGCGCAGTTACAATTAATGGAACGGGTTTTCAGGTAGGTATAAACGGAGCCGGGACAGGTATTATACAGCACCAAGTTGCTCAAAGGTTTATAGAAGTATCTACCTTTGGCCATGCACCACTCGTTTCATTTACAACCGGTGATTTTTTTGGTTCCGGAACTACCGCAGGCGATGGTTTACGTATTCACGATCCGGCAAATACAGGTATAATGTGGGGCAACTTAGATTTATGGACAAGTGATGCTAACCAAACACATATAGTTTGGGGGCCTAATGGGCGCATACAGGGCATTAATGACCGGTTTGAGATACAGGCTGATTTTGATGACGGGCTTTGGTTTAATGTAGATGACGCTAACACCGGCACTTTTTTTAACCAAGTAGGGCAAGAAACGGGACGAATAGGGCATAACAGATTTTGGCGTATAGGGGCAAATACTACAGGGGCTGATGCTGCCCGCAGATTAGAGATTGTAGATGGAACTGCTGCGCAGTTGCGTTTAACTAACTCGCTTACACCTTTACGAATTACTGATTTTGAAACGACCGGTGCCGGTAATTTGTTGATTAACCCTTCTGATGCGGGTGTTTCGAGAAATGTGGGAATAAACTTAACGTGGGCACCCTTTGCTAAGTTGGAAGTAAACAATACTAACCAAGTAATAGGCACTGCCAGTTATTCTACCTCAAATACCAACCCGTTTAATGTAGGCATATGGGGCTATAGCCAAAATGCAACTTTTGCAAATGTAGGTGTTGCAGGCAACTCGCCAGCACAAATAACTTTTGCGGGTTTTCCGCCTGTACTGACTAGCATTTCACCCTTGGCCATTCCATACAGGGCTGGTGTTATTGGTAGAGCTCAATCAGGGAATTTTAACTTCGGAGGTATCTTTGAGGCTAACGCTTTCACGGGCTGTTCAAACTATAACATTGGAGTATATGCGAGCGCAATAAAAACCTGCTCAACTCCAGCTATCGCAGGTTTTTTTAGAGGAGAAATTTACTGCTCTGGTCAACCCAACCAAATATCAGATGCTCAATTCAAGGATAGTATAACTTCTGTAACGAATGCTTTAGACATTATTGGGGATATTCAGGTAAAGTCATACAAATTCAAGACTGATTCTTTTCCGTACATGAATTTTCCAGATGGTAGAAAATATGGATTGTTAGCTCAACAAATTGATACAGTGGTGCCAAGTGTTGTAAGTAGTATGCTAATACCACAGGTTATAGATACTGCCGGTAATGTTTTAGAAGATACAATAAGGACAAAAGCCGTTAACTACACCGGCCTGATCCCCCTTACCATAGCCGCCATACAAGAACAACAAACACAAATAGAGGGCAAGGTGGGCACCTGCAGCCTGCCGGGCAGCACCCCGCCCAACTACCTGCCCAAGTGGGATACCCTAAACCGCGTGCTGTGCAACAGCCAGGTGTATGACGATGGGCTAAGGGTGGGTATACCTACTACCCGCAGCAACGCCTATTTTAATGTGGCGAATACTACCGATAGCATAGCCTCATACTTTGGCAGCACCTACACCGGCACCAGTGCGGTGGTAAAGGCTGTTTATGCCACTGATAGTGCGGTGGGTACGGTGGCGGCTGTTTCGGGTTACTCGAAGTATGAAAATAATACCGGAGATGATGCCGGGACAGGGGGCAGTTTTACCGGAGGCCGGGAGGGTGTTTACGGATTGGGCGAAGGTGGTAATGTGCAAATGGTGGGTGTTTTGGGCGAAAGCCGTGGAGCATCGTATATGAATATTGGGGTGAAGGGAGTAGCTGAAGATACATTGGCCGCAGTAAACCTGGGAGTTGGTGGTTTTACCGAGGGTTCTGCGGATGCTAATGTAGGGGTAGCCGGTGTGACGGAGTGGGCTAACGCTACCACCACCAACATAGCATTGGTAGGCATGGCCGCTGGCTCGCAATATGAAAACCTTGGAGGTAATTTTCAGGCTACCGACACTATAGGGCTTAACTACGGTTTGTATGCCCGTGCATTAGGTTCGGCCCCTAATTTTTATGCCGGTTATTTTAACGGTGATGTGCACAGCACGGGTACCATTACACAGAGTTCGGACTCAAAACTGAAGAGTAAAGTGAGCGCATATACAGGCGATACCGCCTTGGCCGCTTTGTTACGCCTGGAGCCTAAAACCTATGAATATAACACGGCAGATTACCCTTACCTATCGCTGCCTAAAGGCAAGCGCTACGGTTTAATTGCACAGGAGGTGGAGCAGGTTTTTCCGGAGTTGGTTACCGATGTAATACAACCTGAAACAAAAGACCTTGACGGTAAAGTGCTTACCCCTAAGCTTGTATACAAAGGCATGGATTACATTGGGCTTATTCCTGTTCTGGTTGGTGCGGTAAAAAGCCAGCAAGCCAAAATTGATTCGCTTAGCGAAGTAATAACCGACCGGCTTACCGCTTGGGAAAACCGCCTGAACGGTTGCTGCGGCACAGGTGCTGCTTTTAAAAACGGGGGAGAGGATGAAACAGCGGTGAACAAGATAAATGTGGAACTGACGAGTATGCAGGTGATAGTGCTGGAGCAAAACGTGCCTAACCCCTTTGCCGAGCAAACTTCTATTTCGTATTACTTACCCGAAAGCATAGAGGGTGCACAAATAGTATTTACCGACCTGCTGGGCAACACTATAAAAACAGCCGATGTAAAAAGCGGCTACGGAGTAGTAACCGTGTTTGCTGCTAACCTTAGCAGCGGGCAATACAGCTATAGTTTATTGGTAAATGGTAAGGTGGTGGAAACTAAAAGGATGGTGAAGCAGAAGTAACGCATCTTACTTCACTTATACCTTGCTTTCAACTGCTTGTATTCGCTGAACGAAACCATCTTTTGCTGGGCTTCGTCCCACAGGTTGGCCTTTACGGTTTTAAGGCTTTGCCAAAAGGTAATGGTGTTGGCATGCTTTTCAAACACGGGGTTTTCGCGGTGGCAGCGGGGCAGGTTGTAGTTAGGTATAGCCGGGCTTAAATGGTGTATATGGTGGTAACCAATATTACCCGTCAGCCAATGGAAAATGCCGGGCAGTTTGTAGTAAGTGCTTCCCTTTACGGCAGCTATTACATAGTTCCAGTTATCCTTACTGCTTTTATAAATGTGCTCGTACTGGTGTTGTATGTAAAAGAACCAAAGAGCATACGTGCCAAAGAATAACAGGTTCACAAACTGTACTATTAAAAACTTTCCGGGGCCAATCAGGTAAGCCAACAAAGCATACACCGCTACAAAAAGCACATTGCTGATGGTTACGTTCTTACGCACCTTTTTAAATGGTTCTGTTTTAAGAAAAGCAAAGCGGTTGTATACCACTACATAAATAAACCCGCCAATGGTAAACAGGTAAAACGGATTGCGGTAAATGCGGTACCACAGTTTCCCTTTCCAGGTTAGCTTAGAATACTCCTCCGTGCTTAAGCATTCCACATCACCAATATCACTGTACTCCAACTGTCCGGTGTGCGCATGGTGGAAGTTGTGGTTCTTAGCCCAATACTCATAAGGTATTAAGGTGCATATACTGCAAAAGGTGCCTATAACATCGTTTAATGTTTGGTAGCGGGTAAAAGAGCGGTGGCCGCAATCGTGCTGTATAATAAATATACGGCCAAGAATAAATCCGTTCAGGATGGCTACGGCCGCACTCAGCAATACCGATTTATCGTATAAATAGAATTGCAGAATAAGCAGCGCTATGTAAAAACTGAAACTGTTGGCTAACTGAACTACCGCTTTGCGGGTGCTGGGAATTTGATACT
Source organism: uncultured Chitinophaga sp. (assembly GCA_964563185.1). Classification (GTDB taxonomy): domain Bacteria; phylum Bacteroidota; class Bacteroidia; order Chitinophagales; family LD1; genus Bog-950. Next base: position 31,296 of record CAZLXD010000008.1, read on the forward strand.
TCTTAATCATGGAACTCCAGTTACGGAAGTCCTCTAAAACCTGCTCTTTGTTGAATGAACTCATGTAATTTGTAATTGGGCGCAATGATAAGCCTTATGCTTTTACTTTTTACAGCTAAAGCAACTATTAACGCTTTGTTGAATCAGCGTTTGAATTTCCGCACAGGTTTTCCGGCAAACTTAAACCCGTTATTAATGGCAAACATGGGATTGAACACGCAAACAAAAACTCCCTCGTACCAGGTATAGCCATTGCGCGCCATGCTGATGGTAGCCTGATGAATGAGTTCACCCACCAGACTGCCCACCACCGGAGTTACCACTATATCCTGTACGCTTGGGCGCTCGTTTCCCGATTCTATCAGGTATTCCCATACCATAGAATGCCCCAATGCAAACAAACCCGCCTGCCAGAATTTTGCCCCCTGCGAACGAACCGCATTATACGTGCAGGCACCCTGATAAGGATGCCCCAGATAATTAATGTACCAATAGTCTTTATCAATTACCGGAGGCTGAGTAAAGGCTATTCGCATGTTTTCGCGGTAGCTATTCGGGGTAGGGGTGTACCATTTACTGAAAGAGTAAGGCGATGCATAAAGAATGCAAAGCGAAATGGCTTCGTAACCAAACACCAATCCGCTACCGCGCAAAAACTTCCGTGCAAAAGAGGAATGCTCGTTGCGCAATACTGCCTTCCGGGTTACGGTATCTATATAAGGTTGGTGGTGTGTGCTGAAACGGTTTACTCTTCCTACGGCTTCCTTTCGGGTGCTTACCATAGTCGAGTCCACTCCGGTAGCTGCTAAAGCTTGCATGCCCGCTAAACATAAAACCAATAAAATAACTGCGTATCGTCCGCCCCCGTTCAACATCCCTATCCGCCCTCCTTCCCTTTTAATGCCCGTATCATTTCACCATAGCGGTAACCTTGTAGCATGGCATTCAGCATTTGAGTTATGCGCTTGGCTTTGGTAGGTTCGGTTTTGGCGCTTTCAATCCATTTGCTGAAATACTTTTGTTCTGCCCCTGAAAGTTTTTTAAAAGCCGCCAATGCCTTTGGCTCATCTTCCAAACAAGCCATCATATCTTCCGAAAACTGAAAAGGTGTTTCATCCAAAGCTAACTGCACATTCAGTTCAGCTCCTTTGCGCTTACCCATACTTTTGCGCATTTCTGCATTCAGCGGCATAATAAAGTTGCCCTCGCCCATGGGAATAAGCGCTACCTGCTTAATGGAATGGTTATCGAGTTTCCCTTTAACGCGAAACGATTGTTTGTTTCCGGGCTTCAGTTGTTGTGCTGTAGCTTCTTCTACCTCAATGTAACTCCATCCGGTTTTTTCGCCTTTGCTGTCAAACTTTTTAATGATGGCTTTAAATGATACCACGCTCAAGATCCTTATCTTTTTTTATGATAGGCAAAGATGAGCACAATCTGCAATTATCCGCCTAATCTGTGCCACCTGTTTGCCAATGTATTTAACAGCAAATTTTATTTTCGCCATTCAACCTAATCAATTTACTATGGGTCGTGCGTTTGAATACCGTAAAGAACGGAAAATGAAAAGATGGGGTGCTATGGCTAAAGCCTTCACCCGTATTGGAAAAGATATTGCCATTGCCGTAAAAGCCGGTGGCGGAGACCCCGATACCAATGCCCGCCTGCGCGCCTGCATACAAAACGCCAAGGCGGTAAATATGCCCAAGGATAGAGTAGAGAATGCTATTAAAAGAGCTACTTCGAAAGATACTGCCGGTTACGAGGAACTAACCTACGAAGGTTACGGAGCACACGGTGTGGCGATTGTGATTGACACGGCTACCGATAACCCCACCCGCACCATTGCCAACCTGCGCACCATTTGCAATAAGAACGGAGGAGCTATGAGTACCTCCGGCTCGGTGGAGTATATGTTTAAGAAGAAGGCGTTTTTTAAATTCAACAAAGGCAATTGGAATTTAGAAGAACTGGAACTGGAGTTGATTGACGGTGGCTTATCTGAACTAAGTGAAGAAGATGGTGTGGTAACTGCCTATGCCGACTTTACCGATTTCGGTAACCTTTCAAAAGCGCTGGAAGCAAAAGGAATAGAGATTACAGAAAGCGGATACGAAAAGATTCCTGATTTCTATAAAGAACTAAGCGATACCGAAGCCGAAGAAGTGATTAAGCTGATTGAAAAGCTGGAAGAAGATGACGATGTGCAACAGGTGTTTCATAACATGAAGTAACTCACGCTATTGAGAGCTATTACAAAGGAACTTCGAGAGAGGTTCCTTTTTTATTTTCACTTCATGAAACGTTTCGAAAACAAAGTAGTAGTTATAACCGGTGGCGGTTCGGGCATTGGAAAAGCTGCCGCAGAGAAATTTTTGTGTGAGGGGGCTTTGGTAGCCGTGTGGGATTGGGTAGAGCCTAATCCTAAACAGGATAACCCCAATATGAAGTTCTTCAAAGTAAACGTTGCCAGTCTTGCCGATGTAGAACAAGCAACTACGGAAACAATCAAACACTTTAAACAGATAAACATTCTCATTAACAATGCAGGAATTACCCGCGATGCATCGCTGCAAAAAATGACCAGCGAACAATGGCAGCAGGTGTTGGATGTGAATCTGACGGGTGTATTTAACTGCTGCAAAGCGGTATCTCCTGTTATGATTCAAAACAACTTTGGAAGAATCATTAATACTTCCAGCATAGTTGGTTTATATGGCAACTACGGCCAGGCCAACTATGCCGCTACCAAAGCAGGAGTAATCGGCTTTACGCAAACGTTAGCCCGCGAACTGGGCAAAAACAACATTACCGTTAATGCCGTGGCACCGGGTTTTATTGCTACCGATATGATTAAAACTATTCCCGAAAAAGTAATTGCTATGATGACGGAAAAAGTACCTTTGAAAAAGCTAGGTACACCTGAAGACGTAGCCAACCTATATGCCTTTCTCGCCAGCGATGAAGCACAGTTTATCTCAGGAAGTGTTATAAGTATTGATGGAGGACTAACGATATGAGCATAGACACCTACTACTACCTACTCTACTCCTGGATTGGTCTCGGAATTATTGCCTTTCCGTTTTTATTGAAGAAGACTGCTCCTTACGGCAGGCATACCACCGAAGGCTGGGGGCCGATGGTGAGCAATCAACTGGGGTGGATGATACAGGAGGGTGTGGCTCCTTTCTTTATCAGCTTTTGGTTTTTTACGGGTAGTTTGGAGAAAACCACTGCCAGTTACTTTCTGTATGGTGTTTATGTGACGCACTATGTTTACCGCAGTTATATTTTTCCTTTCCGCACCAGAACACAGGGAAAAAAAATGCCCTTGATTATTTGCTCATCAGCTGTGTTTTTTAACTTCTGCAATACATTTAAAGGATTAGGCGCATAAATCTTGAACGCAGATAGGTTGCGCAGTGTGCAGC
>CAZLXD010000009.1:0-15138 GCA_964563185.1 uncultured Chitinophaga sp.
CGCCGTCATTTCACCGCCAACCTTTCTGCTGTTGGCCTGGCAGCAGTGGCATACACTAAGTTTTCTTCTTTAGAATAGTGCGCTTCTATTTCCTGTAGTATGCAAGTTATCTCCGTTTGGCTATCGCTGGTAACTAAGCGCGAGCGGAAACCTTTAATGTTGGGCAAGCCCGAAAAGTAAGGGCCATAGTGCCTGCGCATTTCCAGTATGCCCAGCTTATTTCCTTTCCATTGAATGCTGCGTTCCAAATGTGTTTTGCAGGCATCTAACCTTTCCGAAAGAGTAGGTGGAGCCAGATGCTCGCCTGTTTTTACAAAGTGTTTTATTTCGCGGAAAATAAACGGATAGCCAATCGAAGCGCGGCCAATCATCACTCCATCGGCTCCGTATCGGTTAGCCATTTCAATCGCTTTTTCAGGCGTGTCCACATCGCCATTGCCAAACACCGGAATGGTTATGCGCGGGTTCTCTTTTACCTTGGCAATCCATTCCCAGCGGGCACTGCCGGTGTACATTTGGTGGCGGGTGCGGCAGTGTATGGAAATAGCTTTTATGCCCACATCCTGCAAGCGTTCCGCTACTTCCACAATGCGAATAGAATCTTCATCCCAACCCAAGCGTGTTTTTACCGTTACCGGAAGCTTGGTGCTCTTCACCACCGCTTCGGTCAGCTTTACCATTTTATCAATATCGCGCAGTATGCCCGAACCGGCATTGCGGCACACTACATTCTTTACGGGGCAGCCGTAGTTAATATCGAGCAATTCAGGCCTGGAGGCTTCCACAATTTCGGCACTGCGCATCATGGCATCTTCCTCGCCTCCAAAAATCTGAATCCCTACAGGGCGCTCATCATCAAAAATGTCCAGCTTCTTTACACTCTTCTCGGCATCGCGCACCAGGCCATCGGCACTTATAAACTCGGTGTATAGCATATCGGCACCATACTTTTTGCACAAATGGCGAAACGGAGGGTCGCTCACGTCTTCCATAGGCGCCAACAGCAGCGGCATATCGGGTAACTCTATGTGGCCTATTTTTATCATACCTCATCTGCCCTTCGGGCATCTTCTCCTAAAGGAGAAGAACAGCGGTTTAAAAACTTGGCGAAGATAAGCCAAACGGGCGAGAGTAAATTCAACCCGCGTTTGACAAAGAATCATTTTCTTTATTCAAAATCCGGCACATGAATGCCCAACTAAAAAAGCAGTTTCGCCAATTGGAACATGAACGCAAAAAGCTTTTTGTTGAATTGAAAAACTACAGCGATGATATCATCAACAAAAAGCCTGCCCCCGATAAATGGAGCGTGGCCCAAGTAATTGCCCACCTGATTACTGCCGAAGAAATGTCGCTGAAGTATTTAATGAAGAAATCGCAGGATACCTCGCGCGAAGGGAAAGAGGGGCTTAAGCACAAGTGGCGGTGGTTGTTGGTGCAAATTGTTTTTACGTTCAATATAAAATTCAAAGCGCCCGAAATTGTAGTGCCTAAATCAGCATATCAATCACTGGCCCACCTCGAAATGCAATGGCAGCAGGTACGCGAGCAAACACTCAATAAGTTGCAGGAATTAAGCGAAGAGCAAACCCACAAAACCCTTTGGAGACACGCCATTGCCGGCAAAATGAATCTGTACCACATGGTGCAGTTTTTTGGCATGCACAGCCGCAGGCACCAAAAGCAAATTGAGCGAACCCTGAAAGCAGTAACGCAGTAGTAAAAGGATTTTGGCTATTGTAACCTCTGTTGCCGGGGCGGTTTAGTTTTCCGGTCACAATTTTTACTTTAAAAAGCGTTTAACTGTTTACTGAAAAGATAGTGAAGAATTGGTAGTGCGTGCATTTTTGGTTAGCAGTGCAAAGGGCTTCGGAGAAATCCGGAGCCTTATCTTTTGGTATATTCGATAAACATTACGCATGAAAGCATACAGCACTTTAGTACATGCCATTGATGATTTAAGAAAGAAAGGGTACGACCGCGATTTTAATCTTCGCGAAAGCTGTTTGGAGTGTTCCGCAAGCGGCCGGCAACTTTCGCCCGATGATTTTGAAATAACCGGCACCTATCATTTTGACGGCAACACCGATGTGGATGATGAAGTAGTGCTGTACACCATAGAATCAAAAAGCGGGTTAAAGGGATTACTGGTGAATGCCTATGGTATATATGCCGATTCGGTTTCCGATGCGTTGATAGCTAAGCTTCGTTTTCACAAATAGTGTTTATGTTTGGCAGGTATGAATCCACCCTTCCGCTACTTCCCTCCTTTTCTTAAATCGGTATTAATGTTTTCGCTACTGCTTGTTTGTATAAGCGTAGCATCTTATGCAGGGTATTTATCTGTACATGCCCTCTTTGGCGTGGAAAAGCCGGAAGATGTGGTAAATGGCATATTCAGCGGGCAAAACGACATCAATGCTTTCCTGTATGTGCAGGCTGTTACATCGCTGGGAGGCTTTTTGTTAACGGCAGTATTGTTTGCAGCGTTAGAATCAGGCAAACCGTTCCAACATCTTCGCTTGCATGTAAAGGTAGAACTAAAGTATGTGGTTCTGGCTTTGCTATCCATTGTTATAGCTCAGTTTTTTATTGAGTTTTTAGTAGAACTGAACCGTAAAATACCTATGCCGGCCTCCATGGGTAGTATGGATGAACATCAGAAAAAGATTGAAGAAATGACGAATGCCTTATTGGGGTTTAAGGAAGTTTCGCGGCTTTTTGTGGTAGGGTTTATAATGGCAGTAGTACCCGCTTTGTCCGAAGAGTTTTTCTTTCGCGGCCTGTTACTGGGCGATTTACTGAAAGGCAAGTCGAATCCCGTTGCAGCTATACTTATTTCGGGGTTCTGCTTTGCGGTGTTTCACTTTGAATACGACAACACCCTTGCCATTTGGGTACTCGGGTCTTTCCTCGGTTTTCTGTACTATGTTTCCGGAAGTTTATGGTTGCCAATCATTGCCCACTTCATCAACAACTTTCTGGCGGTATTCCTTAAGTATCTATTCAACACAGGGGTTATTTCTGCTGATATAGCCGAGGCTTCCTCCCCCTGGTATCTTACCTTAGGTTCGGTATTGTTATTTTCAACCTGCACATATTTGTTTTACCGCTGGAATAAAAAAATTGATTACTACGAGCCACTCCCCCCATCGGAACACGAAACCCTTAACTAACTACAATCTATGAAAAACCTTTTTGTAAGAACGGCCTCCGGTTTAGTTTTTGCCGTTATAATGATTGGCGGCATACTGTGGCACCCTTTGTCGTTTTTAGCAGTAATGTCGGTAGTGCTTGTTGGGTCGCTAATCGAATACTTCAACATCACCGTTGAAAAGCGGGAGCCATCCGCTTCGCGTTTTTCGGGTAAATGGTTTTTGGTTTCCGTATTCTTTGTGGTGTATGCGCTCTCCTTTCTTCTTTCATCGGAGCCGGTGCGTGCCATGCCCGATATTTCCAATCCGTTGAAAGCACTCTTTCAGGTAATAATGATGCAGCGCGATTCAGCACTGGCGCTGAACGTGCTGGTGCCTATTCTCATTTTTAAATTGTTTGCCTGGGAACTGTTTTCGAAGCGCGAAAGGCCGTTTGAAAACCTTGGCTGGAATGTGTTGGGGGTAGTTTACATTCTGGTTCCCATGATTCTTACCAACAAAATTTTCTTTGAGAAGGGAGCGGTGTTTTTAGTAGCCGTGTTCGGCATTATATGGTTTTACGATTCCGCCTGTTATTCGTATGGCTCCCTGTTTGGTAAGCATAAACTGTTGGAGCGTATTTCGCCCAAGAAAACTATTGAAGGCCTTGTAGGCGGAGCTATTACTACCCTGGTGGTTTCCTGGTTTCTGCCGCTTGTTCCCGGGCTTGAAATTTTATCGAAGGTCCAGTGGCTAATACTGACGGCAGTTATTATTACAGGCGCTACTTATGGCGATTTGGTAGAATCGCTTTTAAAGCGCAGCCTGAATATTAAGGACAGTGGCTCCATTATGCCCGGCCACGGAGGCTTTTTAGACCGCTTTGATGCTTATTTTTTTGCAGTGCCCTTTGTAGCATTTATGCTTTGGGTATTTACACAGGCCAATAACCTTATGCTCCTGTTAGAATATGTGAACCAGTAAACCGTTATGCCTTAAGGCAGGTTCTACATACATTATTCTTCGGTGGTTATCCGATTTTAAGTTTACCCGTTTTGGGTTAGGTTTGCCGGTCATTTTTTAAAAGCAATTATGAAGAGAAAGGTTAAAATTCACCGCGAAGGGTACAAAATACTGTTCGTTTCAGGAATTATCCTTCTTACCCTAAATGCCTTTGTGGCTTTTTACTTCAGAAACATAACGGTTTACTACATTACCGGAGGGGTTTCGCTGCTCGTTATTCTGGCATTTGCTTCTTTCTTTCGCATACCATACCGCAACTTTTTTGAAAGCGACAACCACATTGTGGCACCTGCCGATGGCCGGGTAGTGGTAATTGAGGAAGTGCAGGAAACCGAATACTTTAAGGATAAGCGCATACAGGTTTCTATTTTTATGAGTCCCGCCAATGTGCATGTAAACCGCAGCCCTATAAGCGGAGTGGTAAAGTATCAGAAATATCACCCGGGCAAGTATTTAGTGGCATGGCACCCTAAGTCATCGGAAAAAAATGAGCGCAATACTATTGTGTTGGAGCACGATGAAAGCGATGCGGAGATACTGGTGCGGCAAATTGCCGGAAAACTGGCCCGCAAAATACGCTGGTATTTAAACGAAGGTGATGAAGTTCAGCAGAACGCAGAGTTGGGCTTCATTAAATTTGGCTCGCGGGTAGATTTGTTTTTACCAATTGGCACTACAATTGAAGTAGGACTAAAGCAAAAAGTAAAAGGTGGTATTACGGTTATAGGCACTTTACCCGATAATGCCTAACTTTTTTGAAAGGAAATTGATTCTGATACGATTTATTAAAAACTAAAACAATAACAAATGAAGAAAGCAGTAATTGTAATGAGCATGATGGCCTTTGCATTTTTGGCCAACGCGCAAACAGCATCGGGTACAACTAAGCAGGCAACACCTGTAGTAAAAGTAGATGGAGCCAATAAAAGCGGCACAACTACCATTACAAGCGGCACCACCGAAAAGAAAGCCTGTTGCGAAAAGGGAAAAAAAGAAGGTAAAGCCTGCTGTAAGGATGGAGCTAAAAAAGCCGAATGCACAAAAGGCAAAGAAGAAGCGAAAGCCTGTTGCCAGAAAGGTGGCTCGGCACAAGGTTGTGCTAATCACGGCAACGAAGCTAAAAGCTGCAACCACGGAACTGCAGCACCGGCAAAAGCCTGCCCACACAGCGAAGGCAGCAAGTAAGGCCTATTAGTTAGAAAATAAAAAAAGCGGAACGCCACCCAAGTGTGGCGTTCCGCTTTTCTTATCCAATCTGAAGCCTTGCTTAGTAAGGCGAATTCTTCTTCAACCTTTTTAACTCGGCACTTACTTTAGGGCGGTAGGTTTTCTTCTTTTCCTGCAGTCTGTTTTTATTCTCGTTAAGGTCGCGCTGTAACTGGTTAAGGCCGTTTACCTGCGAGGCAGTAGGCTCGCCTTCGTAAAAGTTTACGCCAAAATAAATGTCGGTAATCTTATCGCGCAGGCGCTCTTCATCGGCAAACAAAACAGTGCGTCCGGTTTTAACAGGCACCAGTGTAGCGCGAATAGCTTCAAGGCTATCATAGTATTCTTTAATTACGTTAGAGGCAGCCGTATCGTTTACAATCAGCTTTTGCTCATTCAGCAACGAGTCCATAAGCGTGGCAAGCTCTTCGTGCATTTTAAAAGTGCGCATTACCGCGTTATAGTTTTCATCGCGCTGCTGTTTGGTAAACGAAGATTTAGGATCGGGAATCAACACCAAATCACCGGTAGCACTCTTATCGTTCACGGTCACTTTTACTTTGTACTTGCCTTCGCGCACCATGGGCCCAACAGTGCTGGCCCAGTCTGCCTTAGAGCCGCCCTCGGCCACGCGCGGAGGTTTTACGCGCATATCCCAATACACTTTGTTGATACCTTTGCGTTTGGTGCCGGGCAGTTCTACCAGCAGTTGCCCCTGCTCATCGTATATTTCAATTTTTACATTGCCGCTGTTTACCCGCCCTTTCAGGTAGTAAAGAATTTGCGCCTGCTCGTTGCTGTTGGGGCCTACAAAACCACCGGCATCGGGCCAACCACCATCGTAGTGGCCGGTAGTTACAGGAGCCGGGCGCGCAGATATAATAGCCACCTCACTGTTCAGCATATCGGTATTGATTTTACGCAGCGGAGAAATGTCGTCAACAATCAAAATTCCGCGGCCGTGGGTAGCCAGCACCAAATCGTTGGTGCGAGGTTCAATTACTATATCGCGCACTAAGCAGTAAGCAGGAATGTTGGCTTTCATCTGCACCCAATTTTTTCCGCCATCAATGGAAACATACAAGCCCATTTCGGTGCCAAGGAACAGAAGGTCTTTGCTCACTAAGTCTTCTTTTATTTTGTGAGCGTAGCCTTTAAACACATCTGACGAAAACTTGGTCCATGTCTTGCCCATGTCGCGGCTAACGGCACAGTATGTTTTCATATCGCCATACATGTGGTTGTCGAAGGTGGCATACACTACATTCTTATCGAACCGCGAAGGCTCAATACTGCTTACCCAGGTTTGTGCAGGCACACCGCTTAGCTTGTAATTGGCTGAAGTGTTTGTCCATGTTTTACCGCCATCCAGCGTGTATTGCAAATTGCCGTCATCGGTGCCCACCCATATCATGTTGGCATCCAGCGGGCTTTCGGCAATAGTAAAAATGGTGCAGTGGTTTTCGGCTGAAGTATTATCGGCAGTCAGACCTCCGCTCTCTTCCTGCTTCTGCTTGTTCGTATCGTTCGTGGTTAAATCGGGCGAAATGCGTTCCCAGCTTAAGCCGCGGTTGTCGCTCTTATACAAAAACTGCGAAGCCATGTAAATACGCTTCTTGTTATTCACACTTCTAACTATGGGAGTGTTCCAGTTAAAACGAAGCTTAGGGTCGCCTTCTCCGGCCTTGGGTTGTATATCCTGCCACTGGTTGGCTTTCGTGTTAACCCTGTTAGCGTGGCCTCCCTGGTACTCGCTGTAAACAATAGAGTGGTCTTCGGCATCGGGCTGCACCCAAAAACCATCGCCACCACCTACATTTATCCAGTCGCCATTTTTAATGCCCCCCGCATTCTGCGAAGGAGCTTTCCAACTGCCGTTATCCTGCAAGCCACCATATACCCAATAAGGGTCTTGTTCATCTACCTGCACATGGTAAAACTGCGACACCGTCATATTGTTTAAGAATACCCAGTTGTTCCCGCGGTCAACACTCATATACACACCGCCATCGGTGCCCACATACATGTGTGAAGTGTTTTTCGGGTTTATCCAAAGGGCGTGCATATCCACATGCACCCAACCGCCACTGTTTTGCGCACGCACCCAACTGTAACCGCCATCCTCACTGTACGAAAACTCAAACGCAGGGCGGTAAACGCGCTTTGCATCGAAAGGATCCACCATAAGGGTAGAGAAATAGAAAGGACGGGCGCATACATTATCATCAGCGCTTTGTTCTTTCCAGGTTTCGCCCGCATCAGTGCTCAAAAACAAACTGGTGCGCTTGCTTTCAACAATGGCTACAATGTTATCGGGCGAAGAAGGAGCAATGGCCAAGGCAGCTCTTCCAATGTCTCCTGCCGCAAAGCCATTATGTATTTTCTTCCAGGTTTTCCCGCCATCGGTACTCTTCATAACAGCTGAAGCAGTGCCACCCGATGCAAACGAATAGGGTTTTCTGCGCACCTGCCAAAGCGAGGCATACATTACTTCAGGGTTTTGCGGATTCAATACAAAATCGGCACAGCCGGTGCTGTCGTTAGCAAACAGAATTTTGTTCCATGTTTTTCCTCCATCTGTAGTTTTATACAAACCGCGTTCTGAAGAATTGCGCCATAACTTACCCGGCACCGCTACAAAAACAGTATTCGGGTCTTTCGGGTGAATAACCACTTTACTGATGTGCTCGCTTTCCGGCAAGCCCATAAACACCCAGTTCTCGCCACCATCAGTTGTTTTGTAAAGGCCATTGCCAATAGAAACTGTGTTACGCATATTGCTTTCTCCGGTTCCTACCCAAACCACATCAGAGTTAGTTTGGTCTATTGCCACTGCACCAATACTCTGGCAATGCTTGTCGAATACAGGTTTAAACTGCGAGCCTCCGTTATTAGTTTTCCAAACACCGCCACCTGCTGTGCCCACGTAGATAATACGGGGGTCATTGTTGAAGCCATCGATAGAAGTAATACGTCCGCCCATCACCGCAGGCCCTATGTGGCGCGCTTCCATTTTGCCAAGCGAAGCGGACGTAAGCTTAACGCTTGGTGCTTCCTGTTTTGACTTTGCCGTTTTCCCTTTTTGTGCAAAGGCACTAACGCTTACTGTAAGTGCTATTGCTACGGTATATATCCTGTTCACCATGGTAGTTATCTTTTGTATTCCCTTATCAAATCATCCAATTCTGTTCTTATTGCTTCGGCTTATCGAAGATGGAAGCATCAAGCGCACCGTTCACCTCAATTTTGCTGAAGTTGATAGGACCGCCCTGTTCATTGCCTTTTTCATCTACTTGTTGCGCAGAGAAAGATAACACCACACCATAGTCTGTCTTTCTAAAATCGGAAAATGCGGTTTGCGATTTTTCTTCCTTATCGCGCAGTTTTACCCTGCGGGCAATTTTCAGTATGTAAAAACTTTCGGCATCTATAAAGTAATACACCATGTCGCCTTCCTTAGTAGTAAGGCGGAGTTTGTGTATCTCTGTGCCATCCATATCATCCGTGCCCAGATAATCTACTGTATAACCCTTCTTAGCATAGTTAAACAACATGCCTTGTGGGTCGCAGTTAAGGTTAATACTGCGAATGTCATTAGCCGAAAGCGGGTCTGTTTCGCGCTTACCACCAAAAGGGTTGTAACTCCAGCCGCTATCGGCACGCATAGCCTGACTGTTGGTCATTCCCTGCCAGGTGAAATCGGAGTAGTAGCCTTTAAAGGGTTTAGAGAGGTTTACTTCTGTTACCGGAGCTTCCATGCCCGGCCCCATGACATATACTCCGGAATACTTTACGGAAAATACTTTTTCCCAAAGCATCGCACCGCCCGTAGCGGCTATATGCTTGTTGATGATGTCATCGGCTGTTTGTGCCTGAGTAAACTGACAAAACATAAGCGATAAAACAAGGAAATGGTGTTTCATAATCGTTGAGTTTGTAAAACCAAAATAATGAAGTTTTAGTGCTTGTAATTTATCATACCTGGTTATCTTAAAGTATGAAACAATAAAAAAACCCACTGAAAACTCAGTGGGCCTCTTTTTTATTAAACAACTGCGGTAACTATTCTTCCGCAGCACTTTCTTGCTGCTTGTCAGCTTTTTTAGCAGTAGATTTTTTTGCTCCACCTGCTCTTCTGGTCTTCTTCTTAGGCTCTGTTGCCTTAGCAGTGTTCTTATTCTGAGTATAGGTTTCGTTAAAATCCACCAGTTCAATCAATGCCATTTCAGCAGCATCACCAGGGCGGAAACCTGTTTTAATAATACGGGTATAACCTCCGGGTCTGTCGGCCACTTTAGCACCAATTACGCCAAACAATTCCTTGATGGATTCTTTGTTTTGCAGGTAGCTGAACACTACACGTCTGTTGTGAGTAGTGTTGTCCTTGCTGCGGTTAATCAGCGGTTCAACAAACACACGCAAGGCCTTTGCCTTTGCTACGGTGGTAAATATGCGCTTGTGCTCAATTAAAGCCGAAGCCAAGTTATTCAATAAAGCGTGGCGGTGAGCGGTCTTTCTGCCGAGGTTGTTCACCTTATCTCCGTGTCTCATTTCTTAATCTTTTATCTGTATTATATAAACTGAATAGCGAGATGTAATTATTCGTCTAACTTAAACTTAGCTAAATCCATTCCGAAGCTAAGGCCTTTCTCGTGCAGCAATGCTTCAATTTCTACTAATGACTTCTTACCAAAGTTGCGGAACTTCAACAAGTCGTTCGTGTTGAATTGTACCAGTTCTTCCAAGGAGTTGATTTTAGCCGCCTTTAAGCAGTTGAAGGCACGTACTGAAAGATCCATATCTTCCAAAGGTGTCTTTAACAGCTTGCGCATGTGCAATACATGCTCATCAACCATTTCGGTTTCGGTTGATGCCGGAGAATCGAAGGCAATATGCTCATCGGTAATCAGCATCAGGTGCTGAATAATGATGCGTGATGCTTCCTTTACTGCTTCTTCAGGGTGAATAGTTCCGTCAGTAGAAACTTCCAACACTAATTTTTCAAAGTCAACGCGCTGTTCAACACGGAAAGGCTCCACGCTGTATTTTACGTTCTTTATAGGAGTATAAATAGAGTCGATAGCGATAAAACCAATGGCATGGTCTTTTGAATTTTCATCAGCGGGAACATAACCACGGCCCTTAGAAATGGTTAACTCGATTTCGAGGTTAACATTGCCTTCCATATTGCAGATAACCAAATCAGGATTCATTACCTGGTAAACGTTGGTATGCTTTTCAATGTGCTCGGCTTTGAACTGGCTTTGATTCTTCAGCGCAATGTAAATTTTGTCGGCAGCGTTCTCATCGTCCATTACCTTTTTAAGGCGAACCTGCTTAAGGTTAAGAACCATTTCAGTTACATCTTCCAGAATTCCTTTAATGGTAGAAAACTCGTGGTCAACACCTGAAATTTTGATGCCGCTGATAGCGTATCCTTCAAGAGATGAAAGCAGCACTCTGCGTAAAGCATTACCGATGGTTACACCGAATCCGGGCTCGAGTGGCTTGAATTCAAATGTTCCTTCAAAGTCAGTAGCTTTCTGAAGAGTAATCTTATCGGGTTTCTGAAAGGTTAACATGGCCATAATATATTCTGGATTTTGTTTTGTTTTTTTTTTATTCAAAGCCGAATGCCGGTTTTTCCGGCATCCGATTAATTGTTACTTGCTGTATAATTCCACAATCAACTGCTCGTTGATATTTTCAGGTATCTGGTCTCTTTCAGGAAAATCAACAAAGGTTCCTTCAACGGCTTTCTCATCTAATACTAACCAGTTGAATTTCTTTCCTCTTTTACCCAAAGCATCTTTTACCACATCTAAGTTCTTAGAGCGCTCGCGCAAAGCCACTTTATCTCCCGGCTTAAGAAGGAATGAAGGTACGTTTACGATTTGTCCATTAACACTTACATGTTTGTGCGTTACTAACTGACGGGCCTGAGCGCGTGAAGCAGCAAAACCTAAGCGGTAAACCGTGTTATCTAAGCGGCCTTCCAACATCTTCAACAGGTTTTCACCGGTAATACCTTTTTTACGAGAAGCTTTCTCGAACAGATTGCGGAACTGTCGCTCCAACAAGCCATAGGTATACTTTGCCTTTTGTTTCTCTTTTAACTGAACAGCATACTCTGATTGTGTCTTTCTTTTCTTAGAAAGCCCGTGCTGCCCCGGAGGATAGTTTCTCTTATCAAAGTACTTGTCAGTTCCGAAAATAGCCTCACCGAATTTGCGGGCGATTTTGGTAGTAGGTCCAATATATCTTGCCATAACTTAGTCTTCTTAATTCTTCTGTATTGTGGTTTAATTACACTCTTCTCTTTTTAGGAGGACGGCATCCGTTGTGAGGGATTGGAGTGGTATCGTTTATAACGGTTACCTCAATTCCGCTACCATAGATAGTTCTGATGGCAGACTCGCGCCCGGCACCCGGGCCTTTTACAAATACCTCTACTTTGCGAAGGCCCGCATCGTGTGCCACTTTAGCGGCTTCAGAAGCAGCCATTTGCGCTGCGTAAGGAGTGTTTTTCTTAGAACCACGGAAACCCACCTTACCGGCAGAGCTCCAACTGATGGTTTGCCCCTGCATGTTGGTGAAAGTGATAATGATGTTATTGAATGTAGCATTCAGGAAAGCCTTCCCTTCGCTGTCCACCTTTACCACTCTTTTCTTTGCCTTAGCTTTTGCAACGGCTGATTGTTGCTGTTGTTGTTTGGCCATTTTTTTTCGTTTGAATTATTTGTTGTCTATGGTCTAGTTATTACTTGGTTGCCATTTTCTTATTAGCAACTGTTTTACGCTTACCCTTACGAGTACGTGAGTTGGTTTTGGTTCTCTGTCCGCGAACAGGTAATCCTTTACGGTGGCGGATACCACGGTAGCTTCCGATGTCCTGAAGGCGCTTAATGTTCTGTTGAACTTCCCCTCTTAATTCGCCTTCTACTTTAAGGTTGGCGGCCATGTATTGCAGAATACCGTTAATCTGCTCATCGTTCCAGTCCTTTACTTTGGTAGTAAGGTCTATACCAGCACTGGTAAGAATTTTAGCAGCAGTGGTTCTGCCAATACCATAAATGTAAGTAAGGGCAATTGCGCCTTGTTTGTTTTTCGGAAGGTCTATACCTGCGATACGTGCCATTCTTGTCTAATTCTTTATTTGTGAATGATTATCCCTGACGTTGTTTGAACTTGGGGTTCTTTTTGTTGATTACGTAAACAACACCCTTGCGTCTTACAATTTTGCAGTCCGCACTTCTCTTTTTTACTGAGGCTCTTACTTTCATTGCCGTTGGTTTGTATTTGTATTGTCTATCTACTTGTTGCTTAAAACTTATCTCCTACTACTTGTATCGGAATGTTATCCTTCCTTTATTTAAATCGTAAGGACTCATTTCAATCTGCACTTTATCTCCGGGCAAAATTTTGATGTAGTGCATTCTCATCTTTCCTGATATGTGGGCGATTAATTCGTGCCCGTTTTCCAGTTTTACCCTGAACATAGCATTACTCAATGCTTCAGTGATAATTCCGTCTTGTTTTATCAGGTCCTGTTTTGCCATCTATTACCTTAATTCCCAATGGTTTTGAGTGCTTTTGGCACTATCCTCCATTAAAAGGGGACGCAAATATAGATTTTATGCACAGAGTTGCAAATAGTGGAGGAAAAATTCTTTTTAAAGTAGACAAAGAGTATAGGCCACCAAAATCTGTGCAAATCTATTTTTTGTTAAAAGGCAACAACCTCTACAAGGCCGGATAAGCAGCCGGGTCTGTTTCGTTCATCATATTATATATCACCTCGAACACTTCCTCGGCATTGGGCTTACTAAAGTAGTCGCCATCGGTGCCATAGGCTGCCCGGTGTTCTTTGGCAGTAATGGTACGCGGCTCGGAGTCGAGGTAGCGGAATGCCCCCTGTTTTTCGAATACCTGCTGAAACATATAGGCTGAAGCCCCGCCCGGCACATCTTCATCCAGAAAAACAATACGGTTGGTCTTTTTTACCGATTCTATAATAGAATGATGAATGTCGAAAGGAAGGAGTGTTTGCACGTCAATCAGTTCCACACTAATACCCGCTTCTACCAACTGCTGAATAGCTTCTTCGGCTATGCGCACACAGCTACCGTAGGTTACCAAGGTAACATCATCACCTTCCTTAATAACTTCGGGAATGCCTAGCGGTACTGTAAACTCATCAATATTATCCGGGAGTTGCTCTTTTAAGCGATAGCCATTTAAGCATTCAATAACCAACGCAGGTTCATCGCTTTGTAATAGTGTGTTATACATACCCGCTGCTTGTACCATGTTCCGTGGTACACATACATACATTCCCCGCAGCGAATTTATAATCATACCCATAGGCGAGCCCGTGTGCCATATCCCCTCCAAACGGTGGCCGCGAGTACGCACTATCAACGGAGCTTTTTGTGTGCCCGCAGTGCGGTATTGCAGGCAACTTAAATCATCTACCAACGGTTCTAAGCCGTACAGCAGGTAATCGAGGTATTGAATTTCGGCAATGGGGCGAAGGCCGCGCAGAGCTAAACCAATACCCTGCCCCATAATAGTAGCTTCGCGGATGCCTGTGTCGAAAATACGGTGCTCGCCATACTTATCCTGTATACCCGAAAAACCCTGATTCACATCGCCAATCTTTCCCACATCTTCGCCAAAGGCTACCACGTTGGGGTATTTTTGAAACAACTTATCGAAAAGGGTATTCAGTATTTCAAAGCCGTTTAGCGTTTTTGATTCAGCAGAGTACTGCCCAGGCACCACCGGAACTTTCAACGCATTGCGGCTGCTTTCGCTGTGTTGATGGCGCGAATAAACGTTCTGATATTTTTCCTGAAAAGCCTGTAGCCACTCGCGAAGTTCGTTGAGCGCAGGCGAACTTTGCCCGCGAAACTGGCGCAACACACTCTTTCCTGTTTTTAGAATATCCTTACGAACAGGGTCAATGGCCGATTGCAGATTGGTGATATGGGATTGAAGATTTTCATCTCCGGCCTCATTTGCTAACTCGCTTATTCTATTTACTAACTCACCAATCTCTTCCTTTAGCGGCTGGGCATACTTGCGCCAGGCTAAAGTTTTACTACCAAGTACGTGTTGGCGTGCGTTGCTTTGTATTTCTTCCAATTCTTCAGTGGTGGCAATTCCGCTGCCTGTTATCCACTCCGCCATTTTCTTAATGCAGTCGTATTGTTTTTCCCACTCCATGCGCTCGGGTGTTTTGTAGCGCTCGTGCGAGCCCGAAGTAGAGTGCCCCTGTGGTTGAGTTACCTCCGTAATATGGAACAGGGCGGGGATATGTGTTTTGCGAACCTTTTCAATGCCGCGCTTGTAAGTTTCTACCAGTTTGGGGTAGTTCCAGCCTTCGCACACATATATATCAATGCCGCGGCCTTCAGCATCGGTTTGAAAACCTTTGGTTATTTCAGAAATACTCTCCTTGGTTGTTTGATACTTCTTCGGCACCGAAATTCCGTAGCCGTCATCCCAAACCGAAACGGCTAAGGGCACGCGCATAACACCTGCTGCGTTCAGCGTTTCCCAGAATAAACCTTCGCTGGTGCTTGCATCGCCAATGGAAACAAAAGAAACCTCGTTGCCTTTATCTGAAAAGATATCAAAGTCGTTTAGTTCTTCGTTCTGGCGGTACAATTTAGAAGCCAATGCCAAGCCCAGTGAGCGCGGCATTTGGCAGGCGGTAGGCGAAGCATCGGCTGAAGAATTGTGGCGGGTAGTTTGGTCGAGCCAATTTCCG
>CAZLXD010000009.1:15148-34446 GCA_964563185.1 uncultured Chitinophaga sp.
CTCGCCGTTGTTGTCCAGGCTGCGGGTGGCGTAGTGGCCGTTCATTTGGCGGCCGCTGCTCATGGGTTCTTCCTGTTGGTCAACATTGGCGTACAGTTGGGCAAAAAACTGCTCCACTGTTACCTCGCCCAGCGCCATCATCCAGGTTTGGTCGCGGTAGTAGCCGCTGCGCCAATCGCCCTGTTTAAAGGCCTTGGCCAGAGCTATTTGGGCTAACTCCTTTCCGTCACCGAAAATTCCAAACTTGGCTTTACCCGTTAACACCTCCTTGCGGCCCAGCAAACTGGTTTCGCGGCTTATGCAGGCAACGCGAAAATCATTCAGTACCTCGTTTTTAAAATCTTCGAACGACATTTTTCCTGACGCACTTTTGGCTACCATATTTTCCGACATAGAGATGAGTGTGTGGCGCGAATATAAACACGAAGGGGTGTTGCACCCAACACCCCTTCGTTATAAGCTAAAGTTTATGGTTATTGCTGTGCCTTCTTCTGTGCCCTCCACCAAAAGTAGGCTATGGTGCCAAGTATAATCCAAGGCATAAAGAACAGATACATTACTCCTTTATTAATTCCCTCGGCAGCCGATGAACCGGCATCCATGGAACTTTCGGCCGTGGCCTGACACATGGCACACTGGGCACCGGCATGAAAGGTAACTATGGTTATTAAACAAAGCAGGAGCAAAAAGGGTAAGTAGCGTTTCATGGCGTAAAGCTAAGGGTTCTATTGGTAATAAGGGGAGATTAACAGATAAACAATTACCCCGGTAACCGACACGTACAGCCAAAGCGGAAAGGTGTAGCGGGCAATTTTTTTGTGCTTGCCGTAATCACCGGCCAGGCTGCGGTAGGCGGTTAAAAGAATAAACGGCAGTATAACAGCCGCCAGAATAATGTGTGAGGCAAGAATAATGTAGTAAACAATCCTTATAGTGCCTTCGCCACCAAACTTGGTTTCACCGGCAAACAGGTGGTGAGCTATGTATGATACCAGAAAGAGTGTAGAAAGCGCTATGGTAACCAGCATTACATTTTTGTGGGCGGTGTAGTTTTTCTGCTTTACCAATATAAATGCCAGCACCAGTAAAACAGAAACCGCGGAGTTGATAACCGCCTCCATAGTGGCAAAAATATGCGGATTGAAGCCGAGGTCGACATTTAGGGTAACGCGGCTTAGCGATACCACCGCTGCAAACACCACAAAGCTTACCACGCCTATTAGCTGGTAAGCAAGTTTATCGTTCTTTTTAATAGATGCCTGTAACATGAACTATTGATTAACTTATTAGAAAATTTGTTTGGATGTTTTCTTCTGCTCTTTAAAGTTGAAACCTTTTTCGGTGTAGCGAAGCAAAAGAACAATGTCGCCCATTAGTTTGTTTACGCTGGAGCTATCAATACCACTGTAGTAGCCGCGTATGTTTCCGTTCCAGTCAACCAGCACTAACTTTTCGCTGTGAATGTAGGCTTCGGGGCCACCGTCTTCATCGGGCTTGGCGGTAATGTAAAACCCATCGTAAGCCAGTTTAAAGATGTTTTCCTGAGGGCCGCGCAGGAAATACCATTTGGTAGGAATGGCATTGTGCAGGTCGGCATATCTTCTTAAAGCTTCCAGCGTATCCTTGGCAGGGTCAACGGTAAATGACACTATCTTAAAGTTCTTATCCTTAATAAATGCCTGCTGCACCCGCTCCAGACTGTTGCTCAGCTTGGGGCAAATACCGGGGCAGGTGGCAAAAAAGAAATCGGCCACATAAATGGTTCCGCGCAGCGAATCCAGTTCGAGCGAGTCGCCATTTTGTGTTTGAAACTTAAAATTGGGGATAACATGGTACACCGAATCCATCACTTTTTCGCCCTTATCGTTGGTGGTTTCCACCACCCCTTCCGAAAATAAACGCGGTGGCGCTTTGGGCCTGGGGACTTTGCTGAGCGGCTTGAAGATAAAGAAGAAGATAAGCGGCATGAAGATGACGATACCAAGCGCGAAAATCCGAAGTCGTTTGTTGTCCATTCTGTAAAAGCGGAGCAAATAAAGCCCAACAGGCGGAGTTTTTAAAGAAATTATATTCGCCACTCTTTGTTTAAACAGAATTAACGGAATGCAATGAGTTCAATAAAAAAAGTATCGGTAATAGGGGCAGGCACCATGGGCAATGGTATAGCCCACGTATTTGCCATGAATGGCTACGAAACTACTTTGGTTGATATATCGGCCGAGGCGCTGAACAAGGCGCTGGCTACTATTACCAAAAACCTGGACCGCATGGTGGCCAAGGGCGGCATAACCGAAGAAGCCAAAGCCGCTACGCTGAAAAACCTTTCTACCAACACAGCATTAGATGCCTGTAAGGATGCCGACCTGGTAGTGGAAGCCGCTACCGAGAACGTGGACATTAAGCTGAAAATATTTAAGCAGCTGGACGAGCTGTGTAAACCCGAAACCATTCTGGCTTCGAACACTTCTTCTATTTCTATTACTAAAATTGGTGCTGCCACTAAGCGGGCCGATAAGGTAATTGGCATGCACTTTATGAACCCCGTGCCGGTAATGAAACTGGTGGAGGTTATAAAAGGCTATGCCACCTCGGCTGAGGTGCTGACGGTAATTATGGAAACCTCGAAAAGTCTGGGCAAAGTGCCGGTGGAGGTAAACGACTACCCGGGCTTTGTGGCAAATAAGATTTTAATGCCCATGATTAACGAAGCCATTTATACTTTGTATGAAGGCGTGGCGGGCGTGCAAGAAATTGATACGGTAATGAAGTTGGGCATGGCGCACCCTATGGGCCCTTTGCAACTGGCCGACTTTATTGGCTTAGATGTTTGCCTTGCTATCCTCCGCGTATTGCACGATGGCTTTGGCAACCCCAAGTATGCTCCCTGCCCGCTGTTGGTAAACATGGTTACAGCCGGTTACCTGGGGGTAAAAACAGGCGAAGGCTTTTACAAACACGAAGCAGGCGTAAAGGAGTTGAAGGTGAGTGAAAGGTTTAAGCCCTAAATCCCCTAAAGGGGGCTTGATGCCCCCGCAGGTTTTGCTGCAGGCGAACCTAAGAGGTAAATTAACCAGCAAGGGCAGTCCCCTGCCCTTGCTGTTCTGTTTTTACTGCTTCCCCTGCACGGCAATGCTTATAGTATCGCTACGCAGGCCGCGTTGCTCGTCCTTAACTAAGTAAATAGCATAGTACTCGCGGGTTTCGCTCTGGTTTTGGTTGGCGTTGCTGCGTTCATCGTAAAAAGGCGGCTCCAGGTCAATACCAATGGGGTTAAACTGCCCGTCAAAATTTATCCGCTTACTGTAAATAATTACTCCATCGGCCGGGCCTTTGTTCCAATCAATGCGAATGCGGTCGCCATCGGGGGTTGCCTTCAGGGTAGGCTTCATGTTATCCCAGTCAACGGTTTCATTAGGGCCAATAATGAGCAAATCGTTGCCAATGCCGGTAGTATAACCGGTGCGGGTTTTCAGGTTTTTTACAAAAGTGCGTATGTCCTTTTCGGTACCTTTTCGGGCTACGCGGGCATCGTTTACCGCAGCCTTGGCGGCTGCTTTGGCCGCCTGCGAGGTAGCGTACTTACTGCGCTGCCCGGCAATGTTGCCGGTTATTGCAGCTACTTCGTCCGGGGTGTAGCCCAGGGCAGCGGCATGGGTAGCCAGTTTGGTTACAAAGTTTTCTTCCCAGCTATCGAACTGGGCATCGGCATCGGGAATAAAATCCTTTTTCATAGTGTTTAATTGTTTTTTAGTGAGAAAAAGAGTTGAACCCGCCTGCGGAAAGAAATTACCCGTACGGGTAATGCCTTTGCCGAAGCCGGTAAAAGTTTTCGGAGTGCCGGTAAAAGTTTTACCGGAGCGGTATAGGTTTTAGGGGTGCCGGTAATTTTTTTACCGGTGCCGGCAGAATTTTTCGGAGTATGGGGCGCGCTGTTACCCATACGGGGCGCAAAGCCCCCGGTGGGGGTAAAAGCTGTAGGAGTTTCGGCAAAAGTTTTCGGAGTGCCGGTAAAAACTATACCGGTGCCGGTAATTTTTGCAGAAGTTTGGGTAAAGCCCCTGCCGGGCCGGCTAAACTGCCCGCCTGTGCCCGGTAGTATGGTAAGGAAACCCCGCATAGCATTTTTAAATGTGCTGCTATTTTACGCAGGGGGGCAAAAACGTGCAAAGACAGATTTTTGCCATTCCTTCACGCTTTTGGGCATTTCATGTTTTTTGAAAAAGGATGTTTACAGAGGGAAAATGAATGATTGGGCAAAAGGCAATTCCTTCATAAACATATACCCGAAGGATAGAGGCGCAAGCGAAGAAAGTGAAGCTTAAACTTGAACGGGGCGGAGTTTGTTAAAGCAAAAAAGCGCGAAGGTTTCCTTCGCGCTTTTTATTTAAAAATACCATCGCTTTAAGCAACCGTATTATACTGTTTACTTAGCTGCTGCTGCTCTGATAATGTTGAGCGCACCACCGGCCTTAAACCACTCCACCTGTTGTTCGTTGTAAGTGTGGGCTACTTCAAAACTTTCGGTAGCACCATCGTGGTGCGTTAACTGAATAGTGAGGTTTTTACCCGGAGCAAATGAAGTAAGGCCAAGAATATCTACCACATCATCTTCCTGAATTTTGTTGTAGTCGTCTTTGTTTACGAACGTTAAGGCCAGCATTCCCTGCTTCTTCAGGTTGGTTTCGTGTATACGGGCAAACGATTTTACCAATACAGCACGCACCCCCAGGAAACGCGGCTCCATAGCAGCGTGTTCGCGGCTTGAGCCTTCTCCGTAGTTTTCATCGCCCACTACAATAGAGCCGATGCCTGCTGCTTTGTAAGCGCGCTGCACTTTAGGCACTTCGTTGTATTCGCCTGTCAGTTGGTTTTTAACCGAGTTGGTTTTTTCGTTGTAGAAGTTTACCGCACCAATCAGCATGTTGTTGCTGATGTTGTCTAAGTGGCCGCGGTATTTTAACCATGGGCCGGCCATTGAAATATGGTCGGTAGTACACTTGCCCTTTGCTTTAATCAAAAGCTTTAGGCCTTTCAGGTCGGTGCCTTCCCAGGCGGCAAACGGAGCCAGTAACTGCAAACGATCGGAAGTAGGAGATACTTTTACTTCCACACCGCTGCCATCGGCAGCAGGGGCTAAGTAACCGGCATCTTCTACCGCAAAACCTTTTACGGGAAGTTCATCACCGGTTGGCGGGTCCAGCTTTACCTGCTCGCCATTTTCGTTTACCAGTGTATCGGTGAGCGGGTTGAAAGTTAAATCACCGGCAATAGCTAAAGCGGTGGTTAACTCAGGCGAAGCCACGAAAGCGTAGGTGTTGGGGTTACCATCCTGGCGGGCAGCAAAGTTGCGGTTAAAGGAGTGAACGATAGTGTTCTTCTCTTTCTTATCGGCACCGGCACGCGCCCACATACCAATACAAGGGCCGCAGGCGTTGGCGTAAACTTCCGCACCTATTTTGTTGAAGGTGTCAATAAAGCCATCGCGCTCAATGGTAAAACGAATTTGCTCAGAGCCGGGAGTAATGCTGAACTCAGCTTTCGCTTTCAGGTTCTTTTCAGCCACCTGCTTAGCCAGTGATACTGCCCGCGAAATATCTTCGTACGAAGAGTTGGTGCAGCTACCAATTAAACCCACTTTAACCTGTGTAGGCCAGCCGTTGGCAGCAGCCGCTTCTTTCATTTTTGAAACCGGGGTAGCCAAATCGGGAGTAAAAGGGCCGTTGATGTATGGCTCCAGTTCGCTCAGGTTAATTTCAATCAGCTGGTCGAAATATTTTTCGGGGTTAGCATACACTTCAGGGTCGGCAGTTAAGTGCTCTTTTACCGCATCAGCCGCAGCCGCTACATCGGCACGGCCGGTAGCGCTCAGGTAGCGGCTCATGCTTTCATCGTAACCGAAAGTAGAGGTAGTAGCCCCTATTTCGGCACCCATGTTACAGATAGTTCCTTTACCGGTGCAGCTCATGGCTATGGCACCTTCGCCAAAGTATTCAACAATAGCACCGGTTCCGCCTTTTACGGTAAGTATGCCTGCCACTTTCAGAATAACATCCTTAGGCGAGGCCCATCCGTTCAGTTTGCCGGTAAGCTTCACTCCTATTAGTTTAGGTTGTTTCAATTCCCAGGCAAGCCCTGCCATTACATCGCAGGCATCGGCACCACCTACCCCAATAGCCACCATTCCCAAGCCACCTGCGTTTACGGTGTGGCTGTCGGTTCCAATCATCATACCACCGGGGAAAGCGTAGTTTTCCAACACAATCTGGTGAATGATACCGGCACCCGGTTTCCAGAAACCAATGCCGTATTTGTTAGATACTGAAGCCAGGAAATCATATACCTCTTTGTTGCCTGAAGTAGCCGCAGCTAAGTCGGTTTTAGAGCCATCTTTGGCGGTAATC
Organism: uncultured Chitinophaga sp.; assembly: GCA_964563185.1. Lineage (GTDB taxonomy): Bacteria > Bacteroidota > Bacteroidia > Chitinophagales > LD1 > Bog-950. The sequence goes on from CAZLXD010000009.1 coordinate 21,550, forward strand.
AGGTGGTCGCAGTGAACGGTTGAAGGCACTGCCACTTTAGGGCGGCCGGCCTGCATAAACTGCAACAGCGCCATTTGTGCCGTGGCATCCTGCATGGCTACGCGGTCAGGAGCAAAATCAACGTAAGACTTTCCTCTTTGAAAATCCTCCAGTTTTTGAGAGGAGTGAAGGTGAGAATAAAGAATCTTCTCGGTGAGGGTTAAAGGGCGGTTAAGCACTGCGCGGGCGTCCGCAATTTTAGAAGGCAGTTCGGCATATACCTTCTTTATCATTTCAATATCAAATGCCATGTTTATTGATTTTGGATTTACGAATTACGATTTAAGGTTTAAACAGCCGGGGTTCAAATTTGGCGCGACCTGCTTTTGCATTTTACTGTCAACTACCAACTGTTAACCGCCAACTGATTTGCGGGCGCAAATGTAAGAGGATTTGGCACACACGAAAAGGAATTAGCGAATTTTCGCTGAGAGGAGGCGGGTGGACTTTAGGAGGCAGGTGGTATTACGTGCGGCAGGCGAAAAATGAATGCGGGAAAGACAGCCACGTGAAGAAGCCGCTCCTATAGTGGCATTGCTGTTTTTAGTCATATTGCTTTTATTTACAGATAAAGCGAACTTCCTTTGCTGTATTACCTGATAAAAGCTGACCTCATGAAAAACCTGTTTACCCTATTTGCTATTACTGTTTTGCTTTTGAATGCCACCGCCCAGGTGCCGCAGGGCATTAACTACCAGGCCGTAGCCCGCAACAGTGCAGGGGCTGTAGTGGCCAACCAAAATATTGGCCTGCGCCTGAGCATACGCGAAGCCACTATTAACGGCCCCACCATTTACTCCGAAACTCACAGCGCTACTACCAACCAGTTTGGTTTGTTTACCGTGGTGCTGGGCAGCGGCACCCCTACGCAGGGCAGCTTTGCGGGCATAGTGTGGGGCAATGGCAACAACAAATATCTGCGGGTTGAAATGGATGCCGCAGGCGGCACTAATTATACCGACATGGGCACCAGCCAACTGCAAAGTGTGCCGTATGCTTTGTATGCAGCTAATGCACCGGCAGGGGCTACGGGTGCTACCGGAGCCACCGGGCCGCAGGGCATACCCGGTGCTACGGGCAATACAGGGGCTACCGGTACTACGGGAGCCACCGGTTTGCAGGGGGCAACCGGGCCAACAGGCGCACAGGGCGACCCGGCTACTGACGATCAAACTCTTAGCTGGAACGGCACCAACAATACACTAACTATTACCGGAGGCAATTCGGTAATACTGCCCATAAGCGGGGGCAGTGTAGGCCCTACCGGCCCAACGGGTGCTACCGGGCCAACCGGTGCCACAGGGGCTACGGGTGCCACAGGCGCACAAGGCTTGCAGGGTAATACAGGAGCTACAGGTGCTATCGGCCCTCAGGGATTACAAGGTGCCACAGGTGCGCAGGGTAATACCGGTGCCACAGGCCCACAAGGAGTTCAAGGAAACACAGGAGCTACCGGGCCGCAAGGTTTGCAGGGGGCTGTAGGTGCTACAGGCGCTACCGGTCCTCAGGGCTTACAGGGTGCCACAGGCGCGCAGGGTAATACAGGTGCCACCGGGGCTACAGGCCCGCAAGGTTTGCAGGGTGCTACAGGTGCTACCGGAGCAACGGGTGCCACGGGGGCACAAGGCTTGCAGGGTAGTACAGGAGCTACCGGTCCTCAGGGATTACAAGGTGCTACAGGCGCGCAGGGTAACACGGGAGTCACCGGCCCGCAGGGGTTACAGGGTGCAGCGGGTGCTACCGGAGCTACGGGTGCCACCGGTGCTGCTGGCAACACAGGAGCCACAGGCGCAACCGGGGCAACGGGCGCAACGGGTGCCGATGGTTCATTAAGTGCGTGGTCGCGGGTGGGGAATACCGGCACGGTAGATGGCACCAACTTTATAGGCACTACCGATAACATACCGTTTAATGTACGGGTTAATAACCAAAAAGCCGGACGCATAGATCAGGTACTTCATAACAGTTACTGGGGATACCAGTCGGGTAATTCGAACACCACAGGAGGTAACAACACGGCTATAGGTGACGGAAGTTTGTTTGCCAATTCTACAGGCGTTGACAACACTGCTGTAGGTATTAGTGCGCTATCGGCCAATGTTAACGGTACATACAATACAGCTATAGGCAGCAAGGCGATGCAAAATAATACTGCCGGATATTTTAATACTGCCATAGGAATGAACACCCTCATTAATAACACTACCGGTTTTTACAATACAGCCAGTGGAAGTATGGCACTTTTCAGTAACACCACCGGATATACCAACACTGCCAATGGTTACGGGGCATTGAGTATGAACTCTACAGGGTACAGCAACGTGGCAGTTGGTGTAAGGGCTTTGTATTCCAATACCACCACTTCTAATCTGGTGGCAGTAGGCGATTCTGCACTATACCAAAATGCTTCCGGTATCTTTAATACTGCCGTGGGCTCAAAAGCACTGACCCTTAATGTGACAGGAAGCAGTAATACCGCACTGGGTTATTCTGCCCTTAAAGTTAATACAGCAGGCAATAACACGGCATTGGGAAGTGAAGTACTTTCGGCAAATACCAGTGGTTTCGGAAATACGGCTGCAGGGGTAAGATCGCTTTGGTTAAATAATGACGGTAGTGATAATTCAGCTTATGGTTTCAGAACTCTTCAGAGTAATACAAGCGGTTTTCAAAACATAGCCGTAGGCAAAGAAGCACTTTTTAAAAACACTACAGGTAATAGCAACTCGGCAACCGGAGTGAATGCGATGTACGACAACACCACCGGCAGCGACAACACAGCTAACGGTAATTATGCCCTTAATAAAAACATAACTGGAAGTTATAATGCTGCTTTTGGCGCAACTTCGCTCCTGGCGAATACTCAAGGACAATACAACACTGCGTTGGGGTATAGCGCATTATGGGATAACAAAGCGGGCAGCAATGCTACAGCAGTAGGTGCCTTTGCCATGCAATATGCTAACCCTACTAATACTGCCTTCACTAATAGGAATGTAGCAGTGGGTTACGAAGCGCTCAGGGGATCATTCACCCCTTCTTCCAATACCGGAAACGATAATGTAGCAGTGGGTTATCAGGCTATGCTTAATAATGCCAACGGGTCAGCTAACACGGCTATTGGCAGTAAGGCGCTCTTTGCTAACGTTGCTGGTTATTGGAATACGGCCATTGGTTTTAATGCGCTTTACTCTAACACCAACGGTACAACAAACACCGCCATTGGCCATACTGCGCTATACACTAATACCACCGGCACCAACAACACCGCCAATGGCTACCAGGCGCTTTATTTCAACACTACAGCAGGGGCGAATACCGCTACCGGATACAAGGCTCTTTACGACAATACCACAGGGAACTCCAACTCCGCTTTTGGATTTTCGGCACTGGAAAACAATGCCAACGGAGAGAACAACACGGCCCTGGGCTATGGTACCCTTGGCAGCAACACCAGCGGCTCTAATAACACGGCTGTAGGCATAAACAGTTCGGGACTTACCACCACCGGCTTTCAGAACACTGCGCTTGGTGCCAGTTCTTTAGTAACCAACAGCACCGGCAGCTACCACACAGCCGTGGGTTACAACACCGGCCCTAATGCGAATAACCTGGCCAATACCAACACCTTTGGCATTGATGCCAGAGCCACCGCTACCGACCAGGTGCGTATAGGTAATACCTTTGTGGGTTCTATAGGCGGTTACCAGAACTGGACGAATATTTCAGACGGACGCTTTAAGGAGAACATTGCCGAGAATGTACCCGGCCTTAGTTTCATCACTCAGCTTCGCCCGGTTACTTATAATCTTAACCGCGATAAAATAAACGAATACATAGGGGTAACCCCCAGCTATAAAGGAGTAGCTTTAAGCGGTACTACTACCGGTTTTATTGCACAGGAAGTAGAAGCCGCTGCCCGCAAAGCAGGCTTTGACTTTAGCGGGGTAGATGCCCCTAAAAACGATAAAGATATGTATGGCCTGCGTTATGCCGAGTTTGTGGTGCCTTTGGTAAAAGCCGTGCAGGAACAGCAGCAGATAATTGAGGCGCTTACAAAGCGTATTGAAGAACTGGAGAAGAAATAAGCAGAAACAACATCCGGTATATAAAGCAAAGCCATCCCGCTAAAGGATGGCAGTATTGTTTCAGTTTGTCCAAAAACATTCGTTCATTCGCTATCTCACTAACCAACCAAAACCAACATGAAGAACTTTTTAACCACCGTGTGCGCTGCACTGCTTATTGCTTTTGCCAGCGCCCAGGCCCCGCAGGGCATTAAAAAGTAAGCACTTTACCGGCCTGCTTTATAAGGGCATACAAATCGGCCATGGTAGAAACGGGGCAAAGCGAAGTGCCCGATTCGTTGCGTATCTTAAGGCAGGTGCCGCAGGCCAGTATTTGCCCGCCTGCCGCCACAAAATCCTGCATTTGCTTTTTTACATCAAACTTAGGGTCGCTCAGTTTTTCGGTTTCAACTCCTTTGCCCAGCAAAAAAATACCCACCACTTCTTTTTGTGTAAGCGCATAGTTGGCTAAGCGCAGGGCGTTCCAGGCGGTTTCGGCATCGTTAGTGCTTATTACAATGGCAAGGTCGGCTTTCATGATACTAGCGGGTTTGGTTTCGTTAAGGTTGGCAGTGGGTTGCGGCTTTACATCGGTGCACTGGGCATGGGCCGGTGCGTTAATTAACCAAAACAAGGCGGCAACTACAAGTTGTTTTAGCAGCTTCATACAGTTTAAGTTTACTATTCAAAGCTACTAAGTTTATATAGCGCAGGTGTGATTTAAGTCACTTTGAAATGGCGCAGGGCTAAGCAGTGTTGCATACCCGTGAGTAAATATTGTATTACTTTCAACTCGGCCTTGCTTTGAATATTAATTATTTCGCCATGGAAAACAGAAAAGAACATTGGGAGAAAGTGTATGCTACTAAACTGCCCCACGAAGTAAGCTGGACTCAGGAACTGCCTAAAACATCGCTCGACTTTGTTCACAGTTTCCATCTTCCGAAAACTGCCAGCATTATTGATGTGGGAGGGGGCGATAGCCGGTTGGTGGATTATTTGCTTAACGAGGGTTACGAAAATGTATCGGTGCTCGATATTTCAGAACATGCCATTGAGAAAGCGAAGCAGCGCCTTGGCGCCAAAGCAGCAAAGGTTAACTGGATAGTAAGCGATGTTGTGGAGTTTAGGCCAACAACTTTATACGACTGCTGGCACGACCGCGCCACCTTTCATTTTCTTACTTCTACATCCGATATAAATACCTACCTGAACACCGCAAGGCAGGCGGTAAGCGGGTTTATGGTAATAGGAACTTTTAGCGATAAAGGCCCTAAAAAATGTTCCATGCTGGAGGTTCACCAATACACCGAAGAAGAATTGCAGCAACAACTTACGAACGGTTTTGAAAAGTTGAAGTGCATTACCGAGGACCACACCACGCCATTCAACACCACACAGAATTTTTTGTTCTGTTCCTTCAGGCGGCATGCAAATTGAAAGGGGGCGCAAATTGAACATCTACCGGCCATTGCCGCAAAAGAATTTGGCCTTGCAGCGCGTTTTATTGTTTTACATTCGCTGAATACATAAAAAAGAAACTATATGGCACAGAATTGTGCAGGCGGTACGCTTGCGGCTTATGTTCCCAATACCAATAAACCCTGGAACAGTTTACGGGTGGCACATGTGTATAAACGGCTGGCCTTTGGTGCCACTTACAGCGAAATACAGGCCGGCTTACAACTTACCCCCGCACAGTTAGTAGATAACTTAATTAACGGAGCTAAAGGCGCTCCCTTACCCGCACCGCCTGCCTGGTATAACTGGAGTTTTAGCAACTATTCCGATTTTACCACCGAGCGGGTGCAGCAGTATCAGGATTGGTATTTTGAATGGCTGAATGAAATGCTGCTTACCGGCACGCGCGAAAAGTTTGCCTTGTTTTGGCACAATCATTTTGTAACGCGGTTTGTTGATTACAGTTGCCCAAGCTATATGTATGAGTACCACAAACTGCTGCAACAACATGCTTTTGGCAACTTTAAAACGTTTTTAAAAGCAATGGGCAAAACCCCCGCCATGCTTACATTTTTAGATGGCCGGGTAAACTACAAAGTTTTTCCTAATGAGAATTATGCCCGCGAGCTGCTGGAGTTATTTACACTGGGAGTAAACAACGGTTATACGCAGCAGGATATTACCGAGGCTGCCCGTGCACTTACAGGGTGGGTTTCGTTTACCGAGGAGTGTGGCGCCATTACGTTTAATGCTGCCCAGTTTGATAATGGCACCAAAACTATTTTCGGGCAGCAGGGGAATTACGATTTTGACGGGGTACACGATTTAATTTTTCAGCAGCGGGCTACTGAAGTATCGCAATTCATTTGCGCAAAAATTTACACGCATTTTGTTCACCCGGTTCCCAACCAGCAAGTAATTGACGGCATGGCACAAACCTTCCGCAATAACAATTTTGAAATTGAACCTGTGCTGCTGGAACTGTTCAAAAGCGATCATTTTTTTGAAGACGATGCTATAAGCACACAAATAAAAAGCCCTGTAGATGTGGTAGTATCTACCATTAAAGAAAGCGATTTCGGGTACGATACTACGGTACTTCAACTGGCAGGTTATCTTACGGTAGATATGGGGCAGCAGTTGTTTAACCCTATCGATGTTTCGGGGTGGAACGGCAACCGTTCGTGGATAAACAGTACGGCTATTACCAAGCGCTGGGATATGCTTAGCCAGTATTTTGGCTACGTGCTTACCACGCTTAACAAGCAAAAAATGCGGCAGTTTGCCATTGATGTTTCGGGCAATTCGGCCGATGTGGCGGTGGTGGCTCAAAAAATTACCGACCATTTTATTCCTAAAGGGCTGGAGAATGCAGCCGGTTACGCACAAGCAACCACTGCGCTGAAAGCTAGCGTTCCGCAAAATTATTTCGACCTCGGATTGTGGAACCTTCAGTTTCAGTACGTTCCCGAGCAGGTGTATAACCTAATGCTTTGGATTATCAGGCGGCCCGAATATCAACTAATGTAATTGCGTAAACCCTTTAACTCAACCATTATGAGTAACAACAAAAATTTACCCGAAGGCAGTTGCCTGCACCACGGCTGCGCACACGATGAACACCACAAGCAGGACATAGGCCGGAGAGATTTTATTAAGAACCTGGGGCTTATTGGTGCCGGTACACTTGCCTTTTCAAATATTCCGCTAAGCAGTTTACTGGCTTCGCCTGCCATTCAGCAGGCCTTAACCGGAGCAGGCGACCGGGTTTTGGTAATTATACGGCTTAAGGGCGGCAATGACGGGTTAAATACCTTTGTGCCGGTTTTTGATTATGGTACGTATTCCAACTACCGCCCAAATTTAAAAATTGCCACAGCCGATTTGCTGGCGCTTAACAACAAGTATTCGGTGCCCAATTATGCGGCCTCGTTAAAAAACATGTGGGATGCGGGAAAGCTAAAGGTGGTTCAAAACGTGGGCTACCAAAATTCCGATTTATCGCACTTTACTTCCACCGATGTTTGGGATTCGGCACAAACCGGGGTGGGCGAAAAATCGGGCTGGATGGGCCGGTATTTATGGAACCAGCACCCCGATTTTATTACCAACCCTTCGCCCGAACCCCTAGCCATACAGATTGGCGGTGACGGTAACCTGTTGTTCTTTAACGAGAACAGCATTAACATGGCCATGAATGTAATTGACCCCATAACGCTTTACCAAATTGCGCAAACCGGTTCACTTTATACCGTAACCGGCAATGCACCCTGCTACTATGAAGACCAACTGGACTTTATGAAGAGCATGATTAACAGCACCTACTACCAAACACAAACCATTAAAGATGCCTTTAACGCGGGCAGCAATTCGGTTACCTTCCCTGCCGGGTTAGGCAATTCGCTCAGTTTGGTTTCAAGGCTTATAAAAGGCGGGCTGCAAACAAAAATTTACATGCTTACCCTCGATGGTTTTGATACCCATGCCCAGCAGGACACCCGCCACCCCGATTTGCTGGCGGAACTGGGCGATTCGGTAAAAGCATTTTACGATGATTTGCAGGTTGGCGGAAAAGACCAGCAGGTGTTAACCATGACATTTTCGGAATTTGGCAGAAGGGTAAACGACAATGGCTCCATGGGTACCGACCACGGCACCGCTGCCCCTTTAATGATGTTTGGCCCGGCTGTAAACGGTAATGGTTTTGTGGGAACCGATGTAAACCTGAGCGACCTTGATGTTATTGGCAACCTGAAATTTAACACCGATTTCCGCCAGGTATATACCACTGTTCTACAGGATTGGCTTTGTGTTAACGAACTTACCTCCGACACTATTCTTGGCGGGACTTATTCAAAAATTTCGCTTGGTTTCGATTGCACATCGGTAAGCGTAGATGAAGTGAAGGCTGTGCAGCAGTATCATCAGTTGCGCTACGATAACGGAAGGGCGTTTATTTTTCTTAATCTGCCTACCGACTGTACCGTGCAGTTAGAGGTGTACGACTTTATGGGGAAAAAAGTGGCCCGCACTAACAACGAATACTACAGCAAAGGCCTGCATACTATGCGTATTCCCGGATTTGAAACATGGGCTACCGGTGCTTATGCTTACAGTATTTACATTAACGGCAACCGCGAAACCGGAAAGCTGATGCGGCAATAGTTATTATAGTTCAGTAAACCACAGCAACACCTGCTTAAAGCAGCGCTGTCACTCTGTTACAGGAGGCAGAGACTGGGTACTATGTAGTTGTTTAGGTTTTGCCCCTACGGGGCAATCTTTCCGGCTTGCTTCTTTCTTTTCCAGTATTAAATCCCTAACGGTTTTTTTTGTGTGCCGTAGGCGCGAAACCTTTCTACTTAATGATGGGGCATTGCCTAAGCGAGGAGGCACCATTGAAGTTGTTATAACTTTTCTACTTCACCTCTCCTACAATTTTAAACTCGGTTCTGCGGTTTTTAGCGCGGCCTTCTTCGCTGTCGCTGCCATCGGGGTTGCTGTTAGGAGCCACCGGAACACTTTCGCCATAGCCTTTGGCGCTAATGCGCTCTTTAGGTAATCCCTTTTCGGTTACTAAGTAGTTTACACAGCTTTCAGCGCGCTTCTGGCTCAAGTCAAGGTTATATTTATCGGAACCCTTTGAGTCGGTATGCGAACTCAACTCAATAACAATAGAAGGGTTTTCCTGTAACAGCGTAAACAATTCATCCAGCACGCTTTTTGAATCGGCACGAAGTTCGGCTTTATCGAAATCGTAGTAGATGTTGTTGAGTGTATAAGCTTTGTTTTTTACCATGCGCTGGAAGGAAAGCGCGAAACTAAGCGTATCGCTTTTGGTAATTCCTTCGGTAGTAAAATTCTGCACGGCAGCAAAAAAGCCCTCGCGCTGCCCGCTCAGTTTGTATTTAGTATCGGGCTGCAAATCGAAAAAGTAAGTGCCGTCCTGCGAGTTAACGGTTTTAAGCACTGCCCCTGTTTCGGCATCAATGAGGTTGATTGGCTGATTGGTTACCGCACGGTTGCTGTCGGCATCCAACAGGGTTCCTTTCACGGCAATGTAAACCACGTTTCTGCGAAAGCGGTAAATATCATCGCAGCAGGTTTCGCTCTTTAAACCAAAACCACCTGGGCGGTTGCTTACAAAAAATCCGGTTTTAGCCGCATCGTTCCAGTTGTAATACATATCGTCTACACTGCTGTTGATGGGCAGGCCCAAATGCTGTGGCTTTTGCCATGCACCGTTTTGTGCAGATGACTTATAAATATCCAAGCCGCCCATGTTTACATGGCCGTTGCTGGAAAAGTAAAGTTCGTTGGATGTGAAATCGTAGAAAGGAGTCATTTCATCGCCAGCGGTGTTGATGGCAGAGGAAAGCAACTTTGGTTCCTGCAAAGAGCCATCGGCATTAATGGCAGCGCTGTATAAGTCCATACTTTTACCGCCCCTGTCCGAAGCAAAATAGAGCACGCTTTTGCCGTTTTCATCTTTGCCTAAAGCGGGTTGGGTGGTGGTAGCCTTAGGGTCGTTAATGTTCAGGCGCTCGCCTTCTGCCCAGCCTTCGGTACTCAGGTTGCTTTTGTAAATACTACAACGCATACGCTGTGCATCATCCTGAAAACACTGTGTGTAATACATGGTTTTACCATCGGCTGTAAAAGTGGCATTGCCGGTGTGAAAGTGCAGCGTATCTACCGCACCGCTTACCTGTTGTGCTTTGCTCCAGGTATCGCCATTGCGCTTGGCAGAAAAAATGCGCGAGAAGGTGGCGTATTTTTCTGTACGGCCTTCCAGCATTACCTCATCACTTACCCAGGCTCCGTAGTAAAGCGTATTGGGGTCGGCCAGAAAAGGAGCATAGTCGGTAAAGGGTTGATTGATGTTGTTGTCGAGATGGTCAACCAGGTAGTCTTTCAGCTTTTTGCTGTCGCGCAGTTGAATTCCGAGTTCACAACCTTCCAGTTCCAGCGCAGCGGCTTTGCGAAGTTCTGCTAACTCAGGGCTGCCCGCTGCGGCATTAATGATTTTCTGAAAAACGGCTTTTGCTTCCTCATAGCTGCCGATGTATTTAGAGGTAAGCGCATACTGAAACCAGGCATCGTAATTAGTTACTTTATCGCCATCTAATTCCGCCAGCAGTTTGTAATACTTGTTGGCCGATTTGTAATCGCGAAGGGTAAAGTTGCCATCGGCAATAGGAAAGTATAAGTCGGTTTTATTCGGATTCTTAGTGACTGCTTCAGTATAATAAGTTAGGCCGTTGTAAATACTGCCTTTCTCGAAAAGCTTATCGCCCAACTGCACGCACTTTTGCCAACTGAGGGTAGCGGGTTCAGGTAGTTCTTTCAACTTTACTCCGCGCTTATCCACAAAAACCGAGTCGGGCGCAGAGGCCAAGGTCTGAGAATTGCTGCCGAAAATAAATGCCGCCAATACCGCAGCCGAAATAGTAAGTCTGAATTTCATTGTCACTTAATTAAGGATATAGAATGACCAGTGATTGTTTTCGTTTGTTAGAAACGCGGGCAGATAACCGCCCTGCGGTACACGTAATCTTTCTTTTGAATAATGTACGAAAGGTGAATTTCCAATGCGCCTACTCCGCTGCCCGAGTTTTTGAGGGTAGAGATAGTAGCATCGTAGCTTAAGCCCATTTTAAAACCTGAAACGGTAAAGCCGAAGTAAGGAATGATGGCATCGCCTGTAACGCCTTTAGTTAGGTTGTGTATGCGGTTGTAAATGCCGAGGGTGATGCCCGCTTTATCATTTACATCAAAGCCGTAGCCCAGGCCGGTGTTCAGTTGGTCGTTAACGCCCTGGCGGGTAAAGTAACCCGAAGGAAGCAGGTGATGTTTTTTGCCTAACAGTACATCTAAGCCCGCATGTACATTCCAACGGAAGTTGATGCTACGCTTTTGACCGGGTATAACATCGTATTTAGGAACCGCTGCATTGTTGAACGCAGCACCAGCATACATGCCTACCTTTTTGGCTACCTGCCCGTACCAAAACAAACCGGCATTCAGGTTTACATACCCTGCGTTGTTCTTCGATAAACTTTCACCGTTTAAGGTGCTGTTGTATTGATTGTTGGCATCGAACTGGCTGGCCCATTGCAGGTTTTGTGCTTTAATAGAATAGAAAGTGTAACCCACCTGCAAGCCTGCCGAAAGATGGTGGTTGCCGTTTTTGCCCAATGCTTTGATGTAAGAAGCAGAAACATTGGCAATAACCCCGTTAAAGGTATTGGCCCCCTGCTGGTCGCTAGCGAGGAAAAGCCCCACGCCTACTAAATCCTTCTTAACCTGTATGGGCATATCAAAGTTGAGGGCGGTGGTCATAAAAGGCGACTTGGTAAAACTGTTGCCCGCAGCGGTAAACCACTGGTTGCGGTAGTTTACGCCCAGCCGCGCAGCCCCCGGTGTAAAACCCGTTAAAGCCGGGTTGGCCCAAAGGGGAGCGTTGAAGGTTTGTGAAAAGTGTATATCCTGTGCCGAAAGGCTGAGAAGGGTAACACTGAAAAGTAATGTGTAGAGTTTTTTCATGTCAGGAGTTGTTTGCGGTTACCACAATAACGAAAGGTTTCCTTCCGCCTTTTTAATTTCTCCGGTGCCGGGAATTTTTACCGAAGCCATGTACACATAGTTGCCCATAGGTTGCAGTTTGCCCTGATAGCTTCCATCCCAAACGGTTTTTCCATCGCGGGCACTGTCAAACACCGGCTCGCCCCAGCGATTGAAAATGGTAAGGCTTTGCACTTCGGCTAAACCAAGGTTGTTGATGATGTGGAAGGTTTGGTTATCGGGATTACTTCCTCCGGGAGCAAACACATTGGGGAAGTTGAAGTAGGCTTCAATTTCCTTAGCGGTAATTAAAGCGTGCGGTTCGTTGCCGTTATCTACCCAACCGGTTTTGGTAATGGAGGAAAGCGGGCTGCCCGCAGTGGCGGTGGTAAACAGTAAATCTTCCCACTGAGGTAAGCCCTGCCAACGGCCAATAGAACCCCAGGCGCCATCGGCAACAGCATCGTAATAAATACTCAAATTAGCAGAGGCCGCTGAGTTTGCCTGATTGATTAAATGGAAGTAACGGTTGTTAACGGCTGTTACATTTCCTGCCCTGGTGTTTACATCATAGCCTTCCAGCGAAGGGTCGCCATAGGCCATGCGAACAGTGAAAGCCTGTAAATCGGTTACCGAAGGGGTGAGTTCCGCGGGGCGGTAGTAAATGGTTCCGCCATCGTTCCAACCGGTGGGGAACAAATAAGTGGAGGTAGAATTAGCATAGCGCATTAAACGCCCGGTGCCGGTGCTGCTTACAAAGCCGCTT
>CAZLXD010000010.1:0-11691 GCA_964563185.1 uncultured Chitinophaga sp.
CCTACGGCCCCGTGCAAACCAACAGCACCATAAGGGTTAAAATTTATTATTAGGAAGTAAAGCGCTACCATCCCTTTAAGGGATGGTAGCGCTTTTAGAACCATGCCGTGTGTAAGCGCGGCATTAAAGCAACAACGCCATTCCGCAGGGAATGGCGTTGTTGATTAGCAGAAAAGAAAAAGTTAAGGTTTAGTTAGCCCCAAATGGTGCGAGCATACCGCTTGTGCCAGCCACAAAAAAACGCAAAGTGCCCCGTTTAAATGGGGCACTTTGCGGGGGCGCGCCCTAAGTGGTTAGCGCCTCTTTTTAAAATTTTTGTGCTTGCCGCCACCGCCATGGCGGAACTTGCCGCCACCGCCACCACCGCCTTTGCGGTTGTTGCTGCCTTCCTGGCGTTCTTTTTGTTTGTTGGCGCGCGCCAGTGAGTTGAGGTCTTCGTTTTCTGAAACCTCCAATTCGCCTTTTGAAAGCAGGCGGAGGTCGTTTTTGATGAGTTCATCGTTTACGCTTTCCTTGCTCCAGTTTTGGTAAACGAGTTTCATGAAATTACCGATAACAACCGTAAAGGCTTCTTTTTTATCGGGGTCTTCGGTAGCTCTGGCTTTTGATACGAGGGCCTCGACATTTTTGCCATAGTGCTTAAAGCGAATGCGCGACTGCGGGTATTTTAAGCGCTCGGGCTTCTTTTCAATTTCCTCGCGCTTTTTAATAGGATACGGAGAGTCAACATCGAGGGTATAGTCGCTCATAATAAAAAGATGGTCCCACAGTTTGTGTTTAAAGTCTTCCACATTGCGCAGGTGCGGGCTCAGCTGCCCCATCAGCTCAATAATTTCGCGGGCAAACTGGTTGCGCTTATCGCGGTCGGGCTCCTTCATGCAGTTTTCCACTATGCGCTGCACGTGGCGGCCGTATTCTTTCATTACTAATTTGTTTCTCGATGAATTGTAGTTCATGGCAATTGCTTGTATAAAATGATAAATGATTTAAAAACCTTGTAAGACAAAGCCTGTTAGAAGATTGAAAGGCAAGTTAGCAGAGTAGGATGGCTAATGCCTGATAACCCAACGGGCTGTATGATGTACCAAAGGTGGAAATAAATTCTGAAACAGCAAATGGAGGCAATAGCTACAGCCCCCCGCTCAGAATTTTTACCTTGGCAAACTTGAGCATGATTTTTTTAATGCCGAGGCCGTTGAAATGTATGCTGGCAATTTTGTTTACGCCTGCGCCTTCAATAGCTACCACTTTTCCTTCGCCAAATTTTTCGTGCATTACTTCCATGCCGGCCTGCAACGTATTCGGGTCATCGGCAATAAAAGGTTCGGAAGAAGCAGGGGTGTTGTTTGCCGCGGCAGGAGTTTGTGTAAAGGTAGTGCGGGTAAAGCCACTGCTAAAGGGCTTTGCCGTGGTTTGCTGGTGCACCTTGGGGCGCTTTAAATCGCCATGGTAAGCCACTACACTTTCGGGAACCTCCTGCAAAAAGCGGCTGGGGTCGCAGTAGTTGAGTTGCCCGAATTTATAGCGGGTATTAGCATAGGTAAGAAACAGTTTCGACTCTGCACGGGTAATAGCCACGTAGAACAGCCTGCGCTCTTCTTCCAAATCTTCCATGCTGTAAAGCGATTGCTGGCCGGGGAAGAGGTTCTCTTCCATGCCCACTACATACACCACGGGAAATTCCAAACCCTTGGCCGCGTGAACGGTCATTAGTTTTACGGTGTCCTGATTGCCTGCATCTTTTTCATCACCGGTAAGAAGGGTAACTGTTTGCAGAAATGAGCCCAGCGATTTATCGTTGGGCAACATGCCTTCTTCCATTAACACGGCAGGGTCGGTAAGCACTTCATCATCTTCTACAAATTCCTTAATGGAGTTGAGTAACTCCTGCACGTTTTCAAAACGGCTTACGCCTTCTACTGTTTTATCGTTGTAGAGTTCCGAAATAAGCCTGGTGGTTTTGCCGATGTGGGTGGCCAAATCGTAGGCATTCATCTTTAGCAGCATGGCACCAAAGCTTTTAATCATCAGCGTAAACTCTTCAATGGCGTTTTTGGTGCGGGTGGCAACATCGTAGTGGTGAATTTCTTCCAGCACATCCCATATACGTTTGTTTTCGTTGGTGGCCGTAATAATTACCTTATCCATGGTGGTTTGCCCTATACCGCGCACCGGATAATTGATAACCCTTTTCAGTGCTTCTTCATCATACTTGTTTACGGCCAGTTTAAGGTAAGCCAGCAGGTCTTTAATTTCCTTGCGCTGGTAAAAACTCATTCCACCATAAATTTTGTAGGGAATGTTATATCTGCGCAGGGCCTCTTCAAAAGCGCGGCTTTGTGCATTGGTGCGATATAGAATGGCAATGCCGCTGTTCTTTACGTGGTCGCGCATTTTTAACTCCATAATAGAATCGGCCACCCAACGGCCTTCTTCGTTATCGCTGGGGGTGCGCACAATTTTTATGTGTTCGCCTTTATCGTTCTCTGTCCATATTTCTTTCTTTAACTGATTCTTGTTGCGGTGAATCAACTCGTTGGCGGCCTTTACAATGTTTTGTGTACTGCGGTAGTTCTGTTCCAGTTTAAACACTTTCAGTTCGGGGAAATCCTTTTCAAAGTTCAGAATGTTATCAATGGTTGCTCCGCGGAAGGCGTATATACTCTGTGCATCATCTCCCACTACAGTGATGTTTTGAAACACATCGGCAATCTTCCGCACAATGGCATATTGCAGGGTGTTGGTGTCCTGAAACTCATCAATTAACACATAGCGGAATTTGTGCTGGTATTTGTAAAGCACATCGGGAAATTTTTCGAGGATGACGTGTGTATTCAGCAGCAGATCGTCAAAATCCATGGCACCGCTTTTAAAGCAGCGCTCGCAGTATAACCTGTAGATGTTGGCAGTTGCCGGCCTGCGCTGGTCGCGGTCTTCCCCTAAAAGCTCGGGGTCTTCGGCATATTGTTGCGGGGTAATAAGGGCGTTTTTAACGGCTGAAATGCGCCACTGAATTTGGTTGGGTTTGTAAATTTTATCGTCCAGCCCTTGCTCTTTTATAATGGTTTTAATTAAAGAGCGGGAGTCATCGGTATCGTAAATAGTGAAGTTGGAAGGGTAGCCTATTTTTTGTGCTTCTACCCGCAGTATGCGCGCAAACACCGAGTGGAAGGTGCCCATATAAAGATTGCGGGCATTGGTGCCGGCAATTTTTTCAATACGCTGGCGCATGGCTTCGGAAGCCTTGTTGGTAAAGGTAAGCGCCAGTATGCTGAACGGGTCAGCGCCATTGTTCAGCAGGTGAGCAATACGGTACGTTAATACTCTGGTTTTGCCCGACCCCGGGCCGGCTACAATCATGGTAGGCCCATCGGTATTTACCACGGCCGCCCGCTGCACATCATTCAATTCATCTAAGTAAGACATGTGGCGAAAATAGCGGAAGGCGGAAAAGTGAAAGGGGCAAGTTTTTACAAGTTATGAACGCAAAACTTACTTAAGCCACCTGCTGTGCTTTCGTATTTGATAGATAACCCATTGCGGGGTAAGCAAGGCAAAAAATAACATGGCTTTGGTAATAAGCCCGGGCACTACCACCGGCTTATTTTTAAACAAGCCTTCTACACCGGCCTTGGCAACTTTGTGCGGGTCCATCATAATGCCCAGCTTTTTACCGAGTTCTACGTTAATTACGTTTGGGTCGTACAGGTTGGTGGCGGTAGCTCCGGGGCAAAGCGCTGTAACGTGCACATTGTAGAGTTTCATTTCGGTATGCAGGCTGCGTGTAAAGCTTTTAATGTAGGCTTTGGTGGCTCCATAGTAGGCAATGCCGGGAAAATCTTTAAAAGCGGAAATGGAGGAAGTGTTGAGTATAAAGCCGCGCCTGCGCTGCCGCATATCTTTGCCGAATAGTGTGCAAAGCAGCGAAGAGGTAAGCACATGCAGTTGAATTTTTGCTTTCGCTTTTTCCAAATCAGCTTCAGAAGCCTGACCGAAAAAGAAGAAGCCGGCATTGTTTACCAGCACCTCTACTTCCATTTGGTGTTGTTGGGTAAAGGCATATACCTTTTCGGCAGCATCGGGCTGAGCTAAATCCAGATAGAGAGTTTCTACCGGCACTTTGAATTGCTCTACCAATGAAGTTTTCAGTTGCGGCAATTTTTGTTGCTCGTTGCTTACCAACAGCAAAGCATAGCCGCGCTGTGCCAGCAGTTTGGCCACTTCCAACCCTATGCCCGATGAGCCTCCGGTAACAAGTACGTATGGTTTATGCATGTGCCAGTGCCGCAATTTTAGGTTTTAGCTCCGCAGGAATATTGGCTTGATGTAGATGGCAGGCCATTTCTTCGGTGTACATCTTTGCTACGCAGTAATTACAGATAGTGCAGGCCGATTTCTGAATTACTTCGTTTTGCAGGTCGTTTACAAAGCGGGGGTTTTCAATCAGTGCGCGGGCAATGGCTATCCATTCAAAACCTTCGTTCATGGCTTTGTTGATGGTGCTGATGCTGTTCATACCGCCAACAAGTATTACAGGTATGCTAACCGACTGCTGAATGCGTTTCGCTTCTTCCATAAAATAACCCTCGCTGAAAGGAAGGGAAGGAATGAGCTGCCTGCCAAAGTGTTTTACCAAAAAACGTTTGAATGGTTCGCGGATGAAGTAGGCCATTACATCAACGGGCATACTACCGCGCATAACATACATGGGTGCGCGGCTTACAAAACCACCGCTTACTACTATGGCGTGGGCTCCGCATTGCTCAATTGCTTTGGCCGTCAGCTGCGCTTCTTCTTTGGTAATACCTCCTTCAAAACCATCCCAGCAGTTCATTTTTACAATGAAAGCTATATGCGGGGGAAGCGCTTCGCGAACAGCGGTAAGCACTTCGCGCATAAAGCGGCTGCGGTTTTCAAAGCTTCCTCCGTATTCATCGGTTCGCTTGTTGGTATATGGGGAAAGGAACTGGCTGATGAGGTAGCCATGACCGGCATGAACTTCTATGGCATCAAAACCGCCTTCGGCAGCTATGCGCACGCTGTTTTTAAAATCAGCCACTACTCCAGCAATATCCGCTTTACTCATGCCGCGCGGAAAAGTAGGCCCATACCAGTTAATTCCTCCGCTAGGTGCCACCGGACGAATTCCGGTTACCGCACTGTTAGCCATGTTGCCGCAGTGGCCTATTTGTATAGAAGCCGCAGCTCCTTCGTGGTGGATAGCATCCGTCAGGTTGCGGAGTTGGGGGATAATTTCATCGCGCAGCCAAAGTTGATGCTCGAACGATAAGCCGCTTTTGCTTACCGAAGCATAGGCTACAGTCGTCATGCCTGTTCCGCCTTTAGCCACTGCCGAATGATAACTGATAAGCGCATCGGTTACGTTGTGGTGTGCGCTCATACCTTCAAAGGCAGCCGCGCGGATGCTGCGATTGCGAAGAGTTAAAGGCCCAAGTTTGCCGGGGGTGAAAAAGCGGGATGGGTTCATGGGGTGAAACTATGGATTTACCTGCAAGGAAAAACCTATTTCGGGGGCCTTTGTATAGCAGTAAAGAATAAACCCGGCATACCATCGTCACGGCAGCCGGGTTTTGGACATGAGGAAACTTTATTACAATATGTTGATGCTGCCTTTAAAGGTGCGGTCGCTTTTGCCGTTCAGGTAAACCACTTTCATTACGTAGATGTAAACGGCACCATCATTGCGCTGTCCGCGGTAAGTGCCGTCCCAGGTAAAGTGCTGGTTGTTGGTATCAAACACTTTCTCGCCCCAGCGGTCAAACACCATTAGTTGGAAATACTTAATGCTGCTGAGGTTGCCATATAGTTGCAGCACATCGTTGTTGCCATCTCCATTGGGGCTAAATGCGTTGGGCAGGAAAATGTTGTTTTCAGAAGAAACCTGTACTGTTACTATTTCCTGGGCAGTGCAGCCGTTGCTATCGGTAGCTACTACAGTATACTCGGTAGTTTGGGCGGGCGCTACGGTAACATCGGTGCAGGTAGCACATGATACACCTATCGGCAACCAGCTGTAAGTAAGATTGCCGGAAGAGCTGCTTACTGAAAGTTGAGCAGTTTCTCCTAAGTTAATTTCTCCGCCACCGGTAACTGTTATGCTTGGTGTAGTAATGCTTTGAATTTCAAACATGGTATCCAACGGACAATTGTTGGCATCGCGGATAGAAACAGTGTAGATGCCCGCAGAAAGATTTTGCAGGTCTTCACCGGCCGAACCGTTGTTCCATACGAATGAGTAAGGGGCACTGCCGTTTATTACATCTAAGTTAATAGCTCCTTTAGGGGCGTTGCAGGTAGGTTGTGTAACCGCAGCATTTAACTGTAGCGCATCCCCTGCATTTACTGTAGCGGAAGCGTTTGCAGAGCAACCTTTGGCATCTAACACCGAAACCATGTAAGTGCCCGCTGCAAGATTAACGATACTTGGTGCGGTGCTTCCGTTATTCCAGTGAAACAAGTATGGAGCGTTGCCTCCGGTTACACTTACATTCACCTTTCCGTTGTTTACACCGGCACAGGCCACATCGGTAACCTGGATAGTAACAGTGATAGGAGGGTTCGGGGCAATTTCAATGTTGCCCAGTTGTGCGCTGCATCCATTCGCATCGGTAATTGTTACCGCATAGTATCCGATAGGCAGGGTGCTAACCGCAGAGGTAGAGGCACCGTTGCTCCAATGATACAGGTACGAAGGAAGGCCACCGCTTACATTCACGGTAACAGAACCTTTGGTGTTGGCTTCGCAGCCAATAGAGGCATGTGTCTCGTGTATGATTATTGCAGAAGGTTGAGCAAGTACAGCAGAAACCTGTGTGCTGCAACCTGAGTTATCGGTAATGCTTACTATGTAACTACCGGAAGCAAGATTGTTCAGATTTTGTGCTGTAGCTCCGTTGTTCCAGTTAAAGCTGTATGGTTGTGTACCACCGGCTACATCCAGTTGTATGCTGCCATCATTCACCCCATGGCACAAGGGTTCATTCTTTATTACATTGGCTGAAAGGGCAACAGGTTCGTCAATAGTGTAGTTTGATACACTGCTGCAGTTGTTGGCATCAGTTACGGTAAGGGCATAGTAACCTGCCGGAAGGGTAGTAACTATCTGAGTAGCCGCATTGTTGCTCCAGTGGTAGATGTAAGCACCGGTACCACCACTCACATTTACATTTATGCTTCCGTTGTTTTGCCCGTTACAAACCACATCGCTCTTGGTATAATTCACCACTATTTCTGAAGGCTCAGTAATGAATACCATTTTAGTGGCAGAACAGTTGTTGGCATCCTGTGCAGTTACCGTATAGCTTCCGCCAATCAGGTTACCAAGGTCTTCGCTGACAGCACCGTTGCTCCAGTTAAAGGTAAAAGGAGATGTGCCTCCGTTTACGTTTAGGTTAATGCTGCCATTTGCACTGCCGTAGCAGGTAGGGTTAACATGGCTGGCTGAAATATTCAAACCGGCAGTTTGAGTAAGCACAGCGCTGAAAGAGGCACTGCACGAGTTCAGGTCGCTTACTACCACTGAGTAGCTGGCGGCACTCAGGTTAGTTCTGTTAGCAGAGTTTGCGCCATCGCTCCAGTTATATTGGAAAGGAGTAGAGCCGCCTGTTACGTTCAGAGCAATAGAGCCGTTGTTGGTTTGGCCGCAGCTTAAATTGTTTACAGCGGCAGTAACTACCGGGTTAGGATAGATGTTGATGGTTTTAATAACCGTGTCGGAGCAGTAATTAGCACTTACTATGTGTATTACATTGTAAACGCCAACAGCCTGAAAACTATAAGATGGATTTGCAGCTGACGAAATGTTGTTTGTGCCAAAACTCCAGTAGTGGCTTGTGATGTTAGACGACCCATTATGAGAGAAATTTACTGTAGCGTTCGATTCGCAGTAATTGCCGCTGTAAGTAAAGTCAGCATCAGTATTGTTTGCTGCAACGCTTATTGTTGATGATTGAGAGGCTGAGCAACCATTCGCATCGGTAACGCTAACGGTAATGCTTCCGGGAGCTAAGCCATTTACAGCTGCTATATGGATGTTTGAGTTATGCGACCAGTTGTAGTTGAGCGGAGATAATCCGTTGGTAACTGTTGCGCTTGCTGCACCTGTAGAGGAAGAACAATCAGTTCCGTTAACATTCAGCGCAATGCTGATAGCACTTGCCTGGGAAATGGAGGTGTTGTTTACCACAAAGCAGCCATTTCCATCAGTTACAGTTACTGAATAGTTACCGGCTGAAAGGCTGGTTCTGTTTTGGTTATTGTTTCCATCGTTCCAAACAAAGCTGTAAACACTGTTGCCACCGCTTACATTCAGGCTAATGCTGCCATCATTGCCGCCATAGCAGGTAACATCAACCTTAGAAGCGGTAAGCTGTATTCCGTTGTTTTCAGCCACCACAAAGCTCTGCGATTTCATACATCCTGATGCATCGGTTACTATTACATCGTAAGTGCCCGCATTCAGGTTAAGGAGGTTTTGGTTGCTGCTGCCGGTGTTCCAAACAAAGGTGTAAGGACTATTGCCGCCATTCACGTTCAGTTGAATACTTCCATTATTGCCTCCATTGCAACTTACATCGTTTACGCTGGCTAAAAGGTTCATGCTGCTGGCAGCCTGTGCCACGGTATATGAGTTGGTTACTGAACAGCCATCGGTGTTTGAAACAGTTACCGTATAGTTGCCTGCAGCTACATTCAGTAGGTCTTCGGTGGTAACCGCATTGCTCCAGTTAAACTGGTAAGGCGTTCCGGTTCCGTTAATGGTAATGTCTACCCCACCGTTAGAAGCACCTCCGCAGGAAGGAGATACAATAGGGCTGGCAATATTCAAGTTGGAAATAGTAACACTTGCCGATGCTGTTGTGGTGCATCCGGAGATATCGGTAGAAGTAACGGTATAGTTACCGGAAGATGTGATGTTAACAGAGGGGCTGATTGCTCCGTTACTCCATGCAAAGGTTCCGCTGCCGTTAGCGGTTAACTGAACCGGGCTTCCATCGCAGGTCATTATAGCCGGTGAAGCTGATAAACTAAGCGGAGAGCCTCCAACAGTTATTGTTTTAGTAGCTGTTTTGGTACAAGCGCCCCAATCCATAGTAACTGTATAGGTAGTGGTAGTAGCCGGTGTAGCTACCGGATTGTAAATGCCCGCACTGCTTAAGCCGGTAGCGGGGCTCCAGGTGTAGTTCAATCCACCCACAGCAACCATCTGCGATGATTGCCCGTTACAAAGCACTGTTTGGTTTGCTGCTATGGTTGCTGCCACATCATCTTTTACCACCATCATAGCACTTGCCAGCGGTTGTCCGGTGCAAGGGTTGGTAGTGGTAATAACAATATCTTCATCCGCTTCCGTTACACCATCCTGAACGGGCATAACTATAATGTCCTTGCTTAATAATCCGGCAGGGATAGTAACAGTAGAAGGAATAGATGGATAATCTACTCCGTTGATAGCTGTTCCGCTTACCTGAATGTTCACCAAAACATCGGTAGGTTGTGGGGTGGGGATACTAAATGTGAATTTGCCGCCAACACATCCCTCATAAGTGGAATTGTAACCGGCATAATCCAAATCGGCTGTAGAAGTAATACTTACCGGAACAGAAACTACGGAGTTAGCTTGCAGGAAAACCCCGGAGTCATAAATTCTATCTGAAACATCGGCTACCGCTAATTTTAAATGATAAGTCTGGCAGGGGATTACCGAGGCAGATGCTGTAAGGACAATGGTCATGCCATCGTAAATAATACCCGGGTTAATAGTAGGGGTAAGATTGTTTATATGCAATGAGGAGTAGGATAGCGACTGGCAGTTAACCGGATTTCCGTAACTGCCTGTAAGTCCCCTGTTAATGGTATTAATTGCTACTGGAAGGTTGGTGCCCGGAACTCTTGCAATATTCTGGCTGCTGTAGTTTCCCCCACCGGGGTTAGGGCCTGAAATAAAGAACCCGAACACATCATTAAACTGCGAACATACCCACTCCGGATATTCTTCCGATGCAAATACATAGTTGAACATCAAAATGTTTCCTTCGGGAATTACATCAAATTCTAAAACTGTTTTATCGTAAACATATCCTCCGGTAAGGGTCTGCAATTGGGCATCGCCATTTCCGGTGTAAGAAGAAGAAGCAAAGGTGTTAGCTGCCTGCGAAACGTTTAGTACGCTACCGGTTGTAAGCAGTACACCTGAAGAAAGGCCTAAATTAGTTGCGCTGTTGGTGAAAGTTCCTGTGGAGTTGGCATTAGCAGTTTTGGTACAATTAGTAATAGTTACACCGGTGCCGGCCAAAGATAAAGCCAGACTTTGAGCGTTGGTGTTTTGTGTAACCACCAACTGTGCACTGGTAATGTGCGTTGCGGTAAGCGTGATTAGAAGGATAAAACAGTTCCTCAACTGTTTTTTCAGCTTTTCTTTGTCCTTCAAAAAGCTGCTTTTTCCTTCATCGTACAGGTTCCTCATGTCCGATGTTTTTTTGTGTTTACGGAATAAGTAGCTAAAAGGTTCCCTCTTTCATTTGAAATCTGGTTCAGGTAGCTCTGAGAGGCTTATTTCTAAGCAAAATGGCTCTATTTTAGCCCGTAACATGCGAATTGCCATAAAGAACATGGTTTGCCAGCGTTGTGTGCGTGTGGTAAAAGAGGAACTGGAAAAAGCGGGGTTTCATCCTGTTGGTGTTTCATTGGGAGAGGCTGAGCTGAGAGATTCAGCGCCTGACATCAGAAGGTTAGGCCAGGTGTTAGCGGCCAATGGTTTTGAACTGTTAGAGGAAAAATCGGCAAGGCTTATAAACAGTATCAAACAGTTTGCGGTTAACCATGTACGAAGCGGAAGCCAAGAGGAATCGACTGCAAAATTCTCAAAGCTGTTGGAAGCGGAGTTTCATAAAGACTATGGTTACCTGAGCCAGTTGTTTTCGCAGTCGGAAAACACTACGTTGGAAAAATACCTGATAGCACAAAAAGTAGAATTGGTAAAGGAGTGGCTGGTGTATGATGAGCTTACACTATCTGAAATGTCGTATCGTTTAGGATATAGCAGTGTGGCGCATCTGTCTAACCAATTCAAGCAGGTAACGGGCTTTTCTCCTTCTGAGTTCAAAAAGCTGAAGCGTCACGAGCGAAAGGGTATCGATGAGGTTTAGATGTCTTTTTCTAAAACGTAGATGCTATACTGCCCTTTAAAACCTCCCTCTATAATTTTTACCACTTTCAAGCTAGTGTCCGTAATAATGCTTTCCAAATTTCGGTTGATGTCCGAGAACAAAAAGTTGGCAAACAGGTTGGTTATTTTTCGTAGTAGCCCGGGCTGGCTGTTAGCAGGAATGAATTTATCATATACTACTATTCTTCCGTTATCTCTTAAAACCCTTTCTGCTTCTTTCAGGCAGGCTACCGGATTGGGAATAACGGCTACAATCAAGTGAAGAACAATTTTATCAAAACTCTTATCCGAAAATTCCAGCTGCTGACCATCCATTACTGAAGCCGTCAGGTTTAAACGAAGTAACTCGTTCCTTTTTGTTACGCGGGCAATCATGGCGGGAGTAATATCTGTGGCCGTTACTGATGCATTTCGGGGGATGAATTCTAAATCAAGCCCGGTTCCTGCGCCAATAAGTAATACCTTTTCACTCGGAGCAATCTGTAGTTGTTCAATAGATTTTT
>CAZLXD010000010.1:11701-33412 GCA_964563185.1 uncultured Chitinophaga sp.
AAGGCGACATGGCAGTGTAGCGAATCCTGTTCCAAAGGTTGGTGTTGATGTTCATAGAAATGATGCTAAATGTGTTTCCACTTTAACCGCAAACTGTTACTTACTACACTCACACTACTTAAGGCCATGGCAGCACCTGCTACCATCGGGTTAAGAAGAAACCCTGTAAAAGGATACAAAATGCCTGCCGCTATAGGAATGCCGATGATATTGTATAGAAATGCCCAAAACAGATTTTGCCGAACGGTATTAACTGTTTGCTTAGACAGATGAATGGCTTGCGCAATTTTTGTGAGGTCGGAGGAGATGATGGTCATTTTAGCAACGTCCATAGCAATGTCACTTCCTTTCCCCATGGCAATACTCACATCGGCCTGAGCAAGGGCAGTGCTATCGTTAATGCCATCTCCCACCATGGCTACTACTTTTCCTGTAGCCTGTAATTCTTTAATGAAATCGGCTTTTTGTTGTGGCAGCAACTCTGCTTTGTAACGGGCAATTCCTGTTTGTGCTGAAATGGCTTTGGCAGTTGCTTCATTATCGCCTGTAAGCATGTAAACTTCTATGCCCATGTTTTGCAGTTGTTCGATGGCTTGCCCGGAGGTAGCTTTTACCCGGTCGCTAATAGCCAATATGCCTAGTGCATTTTTACTGTCAGCAAACCAGATAACTGTTTTTGCCTCCTTGCTCCATTCATTTGCTTTGGCGGTAAGTTCATTGTTAATATGAATCCCATTCTCACGCAGCAGCTTTATAGTTCCTACGTAATAGCTTTCGCCAATTATTTCGGCACGTACTCCTTTGCCGGTAAGGCTTACAAACTTTGAAACAAGGACGGGCGTAACCCCTTTACAGTAAGCTACCACTGCCTCTGCCAGCGGATGCTCCGATTTGCTTTCAATGGTAACCAGCACTTGTTTTAAATAGTCTTCTTCCTTAAGCCAGAATGCTTCAGTAACGGTGGGTTTGCCTTCGGTAATTGTTCCGGTTTTATCAAGCACCATGGCGTTTACCTTTTTTGCCTGTTCCAAACTTTCCGCATCCTTTATCAGTATCCCCATTTCGGCACCTTTGCCAATGCCTACCATAATAGCCGTGGGGGTTGCTAAACCCAAGGCACAAGGGCAGGCAATTACCAGCACGGTTACCATAGCCATAAGCCCTTGGGTAAAGCCATTTTCGCCACCTAATGCCCACCAGGCTGTAAATGACAGTAGTGCAATTACTATTACTACAGGAACAAAAACAGCGGCTATCTTATCTACTAATTGCTGAACCGGAGCTTTGCTGCCCTGTGCATCGCGTACGGTTTTAATAATATGTGCCAGCATGGTTTCGCTGCCCACTTTTACTGCTTTAAACCGAAAACTCCCTTTCTGGTTAATGGTGCCGGCAAACACTTTTTCTTCTTTCCTTTTTAAAACGGGAATAGGTTCGCCACTAAGCATGCTTTCATCAACATACGACTCGCCTTCGGTAATCATACCATCTACTGCCACTTTTTCACCGGGCTTTACCTGAACAATGTCACCTGCCATTACTTTTTCAATGGGCATTTCCATTGCATGGCCATTTGTATGAATAACGGTTACGGTTTTGGGCTGCAGTCCCATTAGTTTTTTAATAGCGGACGAGGTATTGCCTTTGGCTTTTTCTTCCAGCAGTTTACCCAAAAGGATAAACGCTATTACCACTGCCGAAGCTTCGAAGTACACATGTGCATGCAGGCCTTTTTTATGCCAGTATTCGGCATACAGCGTATTGAATACACTGAACAGATAGGCCACCCCTGTGCTCAGCGCAACCAGAGTGTCCATATTGGAGGAGCCGTGCCGTGCCTGTTTCCACGCAGTAATGAAAAAGTCTTTACCAAACCAAACCACTACCGGGGTGCATAAGGCCCACATAATGTAGTTGGCGTAAGGCATGTTCATGAAAAACATACCAATAATGGCTATGGGGGCAGCAAGCACTATAGCCCCGATGGTGCGTTTTTTTAGTCCGGTATATTTTTCGTGCTGCAGCGCATCTATATTTTCTACCAACTGTGCCGTTTCATCAATCAGTAAATCGTAGCCAATAGACCGAACCGCTTTTTGTAATTGTGCTTTGGTGGTGGATTCATGCCGGTATTCAACTATGGCCGTGGCATTAGCATAGTTAACCGCAGCACTAATTACTCCGGGTTGTGCCTTTAACATACTTTCCACGCTTACCGCGCACGAAGCGCAGGTCATTTGCAAAACCGGAAATGACTTTCGTATAGTTTCCATTGTCTGTTGTTTTATAGACAGTGCAAAGTTGTTTATTTAAATAACAGTGCAGTTTACAGGGTTCAAGGAAAAAGTTGCAGGTTGAGGAAGGGTGATTGAGATTTTAGGTCTTATGTAGATATTCCGAGTTGTGGAACTGGGTTCCGGTTTTTGGAATACGATTGAGCAGGGATTTACAAGGCACAAGAACCGGCCTAACGATTAAGTGCAGCACGAGCGGACACCCGCTCGTTGGGGCGGCACAGTTCCCCCGTAGGGGGTGCTTTATTACTTCAACTTTTCATTATTTGCGTGCCGATTGATGTCGCGCTGGTTTTTCTTATCTAAGTTTTTTTGCATGGCAGCAGTAAGGTCAACCCCGGTTTGGTTGGCTAAGCAAATAAGCACAAACAACACATCTGCCAGTTCATCGCCCAACTCTTTGTTTTTATCGCTTTCCTTAAAACTCTGCTCTCCGTACTGGCGGGCAATAATGCGGGCTACTTCACCTACTTCTTCGGTAAGCATAGCCATATTAGTGAGCTCGTTAAAGTAACGCACGCCTGTGGTTTTAATCCAGTTATCTACGGTTTGTTGTGCCTGCTCAAGGGTCATGTTTAAATGTTTGATGTTTTAATTGTTTGGCTTTTTTGTATTCGCTGCCTACTGTTTACTTCTTCGCTCCATCTCCTCTGCAATTCTTTCGGCATTGTAAGCCTTCAGCTTTTTCAAATGCGCTATTATGCTCGCATAACTTTCGGTATCGCGGTTTTGCGATAGCTTGTAAGCGGCTTCAATCTTCTCTACCTTAATTTCAAAGCCTACCACACCGCGCAAATCAATCTCTAAAATTTTGGCGGGAATTTCATGGTAACCCTGCGGCTTTTCGGCATGGGCGTTTTCGTAGCGGGACATTAACTGCCGCAGTTTTTGCTCCAGCGTTTCGCCTTCTACCAATTTTACTTTGCCGATTAAGTGGGCGGCCAAATAATTCCAGGTAGGCACATTGCGGTGGTTGTACCACGATGGGGAAACATACGTATGCGGCCCCATAAAAACGGCCAGCACTTCGGGGTTGGTTTCATAGTTTTTCCATTGCGGATTGGCGCGTGCCATGTGCCCGTGCAGCGTCCATTCTTCTCCGTTTATTTCCAACTCAAGCGGTATATGTGTGGCAAACGGAATATTGGTGCCGGCTGAAATTAAAGTGGCAAAACCAAATTCGCACACTAACTGTGCAATGGCTTCTTTATCTTCCTGCTTAAAATGCTTGGGGATATACATCAGCTATTCCTTGTTTTTAGAATCTACATTAATAGTAACGGGGCCATCGTTCACCAGCGCCACCTTCATATCGGCACCAAACTCACCGGTGCCTACGGCTTTGCCCAGTTCGCGTTCTATCAGTTTTACAAACTGTTCGTAAAGCGGAATGGCCACATCGGGCTTAGCCGCGCGGATAAACGAAGGGCGGTTTCCTTTCTTGGTCATGGCATGTAGCGTAAACTGTGAAACGACAATGATATCTCCACCAACATCCTTAATCGACAAGTTCATCAGGCCATTCTCATCCGTAAACATCCGCAGGTTCACCAGCTTCGCGGCTGTCCATTCTAGGTCTTCTGTAGTATCGGTTTCCTCAAAACTGGCCAGTACCAGCAAGCCTAAACCGATTGAAGATTTAACCTTGCCGGAAATAGTCACCGAGGCAGAAGAAACGCGTTGGATAGTTGTTCTCATACCCCCGCACGCTGAACGTGCAACCTTATCTGATTAAAAACTGTGATTATCGGTTTAATCTGTGTCATCTGTGTGCTAATAGGTTATTCCCAGTGCTTGTAATTCGCTTTGTAATCCAGCATAATGTTTAAGTAGTTGGTAAAGCGTTCCTCCGAAATTTTTTCTTCCAAATAAGCCTGCTTTACCGCACAGCCCGGCTCGTTTTCGTGTAGGCAGTTATTGAACTTACATTGCGGAATCAAATCGCGGAACTCCACAAAGTAGTGCGAAATCTCCTCGGGCTTAAAATCCATAATGCCAAACTCGCGTATGCCCGGTGTATCAATCACATTGCCCCCAAAGTGCAGCGGGTGCATTTCGGCAAACGTGGTGGTGTGCATACCCTTGCCGGTAATGCGCGAAATAGCTTCGGTGCGCAGGTTTAGCCCCGGCTGCACCGCATTCATTAAAGTGGATTTGCCAACTCCTGAGTGACCCGAAATGAGGGACGTCTTATCTTTCATAATTTC
Organism: uncultured Chitinophaga sp.; assembly: GCA_964563185.1. Classification (GTDB taxonomy): domain Bacteria; phylum Bacteroidota; class Bacteroidia; order Chitinophagales; family LD1; genus Bog-950. Next base: position 16,203 of record CAZLXD010000010.1, read on the forward strand.
GCGCACTTCATCAATATGTTCCTGTTGCAGTGCCGAAACAAAAACGGTTTGGTAACCAATGTTGCGATAAATACCCGCCACGTAATCTTGTTTCTTCTGCGTTTTGGCATCCAGCAAATCCTGCTTATTGAATATAATGACTACGGGAATATGGTAGGCCTCCGCAGTCAGTAAAAAGCGGTCAATAAAACCGGTAGAAGTGCGTGGGTTGGCCATGGTGGCTATCAGCAACACTTGGTCTAAGTTGGCGGCAATTATTTGCCGGGCTCCTTTGTGCTTGGGCGAAGAGCGGACAATGTAGTTTTCGCGCTCTTCTATTTCGGCAATCGTCCAGGCATCATCGGCATCGCCTTTTTCCAGCACCACTTTATCGCCTACAGCAACCGGATTGCTGTCTTTCTCTTTGCTTTCATCTAACCGGAAAATTCCTTTCAGGCGGCTTTTAATAATCTCACCTGCTTCGTTCCGTACATCGTACCAACTCCCCGTTGATTTTACAACAACTCCCTTCATTCCTTTACTTTATTGCAGCTGTGTACAGCCAATGAAATTTCCATTAACAACTCAGGCTCTTTTTCCAGCACATTGCCTACTACTATTACATCAGCACCGGCTTTGGCAATTTCCTCCGCCTGTTCTCCTGTTCTTATGCCTCCGCCTACAATCAGCGGCAAATGAACATTCTGTTTTACTGCTTTAATAACAGATGAACTTACACACTGCTTTGCTCCGCTTCCGGCTTCCAGGTAAATAGCCTTCATGCCCAGCATTTCGCCTGCCAGTGCAGTGGCTATGGCAATGTCGGGCTTATCGTTCGGCAGCGGAACGGTTTGTGTCATATAAGAGGTAGCGGAAATCCTTCCTCCGTCAATTAATATATAGCCCGTGGGAATTACCTCCAGGCCGGCTTCTTTTACCAGCGGGGCAGCTACCACCTGTTGCCCTATAAGGTATTCGGCATTGCGCCCGCTTATTAAACTTAGAAAGAGAATAGCCTCGGCATTTTTACTCACCTGGTAACTGTTGCCGGGGAAGATTACGACAGGAATGCTACAATGCTCTTTGATAGTGGTAATGGTTTCTTCAAAGCGGTTTTCCAAAAGCAGGCTTCCCCCTACAAAAAAGAAATCGGTTTTGGCGTTCACTGCCAACTCAATTAAAGCTAACAGGCTATCCACCGATTGTTTGTCGGGATCCACCAAAACGGCCAGTTTCGGGGGCGATTTTTCTGCTATTTTTTCATAAACCATTGATGGCGAATTTCTTAATTGAAAAATAACGGTAACTTCATGAACAATACCGCACGACTAAAAAAGCGGACATGAAAAAACCAAATTTTTGACCGAAAAAATTCCTGAAAATGTTTTTCCACAAGAGAGACTCGCGCCTATTCAGCGTTTGAAAAAGTTCCAAATCCGTTTGCACATTTTGTGTTAATAAGTGTGCCTCAAAAATCCTTCCCCGAAAAATAAATTCGTTCACGTTTTCAGAAAAACCTGACTCACATTATTTAAAACTCTACAAACATAAAATTATGGCAAGAAAGAACGAGAAGAAAGGACTAAAGGTGACTCGGCTCTACACCAAGGATGGTGTATCACCATTTGACCTGTTCGAATACGAACTGCGTTCCAGTGTAATTCGTAACCCGGCAGGTGATGCTGTGTTTGAAATGCACAACGTAGAAGTGCCGAAAGGTTGGAGCCAGGTGGCTACCGATATCCTTGCCCAAAAGTATTTCCGTAAAGCAGGCGTTCCTCAGCCCGATGGCTCATTGGGTGGCGAGCGTTCTATTAAGCAGGTAACCCACCGCTTGGCCGATTGCTGGAAAAGCTGGGGTGAGCGCTATGGCTACTTCGGAAGCAAACAGGATGCACAGGTTTTCTATGATGAATTAGTGTATTCCTTGTTAGACCAAATGTCGGCACCTAACTCGCCACAGTGGTTCAACACCGGCTTGTATACAGCTTACGGTATCAGCGGAAAACCTCAGGGGCACTATTTTGTTAACCCCGATACAGGTGAATTAGAAAAATCTACTTCGGCTTACGAAAGGCCACAACCACACGCTTGCTTTATCCTTTCGGTAGATGATGATTTAGTGAACGGTGGTGGTATTATGGATTTATGGACCCGCGAAGCCCGTATTTTCAAATACGGCTCGGGCGTAGGAACCAACTTCAGCAATATCCGTGGCGAAGGCGAAAAACTTTCGGGAGGAGGAACTTCATCAGGTTTAATGAGTTTCCTGAAAATTGGTGACGCAGCAGCCGGAGCTATTAAGAGCGGTGGAACTACCAGACGTGCCGCCAAAATGGTTTGTTTAGACTTAGACCACCCGGAGATAGTGGACTTCATTGAATGGAAAATGAAGGAGGAAGACAAGGTGGCTGCATTGATTGCTGCCGGTTATGATTCGCACTACGAAGGCGAAGCTTACCGCACGGTAAGCGGACAAAACTCTAACAACTCTGTTCGTGTTCCTAACTCATTCTTCCACACTTTGGAAAAAGGAGAAAACTGGAATCTGCTTTCAAGAACACACCGCAAGCCGATGAAGAGCATTCCATCGTTCGAACTGTGGGATAAAATTGCTACGGCCGCATGGCGCTGTGCCGACCCCGGAATACAGTTTGATACAACTATCAACGAGTGGCATACCTGCCCTGAGGATGGAGCCATCCGCGCTTCAAACCCTTGCAGCGAATACATGTTTTTGGATAACACCGCCTGTAACCTGGCTTCATTCAACCTGCGCAAATTCTTCAACGAAAAAACGCTGGAGTTTAATGTAGAAGGCTTTGAACACATGAGCCGCATTTGGACGGTGGTATTGGAAGTTTCTGTATTGATGGCGCAGTTCCCTTCGGAGGATGTTGCCCGCCTTTCATACGAATTCAGAACACTTGGTTTAGGATATGCTAACCTCGGTTCAGTATTGATGGTAAGCGGTATTCCTTACGATAGCGATAAGGCACGTGCTATTGGTGGTGCTATCACCGCTATTATGACCGGTGTGGCTTACAAAACTTCGGCTGAAATGGCTTCTATTTTGGGGCCATTCCCCGGTTATGAAAGAAATAAAACGCACATGCTGCGTGTAATGCGCAACCACCGCCTGGCGGCTTACAATGCCGATAAAAATTCATACGAAGGATTAGAAGTGAAGCCGGTGGGTATTGATCCTAAATTCTGCCCAAGCTATTTATTGGAAGCCGCCACCACAGCGTGGGATGAGGCTTTGCAACTGGGCGAGAAATTCGGTTACCGCAACGCGCAAACAACCGTAATTGCTCCAACCGGAACTATCGGTTTGTTGATGGATTGCGATACTACCGGTGTAGAGCCTGACTTTGCTTTGGTGAAATTCAAGAAACTTTCCGGTGGTGGTTACTTCAAAATTGTAAACGAATCGGTGCCGATGGCGCTGGAGAATCTGGGCTACAGCAAAAGCGCTATTGATGCTATTGTGAAGTATGCTAAAGGTCATGGCTCATTGAACGGTTGTCCGAACATTAACCCTGCTTCGTTAGGAGTTAAAGGATTTACCGATGCGGATGTAGCAAAGGTAGAATCTCAGTTACCGGCTGCATTCGACATTACATTTGCTTTCAACGTATGGACTTTGGGTGAAGATTGCTTACAGCGCCTTGGTTTTAAACCGGAACAATACAACAATCCTAAGTTCAACTTACTGCGCGAACTTGGCTTTAGCAAAGAAGAAATTGAAGCTGCTAACGAATACGTATGCGGAACAATGACCGTAGAGGGCGCTCCATTCTTAAAGGACGAGCACTTACAGGTATTCGATTGTGCTAACAAGTGCGGAACCAAAGGCGTTCGCTTTATCCATCCTCATGGCCACATTCGTATGATGGCTTCTGTTCAACCGTTTATCAGTGGTGCTATTTCAAAAACAATCAACCTTCCAAATGAGGCAACGGTGCATGATATTAAGAGCTGCTACGAACTTTCGTGGAGCCTTGGCTTAAAAGCTAATGCTTTATACCGTGACGGATGTAAACTTTCTCAGCCGCTTTCGAACAAGAAAGATGAAGAGAAAGAGGAAACTAAAGCAACCACAAAGGCAGAAGCTGCTCCTGTTGTACAGGAGAAATCGGCTGATGTATTCAGCAAGTTAACGCCTGAGCAGGTATTGGAAGCTGCCCGCGTGTTGATGCAGGAATCTACCGATACGAATTTTATGCGTGAACTTTCGCGTATTGTGGAGCGCAAGAAATTGCCACACAAGCGCAGAGGCTTTACACAGAAAGCAAAAATTGGCGGACAAACGGTATTCGTTCGCACCGGTGAATACGATGATACAACACTGGGAGAAATATTTGTGGATATGCACAAGGAAGGAGCTTCTTTCCGCTCACTGATGAACTGCTTTGCTATTTCTGTTTCCATTGGCTTGCAGTATGGTGTGCCTTTAGAAGAGTTCGTGAACAAATTCACCTTTACCCGTTTTGAACCAAGCGGTATGGTAAACCACCCGAACATCAAGAATGCTTCTTCAGTAGTAGATTACATCTTCCGCTTGTTGGCATTCGAATATTTGGGAAGAACAGACTTAGTGCATGTAACTCCTTCCGAGCTTTCTATGCGCGAAGTATCCACGCACGATTTAACTACGGATATTGCCGATGATGCGGTGGAAGACGAGCCACGCACCAAGGCGGCCAATGTTCATCCGGAAATGAAGGAGACTCCTAGGCCAATTGTAAAAAAGGAAGTAACCGAAATTAAGGTAGAGAAGAAAATCACTTTAGCTACCTCATCGTTGAGCGCTTTCAACAAAGCAGCGGCCGATATGCAGGGCGATGCGCCACCATGTAATGTGTGTGGTAACATTACCCTCCGCAGTGGAACCTGCTACAAGTGTTTGAATTGCGGCAACAGCATGGGATGCAGCTAGTCCCGTAAAAAATAGCAGGAGTGGCATGAGGGTTTGCTTCCTGCGCCTAACAAAAGCCCCGAAGATTTCTTCGGGGCTTTTTATTTATTGTTCTGCTCATTTCTTCAACGCTTCATTCATAACAACAAATCCTTTGCGGCACTGCTTTGGGAGACGGCATTCAAATGACGGGAGTATGTTAAGCGGCAGCGTAGGTGCAAAAACGTGGCTTGGCTGCATTATACGCCAACCGGCTTTTTCTAAAGCCAGTTAGGTTTGCGTACAATAGTATATGCGCAGAGTAATCAGTTTCTACTTGTCTGGTTTAAGCGCATAAATAATACTGCGCATTTTATTAAAGAAAGCAGATTCCTGACTATCGGCTACAGCGCCAGTGCGCGGATAAACCAGCCTGAAACGGTAAATGTTCTTATTAAAGCCTACCAATACTTCTTCAACACTTTGCTGTGTACCGTCTGTTTCTGATTTAGCCATATAGGTAACTCGATAGGCTTCGGTAGGGCCGCTAACGCTCTGCTGCCCCGGCTTTTGCAATTGATATATGGTAGCTCCTTGGGGGAGCGAAGCCTCTTGTTCTAATTCCTTTAGTAGATCCTCATATAGATTTTTGGCTGAGGTGTAAGTAATTTTTTTCTCCGGGTCTTCTTCCCCAATCATTAAGTAATACATGTCAAGGTCCGGGTCGTAATTGTCGGTAAAGTTTTGTGCCCTTACATGAGGCGCGTTTTGTCCAATCTGGTCGCAGCGCATGATAAAGAGTTCATTGCCCTCTTTATCGGGCTCTGCCACAAAGCGCGAGGGTAGTTGAAGGGTGGCTTTTAGAAAACCGATTTTATCCTCATTATCAGCCCAACTTACGGTAAAGCGATTGTGGTAATCCGCTCCGGCATCATTTGCGTATACAAGGCTCAAAAAGACGAACTGTTCACGGTCGGCATAGGCCACACAGGTTCTGTAAAACTTATAGCTCTCCGTAATCAATTCGCCCTGTATTACTATTGGTGCTTCGCCCCATACAGTTTGCTGATCCTTAATTACTCGCACGTTTGTTATTGTATAGTTCATGTATTGTTTACATTCTTTCAGCAGCATCTCCCGCATCTGTTGTTGGGTTGCGCAGCCGGCTGATTTAAACACCCGAATGTGGCTTTCTAGCACTGTGCCTTTGGCGGAGGGCATAATTTTGTTTAGGTATAAATCAGTAAATGCGGCACTGTCTACAGGTGTTGCATCGGCAAAATAGGTAATGGTAGCATTGCCCAAGGTATATGAGCGCAGCGGTAGTTTTTGAAGAAAATCGCGGATGGTTGTGTTTTGTGCCGTAACGGTAGCGGCTATTAGCATAGCTATGGTAATAAGCTTAATTTTAATACACATACCCGGGTTTCTTTTATAATGTCAAGTATAGTGTTTGTATTGCTCAGTTGGCATAAAAGCCACCTACTTTTATGGTCGGTTTAATAAGAACTAACCCGGAAGGAAAAGAAGGGCTGAGAAATGAGGCACTCTAGGGCAGTGTGGAAGCGAGTGCAAATTGGAACATGATAGTTTGCAGACTTTTGCTTTAAACAACTGACAATAATCACATCTGACACTAACAGAACTCAGAATACAGGTGGCTTACTTCACTGTTTTTCGTGCTACAAAACATTATGCAATGAAAAAAATTTACTCCCTTGTTTTAGCAGTGGCAGTTTATGCTGTGGCCTTTACACAAATTCCTAATGCCGGATTTGAAAACTGGACTTCGGTTGGCAGCTATGAAGACCCTGATGGCTGGGCTACTATGAATTTTATATCGGTACCCAACGGGCATACCAGTTGCGAAAAATCCACCGACAACCACAGTGGCAGTTACTCATTGAAAGTAACCAACAATACAGCCTTGGGTCAAATGCAGGGCGGGTGGGGTATAGTGGCTACCGGAGGTTTTGAGTTCCCGTTTAAGCCGGCATTTCCGGTGTCGGGGCACCCCACATCACTAGGTGGATGGTATAAGTTTAATGCATTGGGGGGTGATTCAGGCTTGGTAATGACCATGCTTTTTTATCAGGGAGCAGTAGTAGCACAGTCCAGCATTGAATTGCCTGGTATTGCTAACTGGACTCAGTTTTCTTATAACTTGGAGCCATACACGAATGCCGATAGCGCGACCATTGTGGTTTTTGCATTCAGAACCAATGGCCCTAACGATCCGCCCAATGGCAATTCATCGTTGTGGATAGATGATATCAGTTTTGGCAGCACTACTGGCATTGGCAATACCCCAGGGGACAAAGCTATCACCATGTATCCGAACCCCGCAGTTAATAATGTATGGTTGAATAATCTTATCCCAGGTTCTACTATAACGGTTTATAACCTGCTAGGCGAAGCGCTCATGCGGGAGCAGGTAGGAAGCAGCTCGACCCATTTGAACGTGAACCACTTGGATAAAGGTGTGTATATGGTGCAGATAAAAAACGGTCAGCTACGCAACACACAACGGCTTATTATTGAGTAATCAAAATTAATAACAACGACCGTTTTTTATGTGCTTAATGTTGGAAATACGTTAAACTAAACTGGCTGAGTATTAGCTTTCCACAGATGCGGAAACTTAAATGGATTAGGAATGCTGGGGTTAGCCAGTTGAAGTTTATTTGGGTATGTATATAAGTTGCTGTTTTAGTATAGCGGTTGTTGTTATAAGCTACGCTACAGTGAGTCATTTGCTCTTAGACAACTGTTATGTAAGTAGGAAAGCAGTTTGAGAAAAGATTTTTTTTGCACCTCACCTAAATCTTGAACAACCACCCCAAATTCCATAAAAGAGATTTTAATGTAGCGTCAGTTATCTTTTGTAATCCCAGTTAACCACCGTGCAGTTGGGTAGTGCACTACGTAACGTTTCAATTTGGGTTTTGGTGATGCTGTTGTAAGAGAGGTCAAGAAAAGTTAACTGATGCATTTGTTGCAGTTGTTGTTTTTCTGCCTCGAAGTTGAGTTTGAGGTTCATGCTAAGGGTGCACTCGCGAAGGGAGGCGAGGGTGTGGAAGTTAGCAGGGAGGCTTTGCAGGTCGTTAGCTTTTAAATCGAGCCATTCAATTTTTTTCAGCTGTATGAATGATGCGGGGAGGGAAGTGAGGAGATTATCGCGCAGGTTGAGGTGGCGAATGTCGGTGAGTTGATTGATGCACTCAGGCAGTTGTTCAATAACGTTATCCTTGAGGGAGAGTTTTTGTAGTTTGGTTAAACGGCAAAGTGATTCGGGGAGATTTTTTATTTTTTTATCGGGGCGGTTAAAGAAGTTGCCATCAAGAATGAGTGTTTCAAGATTGGTGAGGTTACCTATTTCGATGGGAAGGGAGGATGCTTCGTTAAGGCCGAGGTCGAGTGTTTGAAGGTTGGTAAGTTTGGTTAGCTGCACGGGGAAGCCGGGCAGTTTGTTGAGGTTGAGGTTGAGGTATTGGAGATTGGTGAGGCTTTCGAAACCGGTGGGCAGTGCGATGAGTTGGTTGCCTGCGAGGTTGAGGTAGGTGAGCTTTTTGAGGTTGCCGAAGTTGGGGCCTAGGTCGGTGATTTTGTTCATGCGGGCGCCTATTTCGAAGTAGCCGAGATTGAGATATTGGAGGTTAGCAAGGTTGCCGAAGGTTAATGGCAGGGCAGTGAGGCGGTTGCCGTTGAGGTGGAGGGTGGTGAGGGTGGTAAGTTGGCCGAACTCGAGCGGGAGGGCGGTGATGTTGCACTCGCTGAGGTTGAGTGATGTGAGGTGGAGTTGCAGCAGTGGTGCTATAAGGGCATTTAAATCGAGATTTAGGTTGCGGTTGAGGTTGAGTTCGGTAAGGTTGGTGAGTTGGTTGAAGGAGGCGGGGAGGGTTTTGATGTCGTTACCTGAGAAGTTGAATTTTTTAAGGGTGGTGAGGGCGCCTATTTTGTTGTTTATTTCGAAGAAGCCACTGTTGGAAAAGTTGAGCTCGGTAATGGCAATGCCTTTGAGTTTTTCGAAAACGTCATCGTCATATAAGTAAGCGTTGTGTTCGAGGTTAAGGACGCGGAGGTTTTTGAGGAGGTTGAAGGAATCGGGCAGGGCGCTGATGTTGTTGTCTTTGAGGTTTAACTCCTGAAGTGCAGTTAGTTTGCGGATGTTGTTGGTGATGGATTTGTGGTTGCCGCCTTCGAGGCTTACTTTTTTAAGTTTAGGAAGTTGTGCGAGTTTGATGAAGAGGTCGGCAAGGTCTAAATCGCGACACTTGATGCAGTTAAACTCTTCGAGGTTTTTGAATTGGGTTATCTCCGCACGGAACTGTGCTTTAGGAAATGATTTGAAGGTAAGGGTGGTGGTGCCGGAAATGTTTTTGAGTGCTTCATCAATGGTTTGGTTGGCTTTTTCTTCGTCAATGTCAGCGGCTGCTTTTTTCGCTTCTTCGAACTCTTCGGTGTAAAGTTTATTGAGGGAGTCCTTAGCTGATTGGGGAAGTTTATCCCAGTCCTGCTGAGTGAAAGTTTTGTCGGATTGGGTTTGGGCGAAACCTATGAGCGAAATGGATAAGAGGAGGGAAGCGAGAATGGATTTCATAGAGTGATGGAAGTAGTTTTATTGGTAAACATAAATAAAGAAAATCGCACGGAGGCGCAGAGGGGTAGATGGATTTTTTCCTGAAATGTTGTTGAAGGGTTACTCAGCTTTTTCCTGCCTCATTTATTCACCGCTCTGATTGATTTCAAAGGAGCTCATGAATTTGTCCTGAAAAATCTATTCAGATTTTTCAGGCCTCATTTGAGGGAAGAAAAGCACTTCCTGTATACTTGCCTGATTGGTCATGAGCATAGCCAAACGGTCGATTCCGATTCCGATTCCTGAAACAGGAGGCATACCGTACTCTAAGGCACGAAGGAAATCGTGGTCGATGAACATGGCTTCGTCATCGCCACGCTCCATTAGTTTTACCTGTTCTTCGAAACGGGCACGCTGGTCAATGGGGTCGTTCAACTCGCTGTAAGCGTTGGCAATTTCTTTTCCGTTAATCATTAACTCAAAGCGTTCTACCAAACCCGGCTTGCTGCGGTGCTTTTTGGTGAGCGGGCTCATTTCTACCGGATAATCCATAATGAAAGTGGGCTGCACAAATTTGCCTTCGCAGAGTTCGCTGAAGAGTTCGTCAATCAGCTTGCCGTGGCCCATAGAGGTTTCTACTTCAATACGGTGCTTTTTGCAAAGTGCGCGAAGTTGTTCTTCGTTCATGTTGCTTACATCTTCACCGGTGGCTTCCTGTATGGCATCTAAAATACCAATGCGCTTAAACGGGGCTTTGAAGCTAAGTGTGGTTTCAATACCTAGCGGAGATGTAATTTTTACATCAGTAGTTCCGTGCAGGACAATGGCGAGTTTCTCAAACAACTTCTCCGTGAAGTCCATCATCCAGAAATAATCCTTGTAAGCCACGTAGTATTCCAACACGGTAAACTCGGGGTTGTGGGTGCGGTCCATTCCCTCGTTGCGGAAGTTGCGGCTGAACTCGTACACGAAATCGAAGCCACCAACAATCAATCGCTTTAAGTAAAGCTCGTTGGCAATACGCAAGTAGAAAGGAACATCGAGCGCATTGTGATGGGTGATGAATGGCCGAGCAGCAGCTCCTCCGGGAATGTTTTGCAACACGGGGGTATCTACTTCCAAGCCGCCATGTTCGTTCAGAAAATCGCGGATGGTTTGAATCATTTTAGTGCGCTTCAGAAACGTTTCGCGCACACCGGAGTTTACCACCAAGTCAACATAGCGCTGACGGTAACGCAACTCAGGGTCTACAAATGCATCGTGAATAGTAACGTTGCCTTGCTCGTCCTTTGTTTCTTTTACAATAGGCAGCGGGCGGAGTGCTTTGCCCAAAAACTTAAACTCCTTAACGTGGATGGTGGTTTCGCCTGTTTTAGTTTTGAATACAAAACCCTTTACGCCAATAAAGTCGCCAATATCTAACAGCTTCTTTACTACTTCATCGAACAGCGTAGCATCTTCGCCAACGGTTAAGTCATTACGCGAAACATACATTTGAATGCGTCCGTGCTGGTCTTCGATAACCGCAAATGCAGCTTTGCCCATTAAACGAATGGCCATTAACCTTCCGGCAATACTTACTTCCTGAAAGTTCTTCAGTTCATCGTTGTATTCGATAAGAATTTGCTTGCTGTTACAGTCTACTTCAAAAAGTTCGGCCGGGTAAGGGTTAATTCCCAAGCGTTCAAACTCTTTCAGTTTTTCGCGCCTTACTATTTCCTGTTCGCTTAAATGCTCGCTCATTGCTTAAAGTTTTTACCGAATGTTTTTCGGAGAGGGAGCGAAAATAAAAAATCCCCTTGCTTGAGGCGGATGGGTATTGGATTAACGGACAGTATCAACGCAGAAGGAAACTCCGCTGATGGCACAATAGGTGGTGCGGGTTTTTAATATCTCATCATTGAGTTTTATGGTGGCCATTACCCCTTGTGGTGCTGATGAAGTGTTGTAAGCCATAAGCAATACTTCCTGGTCCTTCTTCGCATTAAACGAGTAAGTCCAACCGGTGCTTTTGTGGAATTCCGATAACTGATTGCCTTGTTGGTCAGAAGTATAGGCTACCATACAATCGGTACATCCGATACTATAGGTGATTTTATAAACCTGATCGCTTTCTTTTTTGCAGGATGAGAACAGAAGCGCAACGGCTAACAAAATTGTAATGGCTTTTTTCATGGGATGAGGTTTTGTTTCATTCAGATGAGAAACTTAGGCATTGAGTTGCGTTTTAAGGAACGCTCCCAACTTTTTATTTGCTTCCCGGGCCTTTGGCAGTATCCGCCAAAACGCATTGAATACGTGAAACTTCTTATCGTAAATTTCGATGGTAATATCTACACCGCTTACACGGGCGTTGGCAGCAAACCGAACGGAGTCATCCAGCAACATTTCCTCAGCCCCTACCTGAATATAAATGGGTGGAAGGCCGGTGGTATCGTGAAACACCGGGGAGGCATAGGGTGAGCGAGGATCGGCAGAGCCAAGATAGTTTACTACCCAAAGCGGGAATGCTTCGTGCACTAACATGGGGTCGTGGTCTTTTTTGTGATGATACGAATCGCCTGAAAGTGTGAGGTCTAACCAAGGTGATAAAGCAATGGCACACTTAGGCAAAGGAATTCTGTTGTCGCGCAGGTAATACAAAGTGCCAATGGTTATGCCACCACCTGCCGAATCGCCACCGAAAGCGATGTTCTTTGCTTCGTAACCATTTTGCAGCAGCCACTGATAAGCAATGTCGGCATCTTCGATAGGGGCAGGGTATTTGTTTTCGGGCGCTAAACGATATTCAATGATTAGTGCTTTAATGCCCGCATACTCGGCAATTTTTGAAACCAAGGCGCGGTGCGTATTAATGGAACCTGTGGCATAGCCACCTCCGTGAAAATAGAGCAACACTTTGGTTTCATCGCAACCGTTGGGCGCTACCCATTCACATTTCATGCCTCCAATACTCACTTCAGTATAAGCGAAGCCTTTTAAATGAGTATTGAACTTGCTCACCGCCCTTTCGAAACCGATACGCGCACCTGTGATGTTGCGGTAGTTGGCTTTGCTTTTAATGCTGCGAAGTAGGCGTTTGATAAAAAACAGGCGAATGCCAAATGTGCTCATAACTTCTTTTTAAGTGCTCAATTCAACATCAACAATTGAAAAGCCAACGGTAAACTTCCCCGTTCAATTTCAATTTTTGCTCGTAGGTGAATAGCTTTTCTCAATTCTTCAGGGTTGCCTGCATGTTCTGCAAGAATTTCCTGTAAAAAATCTACTTTGCGCAACTCGGCCAATTCTTCAGCGGTTGGAAAAGAGTGAAGCGATGCTACCTGAGCGACATCGTTGGCAGAAAGATATTTTGAATGAGTAATGCTTTCAGGAAGAGCATCCCAACCAACCCCCAACTCGTTTGCCATTTTAAAGCTGGGGACGGAAATAATGTTTTCAGCAGCAATACGTGCCCAAAACTGTTTACCCATTCGCGCAATGTAATTCATCTTGAACGGGTCAATGCTCCCTTCTTCATTCAAAACTTTTTCATTGATGTGCAGCAGGGTTACTTCACATACTACCAAGTTGCCCGCTCCACCGCCTTGTCCGGTTTCGATAACGGTTTTCACTTTGCACTCCATCTGCACATAACACTCGGCTACTCTCGGTGGTTTCACGGTAACACTTGCTGCTTTAGTTAGTCCGCTCTTGGCAAATTCATCTACTCCTTTCGGATACATGTGTGCGGCTAAGTTCATCTGATACAGCATGTCGTAATGCGCAATGTTTACCACACACTCATCCACTTCCAATATATTGTCATGCGTGTTTTTTGTGGCTCCGGTTCTACCGCTGCGTGCAGGCGAAAAAACCAGCGTTGGCGGATTAGAGCCAAATACATTGAAGAAGGAGAAAGGCGAAAGGTTTACGTTTCCTTCTTTATTAATGGTAGAAACAAACGCGATAGGCCGTGGTGCCACTGCACTGAGCAAATATTCGTGCAGCTTTGGCATGGGAATTTCGGAAGGGTTGATGGAAAGCATGTTCAATAATATTAAATAGAAATCATACCGGTAAGTGACATAAGTTTGCTAACATAGCATAGCGGCACACAAACCTGATTGCTTTAAAAACCTGTCGGTAATTCATGCAATGATTATCAAACTCACCTGGCGAAATATTTGGCGGAACAAACGGAGAACGCTGATAACAATGGCCTCGGTGTTCTTTGCCGTGGTGCTTTCCACTTTAATGATGAGTATTAAGGAAGGCGTTTACTCGGGCATGGTTGACTCGGTGATTGGTGCTTACATGGGATTCGGGCAAATACATGCTAAAGGTTACTGGGAGGAACGAACGCTGGATTACAGCTTTGAGTTAAGTGACTCGCTTTCATCGAAAATAAATTCGACCACAGGTGTAAAAGCCACACTTCAACGACTGGAAGGGGTTGCGATGGCAGCTTCGGATGAAATTACCAAAGTGGCAATGGTGGTGGGTATTGATGCCGAAGGAGAAAAAGAGATTAATCAACTGGATGAACGCGTAGTTAGTGGGGCGTATCTGCAAGCCGGTGAACAGGCAGTGATGTTGGGCGAAGGTCTGGCGGAGTATTTAAAACTGAAGGTGAATGACACCATTGTGTTGCTGGGGCAGGGTTACCGGGGTGCAAGCGCAGCTGGAAAATACCCTGTGAAGGCGCTTGTGAAATTCGGCTCCCCCGAACTTAGTAAGCAGTTGGTTTTTCTGCCTATTCAAGAGGCCCAGTGGTTTTATGACATGGAAGGACTCATCAATAACCTGATTCTGTATTTTAAGAACACGCGCAATTCAGAAGCAGTGATAAAAATACTGAAACAAAAACTGGGAGATGAGTACGAAGTAATGGAATGGCAGGAAACTATGCCCGAACTGGACAACCTGATAAAAACTGACAGAGTAGAGGGCTACGTGTTTATGTTCATTTTATATATGGTGGTTTCATTCGGCATTTTTGGAACCATACTGATGATGATGGCAGAGCGCACGCGCGAATTCGGAGTGTTGGTAGCGGTGGGCATGAAGCGGTGGCGGTTAGCGCTCATTGTGCAACTCGAAGTAATTTTTATTTCGGTTATGGGAGCCATACTAGGTATGGCGGGTGCGTTTCCGGTGTGTTATTACTTTTTTGTACGCCCCATTTCGCTGGGCGAGGATTTGAAAAAGATGACGGAAGAATACGGCATGGAAGCCGTGCTGCGCTCATCGGTGGAGCCGTATGTTTTTTTGCAGCAGGGTGTGGTCATCTTGCTCATTGCCTGCGTTATTTCGCTGTATCCGTTTTTTAACCTGTTGCGGTTAAACGCCATAAAAGCCCTGCGAAGCTGATGTTGTTCAAAATTGCGTGGAGAAACATTTGGAGAAACAAAGTGCGAAGCCTGGTGGTTATCACCGCTTTGGCGCTGGGTTTGTGGGCGGGCATTTTTGTTTCGGCATTTGTAAACGGCATGATGAAACAGAAAGTGGACACCGTGATTGAATACGAGATGTCGCATTTTCAGTTTCATCAAAAAGGCTTCAGAGATGAGTTTTTGGCGAACCAGTTTATAGAAGATGGCTACGCGATTCGTGAGGAAGTTTTGAAAGAACCATTGGTGAAGGAAGTAGCTGCGCGCACCGTGGGTTTAATGATGATTGGCTCGGCAAAAACAACAGGCGGAATAAAAGTAACCGGCATTTCGCCTAATGAAGAAGCCACCGTTACACGGCTGAACGAGCGTGTAGCCGAAGGAAAATATTTTGAAGGTGTAAGTCGCAATCCTATTCTTATCAGCCGCGAGGTGGCGAAAAAATATAAGGTGGGTTTGAAATCGAAAGTGGTGCTTACATTTCAGGATGTCAATGGCGAAATTACCGGTGCGGCATTCCGCGTTTGCGGCATTTACGAAACCGGCAACAAAATGTATGATGCCATGAACGTATTTGTGAAACGCGAAGATGTTCAACCGCTGCTGGGCATTGGCGATGGCGTGCATGAATTGGCGGTGCTGTTGAAGGAACACCAACCGGCTGATGATATGGCGAAAAAATATCAGCAAAAGTATCCTTCGCTCGAAGTGCTTTCGTGGATGGACCTGGCTACCGGTATGCGCTATATGATTGATGTAATGGGCGTTTACACCATCATCATTGTTGGCATTGTGTTGCTGGCGTTGCTCTTCAGCATTGTAAACACTATGCTTATGGCGGTACTGGAACGCGTGCGCGAATTGGGAATGTTGATGGCAGTGGGCATGAGCCGTCAGAAAATTTTCGGAATGATAATGCTCGAAACACTTTTCCTTTCGCTAATTGGCGGACCGGTGGGCTTGCTGCTGGCATGGGGTTCTATTGCTTACTTCGGGCAGGCGGGCATCAACTTAGGCGATGCTGCGTATGGCGACCTCGGATTTTCCAATCTTATATTTCCTGTTCTCGATTCTATTGAATATTTAAAAGTAACCGCGATGGTTTTGGCGATGGCGCTGCTTGCCGCACTGTATCCGGCACGCAAAGCGTTACAGCTAAACCCGCTTGAAGCACTCCGAAAAATATGAGCAACATTGTAATTGAAACCAAAGACCTCTGCAAAGTTTACGAAGGCGTAGCACCCGTAAACGCGGTGGATAATGTAAACCTTACTATCCGCCACAATGAGTTTACCGCACTGGTGGGACCATCCGGCTCGGGCAAAACCACATTACTGAATATTATTGGCGGATTAGACCGACCTACCTCGGGCAGTGTGAAAGTAAACGGACACGAACTGACTACGCTGAGCGAAAACCAACTGATTAATTTCCGCTTGAAGCATATTGGTTTTGTGTTTCAGAGTTTTAATCTCATTCCGGTGCTTACCGCCAAAGAGAATGCCGAGTTTATTATGCTGTTGCAGAACATACCCAAACACGAGCGCGACCAGCGCGTGGAAACGTTGCTGAACGAGGTAGGGCTGAGCGACAAACTCAACAGCCGTCCTTCCGAACTTTCGGGAGGGCAACAGCAGCGTGTAGCCGTGGCGCGGGCGCTTGCCTCTAAACCCGATTTTGTTTTGGCAGATGAACCCACGGCCAACCTTGACGGAAAATCTGCCGCCAATCTTTTAGCCATTATGGAGCGCCTCAACCACGAAGAAGGTGTTACGTTTATTTTCTCCACCCACGACCAGCGTGTAATTGAACGTGCCCACCGCGTTATCACTTTGCAGGATGGTAAAGTGATTTCGGATGTGAAGCAGGAGGTGCATGGGAAATGATAAGGAAATGCCTAATTCGAAACACCACCATGCCCCAGGTTGAAAGAGTTGCCGTAAGGTTTAAAACTGCTTAAAGTAACGGGGTGGGTTAATCATCTAACTTCAGAAGTTCGACTTTGATCGAGTCTAAAATTGATGATTTATCACTCATCAACCGAGATCTTCTGGCATTGAGGATACTGTCTCTACTCGTTGAAACCACGTATTGCAAACTGTCATGGGCATTTTGCTCCTTTAAGTAAAACACCTGTAAATCCAGTTTACGAACCCTATTATACTTCTCCAGTTGAAAGTGCGCGTATATTAAAAGGCATACGTAAAAAATAAAAAATACGAAATAGGATATAACGGCCTTCCAATTAGTGTATTTTTTCTTACTCTGGACATACGGGAATATTTCTCCCAACACAAAAATCAATCTTAGCGCAAAAACAAAAGTTATTGTAAGTATCCCCAAAATTCAGACAGTCTATAATTAGACTTTTCAAACGAAA
>CAZLXD010000011.1:0-32444 GCA_964563185.1 uncultured Chitinophaga sp.
CGAACTGCGCCTGATAGACGAGTTTATTAAAAAGCTGCGGGAGGGGAAGTAGGGGAAAGTTACCTCTGCACCCCTGCCCGACTAAGTTGTTCGGGCGCCTGTTCAGAAACAGAAGAGGAACCGTAGAAGATCCTGAAAAGCAAACTGAGATACTGAGTTTTTTCTCGCTACCGGAAAGAAAGGCCGCTACCTATACCAACCCCAACTCAGTTGCCGATTGCAGGCTGCTTTCATTCATAGTATATTTCAACAGATACGAAAGTGTGTTGGCGTAGTTGGCCTTACCGTAGTTGGTTTGCAAAAATTCTAACCAAAGCAAGGCAATGGTTAACCCGGCTACATAAAAAGCCACATCGCGGGCAGCAGCCACCTGTTCTTCGGCAGTTTTTAAATTCTGTATAAAGCCGAACAGCGCGTTAACTTTTTCCTGTAAGGCTTCTTTCTGTGCGGCTGTTTCAGCAAGTTGGCAAGTGTTCAACAGTTTAGCAGCAAAAGCATGGAAAGCCTGCAGGCCGTTTTCTTTTTCGGCAGCGCGCAGCATATCCAGCGAAAGCACATTGGTGGTGCCTTCCCAAATACTTAGTGTTTGCACATCGCGCAGCATGGCAGGTATGCCGCTGTCCTCCAAATACCCAAGGCCGCCAAACACCTCAATATGTTCCGATGCATACTTAATAGATTGCTTGGCGGTGTAAAGTTTAGCCACGGGAGTTAAAAAGCGCAGCAGTTCCTTGTCGCTTTCGGTAGCGGTATTACATTCTTCTTTACCCAACAAGCGCGACAGGAAAAACGCCAGCATAGTATTGCCCTGGTAAGCCATTTCCATTTCGCGCAGCGTTTTGCGGTGCAGCACATGGTTTTCAATCTTTTGCCCGAAGGCTTCGCGGATACTACTGTATGCTTTACTTAAGGAATACGCCCTGCGGATATACGACACGGCACTGATGGTATTATAAATGCGGGTAATGTTGAAGAGCGTGGCAATGGTGCGAACGCCTTTGCCCTTTTCGCCCACCAATTTTGCCTTAGCACCGGCAATTGCCAACTGTGCGGTAGGCAGGGCGCGGGTGCCCAGTTTGTCTTTCAGTGCTTCTACTTCAATGCCGTTCAGCTTCCCATCAGCATGGCGTATAGGTAAGTAGAATAAGGAAAGCGGGGCGCGCTTGCCGGCTTCGGGTTGCTCGGTACAGGCCAATGTAAAAGCCACATTAGCAGTAATGGCAGAGGTAAACCACTTGTGCCCGTAAAGCCGGTAGTCTTCGCCATCGGGTTCTGCAAATGTCATGGAGCGCGATATATCCGAGCCCCCGGTGCGTTCCGTCATCCACTGCCCGCTGGTTTTAAAGGTAGAAGGATGGCGCGAGGTAAGCCCCGTCAGCACTTCCCGTTTTAAAAAATCGTTTCCGAATAATTCTATCAGGCGGGCGGCACCGTCCGTCATAGCCAGCGGGCAGGTGTAAATAGCCGAGGAAGGTGTGTACAGATACAGTTTAACGAACTGATACAAACGCGAATGTTCGCCATACTTCCGCTCGTAGCCAATAGCCACCAGGCCGTCTTCGGCAGCTACTCTTTCTAAATTCAACCAGCCCTGCGAAACTTTAACTTCATCCACCCGGTGCCCCCATGCGTTGAATTGCGTTAGCTGCGGGTTGTTCACTTCCGCATCGCGTGCCCATTCTATAAACTCGCTGGCAGTGCGCTTGCCAAACTGTTCTAAGTCGGGGGTAATTTCCTTTAGTGCATCAGCGGGGAAATAGGTGCGCAGGTAATCCTGCAAAAACACATCATCGGTAAACTCGTTGTTCAGTTTGGGCATTTGCTGCACAAAGCCGGTATAGGGTGTGGGTTGTTGCATAGCTACATTTTTCGAGCGGTAAATGTAAACAGACGGGGCAGGTTTTATAAAACCTGCCCCGTCTGTTGGAGTATGTATAAAATCAGAAAACGATTAACGCAAACGGTCTAAACTCTTTACCAGCGCTTCGTCCTTCTTTATATAAACAAAGGCCAGCACTTCAAACAGGGCAGCGGCTAAAGCCAGCAGGTTCCAGTACGTAAACACCACATCGCCATTAAATATTTTGGTTTGGTAACGGTAGTACACAAAAGCCACTGCAGCGCCTATAAACACAATGGCAAACCAGCAAAGCAGCATTTGTATGTTGCGCTTTTTAAAAAGAAAAACATTAATGAGGGTAATGCCTGCCGCAATAGAAACAAATATGAGGTTGATGTAATAGATATAACCATTCGCTAACAGTGTAACATCCATACCGTGCATTTGGTCTAAAAAGCCGGGGCCTTCCATTTGTATAAGCGGCTGGTATAAAAACAAAGCCAGCGAAACGATGGCGAGGAACAGAAATACGGTTTGAATCCGCTGAATCATGCTATGAAATTTGAATACTTAAATTGCGCCCGCAAACCTAAATTATTTATTGAAATGGATGCTTTTGTAGTAGATGCTTTGCGCACACCCATCGGAAAATTTAACGGAACACTCAGCGGTATCCGCCCCGATGATTTGGCTGCGTTGGTCATAAAAAAGTTAGTGGAGCGCCACAGTGCCTGGCTTAACCCCGGGTTGATTGAAGAAGTAATACTGGGCGCTGCCAACCAAAGCGGTGAAGATAACCGCAACGTGGCGCGCATGGCGGTGTTGCTGGCGGGCTTACCGGTAAGTGTTACCGGGGTAACGGTTAACCGTTTATGCGCTTCGGGTTTGCAAGCTATTGCCGATGCCACGCGTGCCGTTAAACTGGGCGATGGAGATATATACATTGCCGGTGGTGTAGAAAGTATGACCCGCGCGCCTTATGTTTTATCAAAAGCCGGCAGCGCATTCGACCGCGCACAACAAATGTTCGATACCTCCATTGGCTGGCGCTTTACCAATAAGGCTTTCAGCAAAGAAGTAACCTACAGCATGGGCGAAACAGCCGAGAATGTAGCAAAGAAGTGGAACATTAGCCGCGAAGAGCAGGATGCCTTTGCACACAGCAGCCAACTGAAATACAAAACCGCCCACGATGCCGGAAAGTTTAACGATGAAATGATTCCGGTGGAAATTGACAAAGGAAAAACCGAGCGGGTCTTTTTTGAAAAAGACGAGCACCCGCGCCTTACTTCGGTGGAAGAACTGGGCAAACTAAAGCCCGCATTTTTAAAAGACGGAACAGTAACAGCCGGTAATTCATCGGGCATAAACGATGGGGCAGCTGCTACCTTAATTGTAAGCGAAGAAGTAGTAAAGAAGTACAACCTGAAACCGCTGGCACGTGTGGTAGCCACCGCAGCAGCAGGTGTGGAGCCGGCCTACATGGGCATTGGCCCCGTGCCTGCCACACTTAAAGCGCTTAAGCGTGCCGGCTTACAGGTAAAGGATATTGATTTGGTAGAATTGAACGAAGCCTTTGCCTCACAATCGTTGGCTTGTATTAAAGATTTAGGATTAAACCCCGACATAGTGAATGTAAACGGAGGCTCTATTGCCATTGGCCATCCGCTGGGTTGCAGTGGCTCGCGTATTACGGCTACACTTTTACACGAAATGCAACGCAGAGGAAATGTGAAATACGGCCTGGCTACTATGTGCATTGGAGTAGGGCAGGGAATGGCGGTTGTATACGAGAAACTGTAATTGGACAAGTGGTTTAATTGAACGAATTGGACGAATGAGAAAAACTGAGCAATGAGGAACTACACTTCAGAGAACAATCCGATCTTGAAACTCACTTTCGACTTTGCAGTAGATATAATGGAATACTGCGATAAGCTTATATCGCTTAAAAGATTCTCATTGGCTGACCAACTTTTTCGCTCAGGAACATCCATAGGAGCCAACGTAAGCGAAGCACAACATGCCGAAAGCAAGGCAGACTTTATTCATAAGTTTAAGTTAGCTGCCAAGGAAATGAACGAAACTTCGTATTGGTTAGAGTTGTGTCGTAGTTCAAAACAACTTCCCGATTGCGAACACCTTATTGCCAAACTAACTGAAATTAAGAAGGTCATAAACAGCATTATTTCCACCGCTAAACGTAACCAGGATAATTAAACCATTATTGCATTTGTCCAATTCGTCCAATTAAAAAATGCGGTACTTTCTCCACCTTTCTTACGATGGCACCAACTATTGCGGCTGGCAGGTGCAGGCTAACTCGCCTTCGGTGCAGCAAACCATTAACGAGGCGCTGCATAAACTGCTAAGGCACAAAATAAGTTCTATGGGCTGCGGAAGAACCGACACCGGAGTGCATGCCAAGGACTTTTACATGCACTTTAACACAGAGAATGAAATTGCCAACCTGCCCGATTTGCTGTTTCGCTTAAACTGTGTGCTGCCCGATGATATTTCCGTTTACCGCATTTTACCCGTAGCCGATAAGGCGCACGCCCGCTTTGATGCCACCGAGCGCACCTACGAGTATTACCTCAACTTCCACAAATCGCCTTTTGTTAAAAAGTATTCTTTCTATCAGGGCTTTTACAAAATAGATTGGGGAAAGGTGATTGAAGCAGTTGAGTTTTTAAAAACCGTGCAGGACTTTACTTCGCTTTGCCTGCCCAGCGAAGATTTTAAAACCAACATTTGTTACATCAAAAATGCGCAGTGGGATGTGCTGCCCGCGCAACATTTAATATTAAAGCCTTACGATGAAGCGGAGGCGATAACCCTTCTTTCGCCCAACTTCAACTTTGCGGCCGCCACCAACCCCGCCCAACAAGCCGAGGTAGTTCGCTTTACTATTACATCGAACCGCTTTTTGCGCGGCATGGTGCGCAAAATTGTAGGCACGGTGCTGATGGTGGGCAAGGGTAAAATTGGTTTAGAAGAATTTAAAGAAGTGGTAACGGAAAAAAAGGATTTTCGCATACACCACCTGGCTCCGCCCACCGGTTTGTTCCTTTCGCAGATAAAATACCCGTATTTATAATCAATCACAGTTCATTTCATACCTGTCAGCGGCCATATTGAAATCAAAGCGGATGCTGCTAAGGGTAAGGAACATGTATTAAATTGAATACAGGACAGGGCCATAGAGAAATTAACCCTGTGGAAGAATAAAATATTGTGGTGCTATAGACAAAAAAGCCCTGTAGTGAATACTACAGGGCTTTTTGTTTTTCGGTTACGCTATCTCCCAGGTTTTATCGCCACTTAAAATTTTGTTGAGTGGTATTTTGCCCTTTTTGCTGTGTGCCGCATCAATTTGTGCAGTAACATCATCATCAAAGCAGGCGCGGTTTTCTTTGTAGAAAACACCAAACGGGCGAGGCATGTGGTGGTTGGCGCCATAGTTGGCAAACTGTGCCAGTATGCTGGCCTTTACCTTATCGTTTTCATCGTGTATCCACAGGTCGCCTTTCGAAACCTCATCGGTTAACTCCACAATGGTTGGCGTAAAACCATCCAGCTTAATTCCCTTGTTATCGGTTGGGCCAAATACTAATGGTTTGCCTTGCTCTAAAAACAAGCACTCTTCTTTCTTGGATTCTTTTTCTGTAAAAATAAAGTACGCTCCATCGTTAAACACCGGGCAGTTTTGGTAAACCTCCACAAATGCAGTTCCGCTGTGCTCATTGGCACGCTTAAAAATAGATTGCTGATGTTTAGGGTCGCGGTCGAGCGTGCGGGCAAAGAAAGAAGCCTTGGCACCCAGAGCTAACTCGGCAGGGTTAAAAGGCTCATCTACCGAACCATACGGGCTCGACTTTGTTACTTTCCCTTTTTCGGAAGTAGGAGAATACTGCCCTTTGGTTAACCCGTAAATCTGGTTGTTGAACATTATTAGCTTAAGGTTCGGGTTTCTGCGCAGCAGGTGTATAAAGTGGTTCCCGCCAATACTCATTAAATCGCCATCGCCCCCAATTACCCAAACGTTCAAATCGGGGTTAGCCACCTTTACGCCTGTAGCAATAGCGGTGGCACGTCCGTGTATGCTGTGCATACCGTAAGTGTCCATGTAATACGGAAAGCGCGAAGAGCAGCCAATGCCTGAAACGAAAACCACTTTCTCTTTCTCGGTTACAAAATCGGGCAGCACGGTTTGCACCTGCTTAAGTATGGAGTAGTCTCCACAACCGGGGCACCACTTAACTTCCTGGTCGCTGGCAAAATCTTTAGCGGTAAGTTTTAGGGGTGCGTTTTTTTCTAAGGTCTCTGTTTCCATGATTACGCGTTGTAGAGTTCTTTAATTTTTTCCTTAATCTCCTCGGTGGTGAATGGTAAGCCCTGCACTTTGTTGTAACCAACAGCCGGCACTAAATACTTGGCACGGATTAACTGCAACAATTGTCCGCAGTTCATTTCGGGTATCAATATCCGCTCGTAACTGTGCAGCAACTCGCCTAAGTTTTTAGGGAAAGGGTTCATGTGGCGCAAATGCACATGTGCTACATCGTAATTGCCTTCCGCTTGTAATTCAATAAGTGCGGTTTTAATGGCACCGTAAGTAGAGCCCCAGCCCAACACACACATTTTCCCTTTTACATTTCCGCTATCGGGCTTTGCCAATGGAATAAAGTTGGCAATCTTCTCCACCTTTTCGGCACGCAGTTTTATCATTAACTCGTGGTTCTTCGAATCGTGCGAAACGTTTCCGGTTTCATTTTGTTTTTCCAAACCGCCAATACGATGCTCTAATCCTTTAGTTCCCGGAACCACCCAGGGGCGAACTCCGTTCTCATCTCTTTTATATGGAAGGAACTTTCCACCGGGGTTGTTGTTCTCCGTAGTAAACTTCACATTAATCGGAGGCAACTGGTCTTCCGTAGGGAAACGCCATGGCTCAGCTCCGTTAGCAATGTATCCATCGCTCAGGAAAATTACCGGTACCATGTGCTCTAACGAAATTTTGGCAGCCTCATATACTGCATCAAAACAATCGGCAGGGCTTGAGGCGGCAATTATCGGAAGCGGTGCTTCGCCATGCCTTCCGAACATTGCCATCAGCAAATCGGCCTGCTCGGTTTTGGTAGGCAATCCGGTAGAAGGACCTCCGCGCTGTATGTCTACAATCAACAATGGGATTTCAAAAATCATCGCCAACCCCATCGCTTCCGTTTTCAGTGCCATACCGGGGCCCGATGTGGTAGTTATACCAAACGCACCTGTATAGCTGGCACCAATTGCCGAACATATTGCGGCAATCTCATCTTCCGCCTGAAAGGTTTTTACTCCATTAGCCTTAAATTTCGACAACTCATGTAAAATATCGGAAGCCGGAGTGATTGGATATGAACCCAGGAACAACTGTAAGCCCGCTTTTTCGGCTGCGGCCACAGTGCCGAGTGCTACCGCCTGGTTACCCGAAACATTACGATAAGTTCCTTTGGGCAACTTTGCTTTGGTGATTTTAAAACGGGTAGTAAAAATTTCTGTGGTATCGCCATAATTCCAACCGGCTCTCAAAACTGTAATGTTAGCATTTAATATATCGGGCTTTTTGGCAAACTTTTCTTCCAGCGATTTAATGGTAAACTCCATACTCTTGTCGAACATCCAAAAGAGCATACCCAACACAAACATGTTTTTGCTGCGCTCAATTTCCTTCATTCCCAAACCGGAATCTTTCAGCGCATCTTTAGTTAGTTTGGTTACATCTATTTTATAAACGGTGTAGCCATCCAAAGTTCCGTCTTCTAATGGATTGGCGTCCTCCTTATAGTTAGCCAGCTTCAGGTTTTTGGAATCGAAACCTGCGGTGTTCACTATTACGGTTCCACCTTTTCTAACGCGCGGCAAATCGGTTTTCAGCGCGGCTGAATTCATAGCCACCAACACATCGTAAAAATCACCAGGGGTAAAAATTTCCTTGCTGCCAAAATGTACCTGAAAGCCCGACACACCGGCTACGGTTCCGGCCGGGGCACGTATCTCTGCCGGATATTCGGGAAATGTAGAAATATCTTTGCCAAGTAATGCGGAAGTATCGGTAAACTGCATTCCGGTTAACTGCATTCCGTCACCGGAGTCGCCACTAAAGCGAACCACCACACTCTCGGCTTCTGTAACTTTCGTGTCGCGGGTTGATTTTGTTTCTATTGTATCCATTTTAGGATTTATATACTGTGAAATTTTACAGGTGGAGTTTTGCTTTCTTTTCAAGCAAGGCTTCTTCGGTTTCTACCACTAACTCATCGGCTAGGCAGCAGTCAACCGGACAAACCGAAGCACACTGAGGCTCGTCATGAAAACCTTTACACTCAGTACACTTATCTGAAACAATGTAATACACATCCTCTGAAATTGCCGACTGCGAGGCATCGGCATCTACTACTGCTCCGTTCATAAGAGTAAACGAGCCTTGAACGCTTGTTTTGTCGGACATTTTCCAACTATCGCCATTAGCATAAATAGCTCCGTTCGGACATTCGGGTTCGCAGGCTCCGCAGTTAATACATGCATCAGTAATTTTAATTGCCATAAGGTAAAAATTTTAGGGTTAAAAAAGAGTTTATCGTCCTCTAAAAAAAGATTTTCAATTAATGTTTCAAAACTGAGGCGCGAATTTTATGAATTAGAAACAATAGTATATTGTGTAAAAGTCACTTCTTTACATGATGATTGTCATACGTAGTCAAAAACACGTGGTAATATTTTGAACCCCGAAAAAATGGGAGCTGCTTCACTCATACTTCTAATTATATGCGGGTTGGCATTTGCGGGGGGCGCACTGCTTCTTTCCAGGGTAATTACCCCCGGTAGTAAGAATGCCCAAAAAGGCGAAACCTACGAATGCGGGGTGGAAACCAAAGGGCAAAGCTGGATTCGGTTCAACGTGGGCTATTATCTGTTCGCGCTTATCTTTTTAATTTTTGATGTTGAGTTGGTATTCCTTTATCCGTGGGCGGTGGTGGTAAAGGATATAGGAATGATTGCGCTGGTAGAGATTGTCATTTTCCTGTTCATCCTTTTTCTAGGATTTCTTTACGCTCATAAAAAAGGTGCGCTTAAATGGCAGTAGAAAACCCAAATACACCAACTCCTTTTCCGGGGCAGGTTCATCAGGTGCCCGGTGGAGGAATTTTGGTTTCGAAGTTTGATGATGTGCTCAATTGGGCGCGTTCTAATTCTTTGTGGCCCCTGGTTTTCGGAACCAGTTGCTGTGCCATAGAAATGATGAGTGCCGCTTCGGCAAAGTACGACTGGAGCCGTTTTGGTTTTGAAGTAGCCCGCGCCACCCCGCGGCAGGCCGATGTAATCATCATTGCCGGAACCATCGTAAACAAAATGGCGCCTGTCCTTAAAAGACTTTACGACCAAATGCCCGACCCGAAGTATGTAGTGGCCATGGGCGCGTGTTCAATTTCAGGCGGACCGTTTTTTTACAATACATACAGCGTAGTGAAAGGTGCCGACCATATTATACCGGTGGATGTATACATTCCGGGTTGTCCGCCACGGCCGGAAGCGCTGATACATGCACTGCTGACTTTGCAGGAGAAAATAAAGAGTGGTGCCCCGCGCGAAAAACTTTACCTCGAAGAATTGAAGAAGCCCTGATGAACAGCGAAGAACTGAAAGCAAAAATTACGGAGATAATGCCCACCACTACGTTTGATGAAACGGGCGAGTGGCTGAACGTAATGATTGATGCGAAGGATTGGCTGCCGCTGGCATGGCAATTACGCGCCAATGCTGAATTAGATTTTGAGTTTCTGTTTTCGATAACCGGTGTGGATTGGAAAACGCATTTTACGGTGGTGTATCACCTGCGCTCCATTAAGCACGGACATATAATAGTAGTAAAAGCCAAGTGCGACCGCGCCAACCCCGAAATTGAAACCGTTTGCAAAATTTGGAAGACAGCCGATTTGTGCGAACGCGAAGTGTATGACCTGCTTGGAATAAAATTTTTGAACCACCCCGATTTGCGCAGATTGTTTTTAACGGAAGACTGGGAAGGATGGCCTTTGAGAAAGGATTATGTGGATGAGGTGAATATTATAAAGTTGTAGAAATGAAAAACAAACTGATAGAAGAAAAGCTGAACGAAGTGCGTGCGTTGATGAAAAAGCACCGCATAGTGAAGGGCTATTTGTTTGGTAGCAGCGTGAAAGGAAATTTTAATGACAAAAGCGATATAGATGTTTTGGTAGAAGTGGATGGAAGTATTGAGCCGATAGAGTTGGGCGGACACTTATGGGATTTGCAATTTGAACTGGAAAAACTGTTTGGACGAAAAGTTGACTTGCTGACTACACGCTCATTGCGAAATCCGTATTTTATTAAGGAGTTGAACGAAACACGAGAGTTGGTGTATGGATAAAGAAAGCCTGAAACTGCTTTGGGATATACTGGAACATGCCCGCGAAATAAAAACGATGACCAAGGGTATAACTTATGAGCAATATACCAGCGACAGAAAATTGGTGCTTGCTGTTGAAAGATGTTTTGAAGTAATTGGTTTTGCTATGGGCAAACTATTGACCTTGCGAACCGATATTGCGATAACCGATAAAGAGAAAATTATTGGCTTGCGAAATAAGTTGGCTCATAGTTATGATGAAATAGAGCAGGTGAATATTTGGAGCACCATAAAGAAAAGTTTGCCGGTATTGATTGAGGAGGCAGAGAAATTATTGGGAGAGAAAAAGTGAAAAACAAATTAGTTGTTGGTGACGCATCGCAAAGCCGATGCTAAAACACCAACAACGGCAAAAAAAGTTGTAATTGAGAATTTTTTATTGTGAAGAAACAACTAAATGCTATGTCAACTTTCGATGAGGTGTGGGAACTAATAAAAATCTATCAAAATGAAAACTTCCGCACGAAGAGGGGAAAGGTTTTTAAATATCATTTTAATCCGCCAGAGGGACAAACGATAATAATAACCACACTGGCCCTTACTCATGTGTCAAAAGGAAGTTTTAGAAGAGCTTTTAATTTGGGTAAATGTGATGGTCCAGGCGCCTACAGGGGTACGGAAATAGGAGGTTCCTCATATGTGTGGGCAATACTTCATGATAGGAGAGTTAACTGTTTTGACTTATAGACTAGTAAAAGGAAAATGAAAAAAATAAACCCTCTTGCAATTTTCTTTCTCTCCATACTTTGGATTTCAAGTATTAGTTCTTGTAAAGAAGATGATGATAATGGCGCTTGTCCTGCTACGATAACCGATATTGATGGCAATGTTTACAATACAGTAACCATTGGAACTCAGTGCTGGATGAAAGAAAACTTAAAAGCTTCACGCTATAGTAATGGTTCACCAATTCCTGAAATTGAGGACAGCATAGTTTGGGCAAATAACTATATCAATGGGACTCAAACTCCTGGTTGGTCTTACTATGGGCAGAATAATTCTTACAATGCTGACTACGGGAAACTGTATAACTGGTACGCTGTAAAGGATTCGCGAAATGTTTGTCCAACAGGTTGGCATGTGCCAACAACTGATGAATGGACAACGTTGACAGATTATTTAGGTGGTGAAATGGTCGCTGGTGGGAAAATGAAAGAAATTGCTTTATGGCAAAACCCAAATACAGATGCCACTAACATCAGCGGGTTCTCTGGTCGCCCAGGTGGCTATCGTGATGAAAATGCTAAGTTTCATGATATAACTGGTTTTGGCATTTGGTGGAGTTCGACTGAATATGACAGTGGCTTTGCTTGGCATAGGTATATGCATTATAGCAATGGAGTAATTGATAGAGATTTTGATGAAGAGAATCATGGGGTTTCGATTCGCTGTATAAAAGATTGATGTTTATTCCCTTCAAGTCATTATGAACCGTAAACTGAACCCTTGCAATACGAAGAAGTAGCAACAACTCCTGATGGCAATTTGGTCATCAACGTGGGGCCTCAGCATCCGAGCACGCACGGGGTGTTGCATTTGGTAATTACGCTGAACGGTGAAACCATTTTGAAGGTGGAGCCGCACCTGGGTTATATCCACCGCAGCATCGAAAAAATGTGCGAGTCGCTTTCGTATCGCCAGTTTATTTATTCTACCAGCCGCATGGATTACCTGAGTTCGCACATCAATAACCACGCCTGTGCGCTGGCGGTAGAGAAGGCTATGCAGATTGAGGTTCCTGCGCGTGCGAAGGTGATTCGCCTGCTGATGGACGAACTGACGCGCGTGGCTTCGCATTGTTTGTGGTGGGGCGCCATGGCAATGGATGTGGGCGCGCTCACTCCGTTTTTCCATGCCTTCCGCGAGCGCGAAATGATTAACGACATCATGGAAGAAACCTGCGGTGCACGCCTGACGATGAACTACATGGTGCCGGGCGGTGTGATGTTTGATTTGCACCCGAATTTTGTGAAGCGCGTGAAAGATTTTGTAGCGTTTTTTAAAACGAAGATTGACGAATACGATACGCTGGTAACATACAATGTAATTTTTCAGGAACGCATGAAAGGCGTGGGAGTGATTTCGGCAGCCGATGCCATTTCATATGGTTGCAGCGGGCCGGTGTTGCGAGCCTGTGGCGTAAAATGCGATATCCGCAAGTTGGCTCCGTATGACGGGTATGAGAATTTGCAGTTTGAAGAAATTTTGGAAACTGCCGGTGACAGTTACGCGCGCTACTTGGTACGTATGGGCGAGTTACGCCAGAGCATTTCGATTATTGAGCAGTTAATTGATAATATACCGGAGGGAGATTTTGTGGCGAAAACAAAAGCGGTGCTTAAACCACCCAAGGGAGAATTTTACAGCCGCGTAGAAACTGCGCGCGGTGAGTTCGGAGTTTACATTGTAAGCGAAGGCGGATTAACTCCTTACCGGATTCATTTCCGCAGCCCGGGCTTTTGCAACTTGAGTGCGCTCGACCACATGGCACGCGGACAAAAAATTGGTGATTTGGTAGCGATGATGGGAACGCTGGATTTGGTAATACCGGATATAGACAGATAAATGATTTCAATAGAGCACATATCACAATCTCTTCACGAAACACTTTCTACTTCGTTGAATCCGACATTGACGATGCTGGTAGAAATGGCGATTGTAGGTGTATTGGTGATTGGCCTCTTCGCAATTCTTGGTTTGGTGTTAGTGTTTATGGAACGAAAAGTTTCTGCTTACATGCAAATTCGCTTGGGGCCAAACAGAGTGGGCTACAAAGGTATGGCACAAACAGCAGCCGACACTTTGAAACTCTTAATTAAAGAAGGATTGACACCAGATGGTGCCGATAAGTTTTTGTTCAACCTTGCTCCCTTGCTGGTGATTGTGGTTGCCATGCTCATTATGGCGCCCATTGCTTTCACCAAGGGTTTTCAAATATGGGACGTGAACATTGGTGTGTTGTATGTAAGCGCTGTAAGTAGCGTAAGTGTAATCGGAATTTTGATGGCTGGCTGGGCAAGCAATAACAAATACTCCTTGCTCGGAGCAATGCGTAGCGGTGCGCAAATTGTAAGCTACGAATTAAGTGCCGGCCTTTCGCTTATAACCATCGTTATCTTTACCGGTTCGCTTTCTATTAACGACATCATTGCTTCGCAGCAAAACGGCTGGTGGATTTTCAAAGGGCATATTCCCGCACTCATTTCGTTTGTCATTTTCATCATTGCCGTAACTGCCGAAACCAACCGCGCTCCTTTTGATTTAGCCGAAGCAGAAAGCGAACTCACTGCCGGTTTTCACACCGAGTATTCGGGGATGAGATTCGCCTTGTTCTTTTTGGCAGAGTATGTAAATATCTTTATTGTGTGTGCTATCGGTGCTACTTTGTTCTTAGGCGGATGGATGCCTTTTCACATCGGTAGCTGGGAAACTTTCAACCATGTAATGGATTTTATTCCGGGTATTGTATGGTTCTTTGGAAAAGTATTCGCACTGATATTTTTGATTATGTGGTTCCGTTGGACGTTTCCGCGTTTGCGTGTTGACCAGTTGTTGAATTTAGAGTGGAAATATTTATTGCCGATTGCAATGTTTAATCTTTTATTGACGACTGTCGTTGCAATTTTTGGTTGGCATTTTTGAGTTTGTTCATTGCTTAATGTTCTTAATGTCCTCAGCGGTAAAATTATTTAACCACTAAGAACACGAAGTTCACTAAGATTAAAAATTGAAATGTTTTTAGTTGACTACATAAAGACCGTTTACAACGCCAGCGCATCACTTCTGAAAGGAATGAGGATGACCGGTTATTATTTCTTTAATCATAAGGAGATAATAACTGAACAGTATCCGGATGTGAAGGCCGTTATGGCGGAACGTTTTCGCGGAGAGGTGGTGATGGTTCATGACGAAAAAAATGAGCACCGCTGCACCGGTTGCACGGCTTGCGAGTTGGCTTGCCCGAATGCGACTATTAAGATTGTGACGAAGATGGAAGTGCAGCCTGATGGCAAAAAGAAAAAGGCGCTCGACAATTTTGTGTATCACTTGGAGCTTTGCACCATGTGCAATTTATGTATTGAAGCATGCCCGACCGGTGCCATTAAAATGGCGCAGACGTTTGAGCACAGTGTGTTTGACAGAAGTCAGTTAACGAAGAAGTTGAACGCACCCGGAAGTAAACTAATGGAAGGAGTGGAATAGAAAACAAATTTCAGATTTCAAATCTCAAGAAATGCAGGGGTTGAAATCTGAAACTCGAAACTGATAAATGGAAGTTAAAGACATCATATTTTATTTAATCGCTACGCTGATATTAGTTAGCGGACTTCTTGCGGTTACCTCGCGCCAGATTTTCCGCAGTGCGATTTATCTGTTGTTTAGCATGATTGGCATTGCGGGCCTTTATTTTTGGTTGCAGTTTGAATTCATTGCTGCTGTGCAGATTGTGGTTTATGTAGGAGGTATTGTGGTACTTATCATTTTTTCCATTTTTCTTACGCACCGGGTTGGCAGCGATTTACCTGAACCGGAATACAAGAGAACACTTTTTGCGGGGCTTGCATCGCTATTTGCGTTTTTGCTTTTCTGGAGTGTGATTAAGCGGAACGAATTTTTTGGAGAGCAACCGAGCGGTGAACTCAGTGTAAAACGAATCGGAGAAGAAATGCTGAACTACAACCAAGGCGGATTTGTGTTGCCGTTTGAAGTAATCTCTATTCTTCTGCTTGCGGCTATGATTGGATGTATTGTGATTGCGCTAAAAACAAAAACAGTATAAGAAAATGGAGGGGAAAGAGTTTTTAAGAAGCTATCAGCATTGCTTAGATGAGATTTTCAATTCGGAATTTAGCAATCACATCTACGTTTACCAGCAACTTTCACAAGTAAAACATTGGGATATTGCCGAGGAGGCATACAAATTCAATTCGGAAGAAGAAGTAATGGAGTACATGAGAAGCCTGATACATGACAAAATAAAGGAAGTCGAAGAGCCTAAGCCCGTTTCGGAAGATTTAAAAGTTGAAGTAATAAATGGAATGGTTGAAGTGTCGGATGGCAAAGGAAATTATCTTAGAAGGATTTGTAATGATGCAGCTTCGGCAGAGATAAATGGATTTGATTTAGTTGTTGTAAAAAAGAATGGAGATGTTGAGTTGTATGGAGATTATGGCAACTATATCCGAACTCTTGCGAGTAACGCCACACGTGCGAAATTTACTGAACGCGGAGTTTTAATAGTTAAACAAACTGGTGAAGAGATAATTGCAGATGTAGACGGATTTTGTATTAAAGTTAACAGGTAAATCCACAAACATGAATATTCTAAAAATCAACAAAGGCAAGGTAGAATTAAGAAAAGATTCCGGCACACTTATCCGTCACGTAGGTAATGGCGATACGGTCTCAGCAGACATCAATAATGATGGCTCTTTGATTTTAATCACCACAGAAAAAGGTAAGGTAGAGTTGCGAAAGGAATCTGGAACCCTAATTCGATATATAGGAAACGGTGATGCCGTGAATGCCCGATTTAGTGGAGATGATATCGTTGTTGAAACGGAAAAGGGGGAAACCGAATTAAGAAAAGAGAGCGGTACGCTGATTCGCTATATCTAATTAGTATATGAGGTCTATTTCTTGCAATAAATATATTGAGCAAAGATTGAAAGATATTTTCATGCAGTATGAGAATTCAAATTCGAAAATTTTGAAAGAAATAGTGAGCAGGGGTTGGGCGTTTTGTGAAGCAGAAAAACAAAAGGACGTGTTGTTTGTTGGGATAAACCCGTCTTACCCAAAGGGAAGTAAACCAGAATGTTTTAGTTATAAATCCAAGCAGGCAGTAGATGAGTACCCGCGGCACTACAAAATTTTTGAAACAATGGCTAATTCACTGGAGAGAACGTGGACCTACCTGGACTTGTTTTGTTTCAGAGAAACTGTTCAAAATAGAATCAATGATTTGATTGCTGAAGAAGAGGGCTTAAAGTTTATCTGCGAGCAACTACAATTATCATTTGAAATTATGAACTATGTTTCTCCTAAAGAAATCGTGGTATGCAATAAACGCATTCACGATTTCTTTGGTAAAAACAAAAAGGATAATAAAAATGTTTGGATGGGTTTTGATTTTGCGAAAACCGAAAGAGAAAATGTAGAAGTGATAACAGGTTTTGAATCGGATTTTATTCCCAATACACAACTTAATTTAAGAAGAACTAAGACTGTTTTTTCAAGACACCTTTCAAGAACAAAAAAAGAAGTAAAAGAAAAACTCCAACAAGATATTGAATACGCCTACAACTTAAATTGAAAATGCAAATCGGTTTAACGCAATTACTTTTTCTTTCCACCGCTCTCTTCTTCATTGGTGTGTATGGTTTCCTTACACGCAGAAACATGATTACGATGCTGATGGCGGTGGAACTGATGCTGAATGCGGTGAACATCAACTTCATTGCGTTC
This sequence comes from uncultured Chitinophaga sp., assembly GCA_964563185.1. GTDB lineage: Bacteria > Bacteroidota > Bacteroidia > Chitinophagales > LD1 > Bog-950. Next base: position 16,785 of record CAZLXD010000011.1, read on the forward strand.
AACAAATATTTGTGGGGCGAAAAATTAGATGGGGTATTTTTCACCATTTTCATTATTGCCATTGCTGCTGCCGAAGCGGCTGTGGCTATTGCTATTGTCATCAACATTTACCGCAACTATTCGAGCATTGATGTGGAAGATGCAGATTCATTGAAATTTTAAATCCATGAACACAAAGGCACAAAGGCACGAAGAAAAAATGCAAAGCAACTTTGCGTCTTCGCGCCTTCGTGTTTCAAATTGTATTTAGATGAACGCAACCACTATAGCACTTATTCCTCTTTTGCCGCTGGCGAGCTTTCTGTTGCTCGGCATTTTCGGCAAAAAAACTTTTGCGAAAAGCGGAGGAATTATCGGCACGCTTTCGCTTGCCGGTTCTGCTTTGTTGTCGTTGCTGACTGCCTACAACTACTTTTTTGTTTCCGGTAAAGTGGATGGCGTTTACCAAAAGATTGAAGCACTGAAAATTCAATGGCTTGAATTCGCTCCGGGTGTTTCTATTGATATCGGCTTACTGCTCGACCCTATTTCAGTGATGATGTTGGTGGTTGTCACTTTCGTTTCTCTGATGGTGCACATCTATTCACTCGACTACATGAAAGGCGAAGAACGCTTCAGCATTTACTATTCTTTCCTATCGCTGTTTACTTTTTCTATGCTCGGGCTGGTGCTCAGCACCAACATTTTTCAGATATACATGTTCTGGGAACTTGTGGGCGTTTCATCATTCCTGCTCATTGGTTATTACTTCAACAAACCGAGCGCGGTGGCGGCTTCTAAAAAAGCATTCATCGTTACGCGTTTTGCCGATTTAGGTTTTCTCATTGGCATTCTCATCCTTTCTTTTCATGCAGAGACGTTGGATTTCGGAACGCTGATTCAGCGGCTCACCGATTCTTCTTCGCCTCAACTTCATTCTGCTATCACCGGTGGATTGTTTGGCATTAGTGCCTTGACGTGGGGATTGCTGCTTGTGTTTATGGGAGGTGCAGGAAAGAGCGCGATGTTCCCGCTGCACATCTGGCTGCCCGATGCGATGGAAGGTCCTACTCCGGTTTCTGCATTGATACACGCGGCAACGATGGTGGTGGCGGGCGTTTATCTCGTGGCGCGTTTGTTCCCGGTGTTTGCGCTTTCGTGCCCCGGTGCGCTGGAAGTGGTGATGTATGTGGGCGCGCTTTCTGCGCTGTTTGCCGCGGTGATTGCCTGCACGCAAACCGACATCAAGCGCGGGCTGGCGTATAGCACCATGAGCCAGATTGGTTACATGATGTTTGCGCTGGGTGTGAGCGGTTACGGTGGCGAGCACGGGCTCGGCTTCACCGCTTCGATGTTTCATTTGTTTACGCACGCCATGTTTAAGGCGCTGCTGTTCCTCGGTGCGGGTGCGGTTATTCATTATGTGCATTCGAATGAGATGGGTGATATGGGCGGGCTGCGTAAGAAGATGCCGGTGACGCACCTTACGTTTTTAATTGCTTGTCTGGCGATTGCCGGTGTGCCTCCGCTAAGCGGATTCTTTAGCAAGGAAGAAATTCTGACGGCTGCTTTTCATTCCAACAAGCTGGTTTACGGCATTGCGCTGTTTACTGCGGGGCTTACTGCGTTTTATATGTTCCGGTTATACTTTTCTATATTCTGGAAGAAGGATTTTCACAGCCACGGTGAACATGAACATCATGGTGAGGCACCGTTTACTATGAAGTTGCCGCTGATTATTTTGGGTGTGCTGGCAATTGTAGCTGGTTTTGTTCCGTTTGGAGAATTTGTAAGCAGCGATGGCAGCGCACTGCACAGTGAGTTTCATTTGACCATGGCGATTGCACCGGTTGTGTTTGGTTTGGTTGGAATTTTTGTGGCGCTGATGATGTATAGAAGCGAAAACAATTTGCCTGCGCGTGTTTCAACTGCTATGCGCGGTTTGTATACAGGAGCACTGCACAAGTTTTATGTGGATGAAGCTTATCTGTTCATTACTAAGAAAATCATCTTCAACTTAATCGGCAGGCCATCTGCATGGATTGATAAAAATGTAGTGAATGGTTTGGTGGATGCAGGGGGCCTATTTGCGCAGGATGGCAGCGAGGAGTTGAGTGTGTGGCAGAGCGGAAAGGTGCAGGGTTATGCGATTTGGTTTTTAGTGGGGGTGATTGCGTTGGTGATTGCTTTTGTGTTCGTTTAATAAACTGAAATGAATTTATCTCTCTTAATTCTTCTTCCGGTGGTAACAGCGTTTGCGCTGTTATTGTCAAGAGATTCTAAGCAAGTGCGGGTAATTGCATTGCTCGGCTCAGTATTTCAATTAGCATTGGTAGGTTGGCTGACGCTGGCTTATGCAAGCGCGCGTAATGCAGGCGCGGGCGAGTTGTTTCTTTTTGAGCAACGCGCTACGTGGTTTGCGGCATTCAACATTCAGTATTACGTGGGTGTGGATGGCATTTCGGTGGCGATGATGCTGATGACGGCACTGGTGGTGGTGGCGGGTGTGCTAGTGAGCTGGAAGGTGGAACGCATGACGAAGGAGTTTTTCTTTCTGCTGCAGTTTCTTTCGGCAGGGGCGTATGGGTTTTTTGTGTCGCTCGATTTGTTTACAATGTTTTTCTTTTTGGAACTGGCGGTTATTCCGAAGTTTTTGCTGATTGCCATTTGGGGCAGCGGTCGCAAGGAATACAGCGCGAATAAGCTGGCGCTGATGCTGATGGGCGGCAGTGCGCTGGTGTTTGTGGGTTTGCTGGCTTTGTATTTTTATAGCGGCTCGCCTACGTTTGATTTGGTGGCGCTGTCGCGTGCGCATATACCGGTGGAGGTGCAGAGTAAATTTTTTCCGTTTTTGTTTTTGGGCTTCGGGGTGTTTGGCGCTTTGTTTCCGTTTCACACCTGGGTACCCGATGGACACAGCAGCGCACCTACTGCGGCTTCCATGTTCCTTGCGGGCATTTCGATGAAGCTGGGCGGCTATGGTTGCTTGCGTGTAGCAACTTACCTGATGCCCGAAGGTGCGCATGAATATCAGTGGGCGATTATTTTGCTGAGTGCCATTGCGATTTTGTATGGTTCGTTTGCCACGCTGATGCAGAAGGATTTGAAATACATCAACGCGTATTCATCGGTGAGCCACTGCGGGTTTGTGCTGCTGGGTATTGGCATGCTCACAAAAACTGCCATTGCCGGTGCGGTGATGCAGATGGTGAGCCACGGTTTAATGACGGCTCTTTTCTTTGCTGCCATAGGCATGTTGTATGAGCGCACGCATACACGCATGGTGGACCACATGGGCGGCTTGCTGAAAGTAACTCCGTTTATAGGCACCGTTTTTTTTATTGCGGGATTGTGTTCGCTCGGCTTGCCGGGCTTCAGCGGCTTCGCAGCCGAGATGACAGTGTTTATGGGTGCGTGGCAGAATGCAGATTTCTGGTATCGCTTAGCAACGATTGCTGCTTGTGCCAGTATAGTGGTGACAGCGGTTTATATTTTAAGAGCGTTGGGGAAAGTGATGTGGGGGCCTCTCCCTAAATCCCTCTCCGAAGGAGAGGGACTTGAACAGCCCGTTTACAATTTTGGCGATGCAGAGTGGAATGAAAAGTTGGCGGCTATAGTTTTGATTGCCGGTGTGGTGCTGATTGGTGTGGCTCCTTTTTTATTGATGCGGTTGATTGACGGAGGAGCGGAAGTAATTACTCAAAACATTTTAAGGGCAGCGTTTTAATATGGAAGCATTAGACATGATACTCACCATGAAATTCGAGTTGGCGCTTACGCTGCTGCTCTTTGTTTTGTTGTTACTGAAAATTGACGGCAGAACAAAAAATGTTTCTGTTATTCGTATCACCAACGTATTTCTGCTGCTGAATCTTGCCCTGGGTTTCTTTGACAATGAAGTGAAAGAAATTTTCGGAGGGATGTTTCGCACATCCGCATTGTTGGCCATTGAAAAAAATGTGTTGAATTTGGCGGTGCTGCTCATTTCCTTTTTCAGTTACGATTGGCTAAAGAAACACAGGCATCTGCCGGAGTTTTATATGCTACTGGTATCGAGTTTGCTTGGTTTTTACTTTATGCTAAGCAGCGGTAACCTTTTAATGTTTTATCTGGGCTTAGAGCTTTCCACTATTCCGCTGGCAGCACTTTGCAATTTCGATTTAGAGAAAAAAACATCGGGCGAAGCGGCCATGAAAATGATTATGAGTAGCGCGTTTTCGTCAGGCATTTTGCTGTTTGGCATTTCACTTTTTTACGGCAGTACCGGCACTTTACAATTTGCCGAAATTCCCGCTATGCTGAATGGTAGTCAACTACAAGTGCTTGCTTTCGTTTTAATCTTCTCGGGTTTTGCTTTTAAGCTTTCCATTATCCCTTTTCATCTCTGGACAGCCGATGTATATGAAGGCTCGCCCGTGGCAGTTACTGCGTATCTGTCGGTAGTTTCAAAAGGCGCGATGGCTTTTGTGTTTATCACAACTTTGTATGCGGTGTTCGGTGCATTGGCAATGACTTGGTATTATATGCTTGCTGCCTCAGCAGCAATTACAATAACCATCGGAAACATTTTTGCACTGCGCCAAACTAATCTCAAACGCTTTTTCGCTTTCTCTTCCATTGCACAGGTTGGTTACCTGCTCATTGCTATCTCATCGGCTACGCAAATAGGCGTGGCCAGTGTGGTTTACTTCATTCTTGTTTATGTGTTCACCAACCTGGCAGCTTTTGCAATTATTTCTGTTATTTCCTCCAAAACCGGAAAAGAAACTTTAAGCGACTACAAAGGTTTGTATACATCTAACCCTACGCTGGCGCTGATTTTATCCTTGGCGCTTTTTTCTCTCGCAGGTGTTCCGCCAACAGCAGGATTTTTTGGAAAACTATTTTTACTTACTACCGGTGCGCAAACAGGTGCTTGGTGGCTTATAATTATTGCCGCTCTTAACCTGATGGTTTCACTTTACTACTACCTGCGCATTGTGCGCGCTATGTTTGTTGATGAAAGTAACGAGCCACTTGAAAAAATTTCGTTGGATTCAACCGTGTTTGCTTCGGTAATCATTTGTGTAATCGGAATTTTAGTGCTGGGCTTTGCGAGTAAAACATTCGATGTCATCTTTCAACACGCAGCAAATCTTTAGTTATGGCCATTAACCAAAATCATCCATTCGAAGAAATTGACGGAGTGCGCTGCTCTATAGCAGAAAAAAACTGTACACCTGCCCGCGTTGAATTTTTAAAATCGCTTTTGGAGTTGAATGGATATACGGTGGTGGTAGTAGCATCTCCTCCGCCCAAAGCAGCACCGGCAAAACCTTTAGCCGAAGGAGAAACCCCGCCACCACCGCCTCCGCCCGCTCCCGAAACATTTACGGTGGCTGTTACTCAAACCGAGTTTAATGTTACGAATGCTATATACGGAAGACTACTTCGTACCAAAGACGGACACGTGGTAACCGTGAAATACTGGAAACAACTGGAAGAAGTAAGCAACGACAACAAGCCTTACTTTGCGAAAACGTGGCGGTGAACAGAGATAAAATCCAATCGGAATTATTGAAAATATCCAGGGTGTTTAGCAGTAATAGCAACGAACAGGCGGGTAGCGAACAATTCATATCCTTTTGAGTTAAAATGGCAATCTACCGGGTAAGCATATTGGTTCTGGTTTTCAGTGGTGATCTTCCCTTTCAATCCTTCCCACATGTTTACATAGTCAACACTCCGCTCGTGTAAAGCAGTTTCCATTTCAGCAAAAGCTGCTCTGGTTTCATAGCCGTGTTGGTTGTTTAAAATCAATTCCTTGGCAATCGGCTGAATAATGACTAACAGGCGAAAATGGTTCTCCTCAGATAAACGCTTCATGTTTTCAAACAAATCAGCATAAGCTTTTACGGCTTCTGAATTCTTTTGGATCATATCCTTCTTCTTGATGAATAACGAGTGGTCGTATTGTAAAATCTCATTCAAAAAAAAGCGCACCACATACGAATATTTATAGTAACGCTCTACAGCCGGCCCTCGGTTATAATGAGTGGTACCATCTGTGTGAAATCGCTCCATACCACCACGAAAAATATAATCCGTAAGGTCGGATGAATTAAACGTGATGAGCACATACTGTGGCTTTGCTGAAAGTAGCTTTTGCTTCAAAAGCATGAACTCAAAAAAGGGGTCGCTGCCGGCCACACCGGCATTATACACGTCTGCCCTTATGCCTTGATGTTGCAATAGCGTTTCTAAAATCCGCGGGTATGAACTGTCATAAGGTGCTCCTAATCCCTCGGTATACGAATCTCCTATGCATATAATCCTTTGGGCAGAGGTGTCCGTAAAAACACTTTCTCTTTCTCTTATCCCCATTCGATTGGTCGTATATACATAGCTATACTCACCTTGATTTATCTCAAAAATAGAGCTAAGCGCCCTCGTGTATAAATAGGAATTCTTAGTCCAGTTGTACCCTGACATGTAAGCATGTCCCGTTTTTTCTGACCAGGTGGCAAACTTTCCTTTAACTCGAAACAGCACCTCAAGGCTGATTAAAGTAAACATGAGTATATAAAGAACATAAAAGATTTTGCTTCTTACAATCCGGGGCAAAACTGAATTTCCGTTTTTCATAGTGCCTCAAAATACTCTACAATTTTTCTCTTCAGCAATTCATCCTGCTCTTTTAGGTTGAGCGCAGGCAGAGAACTGTTTTTCTCATAATGCGGCCAGCCGTCTTCATCGGTATATAGAAATTTATAGTAGCCTTCGGTGGAAAGCAGTTTGCAAACCGCTACGTGCATCAGGTTTTGTTTTTCTTCCTTCTCCCACACTTCCTTTACTATGCCCACTTCATTCATGCCAATAATAAACAGCATGGCGTTAATGTCGGGCCGTTGGCCGAAGTCGTTTTTCACCCGGTTACGCACTTCGTACCAGCGCAGTGCAAAGCTCTTGTCTTCTTCGCTTTTGTTTTCGTTTAACAGTGGCATTAGTGGCTCTTAAATTTTTGTTTCGGGTTTAATGCAAACTCATCGGCATCATTCAAAAAGGGAAGTTGCTCGCGCAGTTTATGTAATTCATCACAACTCAACTCCACCGTAATAATATCTTCTTCGGTTTCTTTCCGGTATAACCTGTTGCCCAGCGCATCTACCACCATTGAATCTCCGATATGCGTAACACCTTTTCCATCTACTCCTACGCGGTTAACACCAACAGTATATGCCTGATTTTCTATCGCACGAGCCGGCAGCAACGTGGTCCAAGCTGCTCTTCTTCGCTCCGGCCAGTTAGCTACACACAACAACACATCATACTCTGTATGTAAATTTCTTGCCCAAACGGGAAAACGCAAATCATAGCAAATCAACGGGCAAATTTTCCAGCCGTTTAATTCCACAATCAATCGCTCCGTTCCGGCTGCAAAAAATTTAGGTTCATCGCTTATGCAAAACAAATGGCGCTTATCGTAGGTGTGAAATGAACCGTCCGGTTTCATCCAGATAAACCGGTTATAGAACTTGCCTTCATCTTTTATCATCAGGCTGCCACACACCACACACTTTTTTTGTGCTGCGGTTTTCTTCATCCACAGTACGGCACTTCCGTTCATTTTCTCCGCAAACTTCGGATTCATGCTAAAGCCGGTGCTGAATGTTTCAGGCAACACAATTAAATCCGTTTCGCCTACGCCTTCTGTTTTCTGTGTAAACATTTCGAGGTTAGCCGAAATGTTCTCCCAATACAATTTAGATTGAACAAGCGTAACGCGGAGATTTTTCATGAATGCAAATCTTAGAAATAATATTAAGTGTTCCTTGATGTAGTATTCCTTGCGTGTACTTTAAAAATCATTTTCATTGTGGACCATCGCAAACGTTTCTAAATAATAAAGAATATTTCAGGTAAAGTGCTATCGTAAAAAAAGCTCACTCAGCAGAATTTTGTTCACTACGTTGTAAGAGACAAAACAAAAATATAGACTAAATATACCATGTGATGAAGCAACGAGATGCCGGTTCTTAATGCAATCATAAAAGAGGTTAAGGACATTATTAAGTTAGTGGACACAGAAGAGGCGGATAAAGAAATGTAATAACACCAACCACGAGGCCGATTTTTCTGTGCAAACCCGTATCGCATTTGTTTCATAATTGCTCATTAACTTGCCCCCGTGTTTAATTACCTTATAGTTGGCCAGGGCGTAGCGGGCTCTATGTTAGCCTGGCATTTACACCGGGCGGGCAAAAGCCTGCTGGTGGTAGATGATAACAAAACCATGAGCCCCTCGCGGGTAACCTCCGGCATTATTAACCCCGTTACCGGCAGGCGCTTAGTAAAAACATGGCTGGCCGATGAACTGCTGTCGTATGCCGAAAGCACTTATCGCGAACTGGAAAACACGCTGAACGAAAAGCTGTATGAGCCGCTGCGCATTGTCCGTTTGTTCGATTCGGTAAAGGCTCAAAACGACTGGAGCGTGCGCGCTGCCGTAGCCGATTACTCGCCTTACCTCGACAATACCACGGTAGTAAGCCTGCCACCCGAAACAATAAACAACCCCTTTGGCGGCTTTGAAATAAACGGAGCCGCCCGCCTGAACACTGCTGTTTTTCTTTCCTCCATCCGCACTTTTTTAAAAAGCAACCAGCAGTTGGTAGAAGATAAATTCAGTTACGCTGAACTGGAAGTAACCCCTGAATACGTCAGCTACAAGGGAGCCAAGGCACGGCACATCATTTTTGCCGAAGGCACACTGGCTTTAAAGAATCCTTACTTCAAAACCCTTCCCTTTCAACCCGCCAAAGGCGAATGTTTACTGGTAGAAATAAAAGACTTCCCTTACCCCTTTATGATTAAAGGCGATGTAACCATCCTTCCCTTTTACGAAAAAGATGTTTACTACGTAGGCGCCACGCACGACCCTCACTTTGACAACGCTCTGCCCAGCGAAAAAGGAAAAGCCGAATTGCTGGAAGGCCTCAACAACCTCTTAGCCTGCCCTTACAAACTGCTCGACCATTGGTCGGCCGTGCGGCCTGCAGTAAAAGGAAGAAGGCCGCTTATAGGCACACATCCGCAACATAAAAACGTGAGCGTCTTTAACGGTATGGGCACTAAGGGCATTTCGCTGGTGCCTTATTTTGCTAATCACTTTACCCAACACCTGCTACAGCAAACACCGCTAATGCCCGAAGTGGATATAAAAAGGTTTCAGTAAAGAAATTTGTCTGTGTTCATCGGTGTAATCTGTGGTGAAAACTTTTTACTCTTGTAGCCACATGATAAAGGCAACCATTAACGGCAAAAAGGAATTTACGGTAGAAGGCAAAACCCTGAACGGGCAACCCGTGGAGTGGGATATGATAGAAGTGCGCGACAACACTTTTCACATTATCCGCGATAACAAAGGCTACAATGCTACCATAGTGAGTTTTAACCGCGAAGAGAAAACCATGGTGGTGCGTGTAAACGGCAACGACTACGAAATTTCTATAAAGGATAAATACGACTTACTGTTGCAGCAGTTGGGCATCAGTGCCAAGTCCTCATCGGCAGCGCAAAACATTAAAGCGCCCATGCCGGGCCTTATTATTAATGTAGTGGCCAACGAAGGCGATGAAGTGAAGAAAGGAGATACCTTACTTGTTCTCGAAGCCATGAAAATGGAGAACGTTATTAAATCTCCGCGCGATGGTAAAGTGAAGACGGTGCATATAGCACTAAAACAAGCCGTAGAAAAAAACCAGGTGCTGCTGGAGTTTGAATAGCACTAAAAAGCCGTTACCGCTTTATACTCCTGCATTGCTTTAGCCAGCATGTTTTCTGCTGTGCTGCTGTTGAGTTGAAGTTTTTCTGTAAGAAGTTTTGTCAACAACTCAATCTGCCTTTCCGAATCGGGCTTATCGAAAAATATTTTGCCTGTTCTGCGTATAAGGAAATCGTTCAGTTCGTACACCATTTCGTTTTCAACGGCATACTTTATTTCGGCTGCGGTGCATAATGCTTCTTTGTTATCAAACTGAAGCAGCAGGGCCGCCACATTTTCAATCACCGCTTTGGTGTTGTTGCCGTATCGGAAAAACCACTCACGGGTTTTAGTGGCCGGTATGTCGGCACGTTCCCCTAAAACAATAAAATCATTCAGCGCTTTACTAAAGGCGGCTTCGTTTTCAAACTCGCCACCGGTTAAGCGGTACGTTCTTGTTTTGCAGCGGCCGTAATCTTTGCCCAGCGTTTTGGCTGCAAGGTCCACAATCTTGGCGGCCATTAATCGGTAGCCGGTCAACTTACCTCCGGCAATAGAAACCAAGCCCGATTCCGAAACCATAATTTCATCCTTGCGTGAAAGCTCCGAGGGCGATTTTCCGTCCTCGTGTATCAACGGGCGAAGCCCCGCCCAGGTTGATTCAATATCACTCAGCTTCAGGTTTACGTCTTTAAAAACGGTGTTTACCGCTTTAATTAAATACTCCGCATCTTCCTTACTGCACTGTGGTGAATCTATCTCCTGATTATAAACCGTATCGGTGGTGCCCACATACGTAATGCTGTTGCGCGGAATGGCAAAAATCATTCGCCCGTCCCCCACATCAAAGTAAGAAGCCTGTTGCAGCGCCAGCTTTTCGTACGGAAATACAAGGTGAACGCCTTTGGTTAACTGCAACCTCTTTCCGCGAAGCGAGTTGTCCTTTTTGCGCAGTAAATCTACCCAGGGGCCGCAGGCGTTTACCACTACTTTGGCTTTAATGTCAAACTCGCTGCCATCGGTTTTGTCTTCCACTTTAGCTCCGCATATTTTATCGGAGGCGTTGTGCAGAAAGCCTTTCAGCTCGGCATAGTTCAGTAATAAAGCACCGTTGGCGTTGGCACTCTTGGCCAGTTCAATAGTTAAGCGCGAATCATCGGTGCGGTATTCAAAGTATAAACCACCGCCCAGCAGTTTGTTGGGTTGAAGTAGCGGCTCTGCTTTTAAAGTAGCGTGGCGGTCGAGCATTTTTCTGCGCTCGCTTTTCTTAACCCCTGCCAGTAAATCGTACACCAACAAACCCACCGAGGTAGGAAGCTCCCCTAAGGAACCGCCTTCTACAATCGGCAGCAACATTTTTTCGGGAATAACAATGTGGCGGGCATTGCGGTGTACTATCGCCCGTTCGCTGCCCACATCGCGCACTAACTTAAACTCCAGTTGTTTTAAATAGCGAAGGCCGCCATGTATCAGTTTGGTAGAGCGCGAACTGGTGCCCGAGGCAAAATCGTTTTTCTCAATCAGCGCCACCTTCATTCCGCGCAGGGCAGCATCTAAGGCAATACCACAGCCGGTAATGCCTCCGCCCACCACCAGCAGGTCGAACTCCTGCGAAGTAAGTTGTTGAATAAACGAAGCCCTGTTCAGATTGGAAAATTTCATGCGCGCGCGAATTTGCAGCAATTATTTATCAGCACCGCTTTTCTTCTTAGGCACATACCACGGAATACCGGTTTGTTTTATGGTTTCCAGATCGGCCGCCACGGCACGCACCCGCTGAAAGCCCGTTCTCTTAAACAACGAACCGGCCGTTACGGCATCTTCGGCATTGCGGCTGTACAGGTAGTAGCTTTCTGTGGTTTCTAAATCCACTAAATATTGTTCCAGATCGTTCAGTGCAATGTTTTCCGAATCTTCAGCATGTTCCAAATCGTACTCTGCCCTGGGCCGAATGTCAATAAGGTAAAACTCATCGAAGCGGTAATCGGCCGCAAACTCGTTTGCTTCAATCACAATTAACACGTCTAAAGGCAACCCTTCGGCCTGCCAGGTTTCGTAGCTGCCGCTGTAGTAGCCTTTTACATTGCTGATGCCCGCTGCTTTTACAGCTTTAAACACCGCAGCAAAATCTTCATTGCTTACCACAAAAGCCACATCGGTGTTATCGGCCAGTAAGTCATTCAACTTGTTAATGAAGTTTTCTCCAAGCGGAACAGAAACAGCCCCTTCAATGAACCCCAGGCCGAACAATTCGGTGTTTCGGGTATCTATAACCGTGCAGCCGCTTTCGAGCAAAGCCGCAAAGGCTTCTTTTTCTAAAAAATCCATACGCCAATTTGAGGCGCGAATATCTTTAAAATGTACGGGAGTTACGATGCCAAGAAAGTATCCATAGAAGAGGCTATCAGCTTTATTCTATCGTAATGAAGGCTGTAGTGTATGTACTTGCCTTGGCGGATGGTGGTTACCAGACCGGCATCGCGCAGCACGCGCAGGTGTTGCGAGGCAATAGATTGCTCTATGTGTAACAAACTGTAAATACGGTTTACGTGTATAGTGCTGTGCTCGTGTATGGTGCGCATAATTTTTAACCGCAGCGGATGTGCCAGTGCACGCATTACTGCATAGGCATTCTTTAGGTCAGCACCATAAATGAATTCTTCAATGCTTTCTGGCATTTCAATTAGTGGTTCGGTTAAAAAAGTACTCAGGCTATGTTCAGGCAAAGAGCCGGCACTAGTTTTTCAGTGCAATGCTCCCGGCCAAAGTTTTAATGTCGTTTAACCTATCGGGGTTAATACGGTAGTATATAAACTTTCCGGAACGGTTTGTCAACACCACTCCGGCTTTTCGTAGTATCGCCAGGTGCTGCGATACTATAGATTGGTCCAAATGCATTTGCAAATGCAGGTCAGTCACAATTATGTTTTCCGTTTTGCTCAACACTTCCAGTATCTGTTTGCGCAACGGGTGGTTTATAGCGCGCAGCACCAACAGTGTTTTCCGCAGCACAGAAAACTCCAGGCGAATTTCCCGGCTTCCCGGTTGGTTTATCACCAATAACTCATCAGATACCTTGGCCATGGTTGCGAAACTATAATTCCGTGAGACAAAAGTAGGCATTCATACAGCAGCGGCACACATTTTTTATTATTTCATAGGTGTTTTGAAAATGTGAGAAAACCTTCCTTTGTGTAATCTGTTTACTTTCGGTGCGTTTAATCACTTACACAGCAGCCATTAATTATGAGAATAGGAATAGTATGCTACCCCACCTACGGAGGTAGCGGAGTAATAGCCACCGAACTTGGCAAAGCACTGGCGCGCAAGGGCCATTTGGTGCATTTTATAACTTATCAGGAACCCGTACGCCTCGATTCATACTACGAGGACATTTACTACCACGAGGTATCGGCCTTAGATTACCCCCTGTTTCAACACCAGCCATACGAAAGTGCCTTAGCCAGTAAAATTGTAGATGTTGCCCGCTTTGAAAAGCTTGATATTCTGCACGTACACTATGCTATCCCTCATGCTTCTTCGGCACTAATTGCCCGCAGTATTTTAAAAGAGAGCGGCTATCACCTGCCTTTTGTTACCACCCTGCACGGCACCGATATTACGCTGGTGGGCAAAGACCCCGGCTATAAGCCCGTGGTGGAATATTCCATTAACCATAGCGATGGCATTACCTCGGTTTCGCAAAGCCTGAAGGATGACACTTACACCAACTTTAAAATTACCCGCGATATTGAGGTGATTCCCAACTTTATTGATTTCTCACGCTTTAAAAAAACCGATAAGGACCACTTTAAAAAAGCCATTGCCCCTCATGGCGAAAAAATACTGATACACATTTCTAACTTCCGTAAGGTGAAGCGGGTAGAAGATGTGGTAAAGATGTTTGACCGGGTGCTGCAACAGGTGCCTGCCAAACTGTTGCTGGTGGGCGATGGGCCCGAGCGGATGAGCACCGAAATACTTTGCCGCAACCTGGGCATTTGCGAACATGTGCGCTTTTTGGGTAAGCAGGATGCTGTGGAAGACCTGCTGGCTATTGCCGATTTGTTTGTGCTGCCCTCTGAAACCGAAAGTTTTGGTTTGGCTGCTTTGGAAGCCATGGCCTGCGAGGTGCCGGTTATTTCGTCCAACGCGGGCGGGTTGGGTGAAATAAACATGCAGGGCACTACCGGCTTTATGAGCACCGTGGGCGACTATGAGGATATGGCCAACCGCGCCACTTTTATACTAAGCGATGAAACCCGCCTGAAGGAGTTTAAGAAGAATGCCTATAACCATGCCCGCACCTTTTCCATAGAAAATATACTGCCCCAATACGAAGCCTACTACAAGCACGTGCTGAAAAGCAAGCAGGTGGAGTTTATTGTTTGACGATACATATAATACGCGCACAAGAGTGCCAACCCTTACGGGTTTACCCAACTACTGCACCAGTAGAACCGGGCGCTAACAACAGCTTCTTCTCAGGTATATATAACTTGGCTGTGTGGACACTACAACTACAGGCAACCGTGTAACCCGCTGTGCAGACACAGCGGCCGGCAACCGGCTTAGAGACAAGCAAGCATTGTTGTTTTATTGCTCCGCTTCTTCCTTCTTTTTCTTTTTTGCCTTGCGGATGGGTAGTTCGCGGGTATCGTAGTAGGCGTGAAAGCGCACCGGGTTTTCAACACAATCGGCAGCGAGTATCAAAAAGCATTTGGTTAACTGGCGGGTAAGGGCGGTGCGGTGGTTTTTGCGGTCGCTGGCAAAACCGCTTACCTGCCCGTACACTCCTTCCTGTGTTTGCCGCGCGGCAATAAACTTATTAATAAGGGTGGTTACCTCAGCCACTTCATCGGGGTAATCGGCACTTAGGTGCATAGTGGCCATACTGCGAAAGCGCAGCATAATAATATCCTGCTTACCCAGGCGGGCGTGGTGGTATTGTTTCATACCCTGCGGGTAAAATTCTTTGTAAACGCTGCTGTCCTCGCCAAACTTGTATTTAATAAGCCCCTGTAGGGTACTCAGTTTTGTTATTACGGCCTCCAGGGCTTCGTTCATGGCAATAGTACTCCCTTTGCCCACGGCTTCTTTTAGCAACTGGTTGACGATGGTACCATAATAGTTTTGGTATAAAGCGGTGGTTTCAAACAACAACGAATTGTACTTGCCCCCGGGATTAAGGCCGGGGTCGGCCAACCTTATCAGAAACTCATCGGCAAAGGCCTGTTCAGGCTCAAATTTATGTTTTTGCGGAAAATAAACCTCCTCTACAGGGTTGTGGAAGGGGCTTTCCGGTTCCTGAGGGCGGGTTTTACCCCCCAATTTGTGCCCCTGTGGTAACTGAAACCTTGTAAAAGTGGAGTAGGAAAGGCCTGCTGTTTCCGGATAAGGGGGTATATGCGCCTGTGAGGGCACAGGCAGAGTAGAACATGCGTACGCACGGGGCTGTGTCCGCACCGCCCGCACCTTTAGCCTACTTACTTACCACTAACTTGCCATACAGGGTTTTGCCGCCTGCCTGCACACTTAAAAAATACACCCCCGCGCTAAAGGCAGTGGTGTTTATATGGTGGGTGGGGGCATTCAGCCTTTCGGTATGGTACACCACACGGCCGTTAACATCAGTAAGGGTAAGTTGCGCTATGTTCTGCCCGCCTGCCTGTATGGTAACTATACCGTTGGCGGGGTTGGGGTAAAGTTGCAGGGTAGCGGTGTTCACTTCCTGCATACCTGTATTAAAACTGTGGCAGGCTGCGGTAGTGGCATTGTAAAACTGCTGCACCTGTTGTATGCGTTGCTTTAAGGAGTCTACCCCATCGGCAATGCAAGTGGCCTGCGGGTTGCCGGTGGCGAAAACATAAGCTAAATCAACACACTTGCTGCCACCGGCAGGCAGGTTGAATTTGCCGATGCTGCCAAGGGCGCGCCTG
>CAZLXD010000012.1:0-32340 GCA_964563185.1 uncultured Chitinophaga sp.
CTTATCTGCACACTACGCAATCTATAAGCGTTCAAGATTTATGCGCCTAATCCTAGAAATGAATATCCGCATTAGAAGATTATTCATGGTTGAAGAAAATGAGGGAACGGAGTGAATGAACCATATACTGCCAAGCACCGAAAACACCAACAGCAGTGCCCAGTTAATGGCAGAGCTGGTGTAACGGATAACGGTTAACTGAAAATTAAGCATGATTCCCTTCCGCGCTAAAGAACAAAACATTTGCCGCCAACCTTTAATAAGTGTGAACGAGTTTTCGACTGTTTTATGTTGGTTGGCGATTTTCGCCCGCCCGTTGTGCATGGGCGAAGTATAGCAGGCGGCAGCGCCATCATCTCTTAAAGGGATGGTAGCGCTATTTTAGTGTTTCTCACCTCCATCCCACGCCTCCGTATTCGTATCCTTTAACCAGGGGTAGCTGTTTTGTAACCGCAATTCCGTGTTTTGGTAACACGTTTCCGTATTTTGGTTACAACTGTCACCATTTTGGTTACAGGTTTCACCGTTTTGGTAACAGGATTCCCGATTTAGGTAACAAGATTCCGTATTTAGGTAACACAAACGGCTTGCCCGGTTGCCAAAACGGGGTTAAAGGGTTGCAGAACAGGGGGGCGGCTTTATATTTTAAAGCTGCTGAAGAGCAAAACCACTAACACGGGAACATAAAACTGCTTTCTGTGGCTCATAAACTACCGGCTATACCAACATATCATGCCGTAATAAGAAAGCGGTTATCTGGTTGCAGATTTATTTAAAGACTGTCCTTTAATAACCTATGCAGCCCCAGGCCGGACACGGGCAATATTTCTTGCCCGTTTAACTATGTTTGCCGCCCATGGATATTATCCGCCTTTTGCCCGATAACATTGCTAACCAGATTGCAGCCGGAGAGGTGATTCAGCGCCCTGCCTCGGCTGTAAAGGAGTTGCTGGAAAACAGCATTGATGCCGGGGCCACCCACATTAAACTGGTGGTAAAGCAGGCGGGCAAAAGCCTGTTGCAGGTAATTGACAACGGCTGCGGCATGAGCGAAACCGATGCGCGCATGTGCTTTGAAAAACACGCTACCTCCAAAATACACGCAGCCGAAGATTTGTTCAACATCCGCACTATGGGCTTCCGTGGCGAGGCTATGGCTTCCATTGCCGCCATTGCACAGGTGGAAATGAAAACCCGCCCGCACGATGCACAGCTGGGAACGCTGATTGAAATGGAAGGCATGAAGGTGCTAAAGCAGGAGCCCTGTCAAACTCCCGAAGGCACTTCCATAGCAGTGAAGAATCTTTTCTTCAATGTTCCTGCCCGCAGAAATTTTTTGAAGAGCGACTCGGTAGAACTGAAAAATATTATTGAAGAGTTTCAGCGCGTAGCGCTGGCACATCACAAAATAGGTTTTCAGTTGTTTAGCAACGATTACGAAATGTATCACCTAAAGCCCGGCAACCTCAAACAGCGCATAGTGCAACTGTTTGGCGATAACTATGCCGAAAAGATTGTGCCGGTGGAAGAGCAGAGTTATGCCCTGCATGTTTACGGTTTTGTAGGCAAACCGGAGTTTTCAAAAAAAACGCGGGGCGAGCAGTATGTGTTTGTGAATAACCGCTTTATAAAATCGCCTTACCTGAACCATGCGGTTACCAACGCCTTCGACCAAATGCTGCCCAGGGAGAATTTCCCCTTTTATGTGTTGTTCCTTGATATTGACCCTTCTAAAATTGATGTGAACGTACACCCTGCCAAGCACGAAATAAAGTTTGAAGACGAAAAGCTGGTGTACACCTTTGTTAACCTGGGCGTAAAACATGCACTGGGCGCTTACAGCGTTTCGCCCACGCTCGACTTTAATCAGGAATCGCATTTGAATACAGCGGGCACTTTCGACCAGCAACCCCGCACCTGGTTAGAAATTACTCAACATGCCGTTCACCAAAAGGAAGCGAAAAAATTTGCGCCCCCCGGCAACTTTCAACCGCTTACCAAACGCGAAGAGAACAACGCCAACAGTTGGCAAAAGGCATTTGATACTGTAGGCAGAGGGGACCAGCAACTCGAAATAAGAAGTTCTAAATCTGAAACCCGCAATGTGGAATCGGAACACCGCGAGCCCGAAATAGCGAAAGAGGCTTTTGTGCCCGTGCAAATTCACAGGCGCTATATTGTTTCGCAAATAAAAAGCGGCTTTATATTAATTGACCAGCAGGCGGCACACGAGCGTATTTTGTTTGAGCGCTATTTAAAGTTGCTGGAAAAGAAAAGGCACGACAGCCAGCGGCAGTTGTTTCCGCAAAGTTTTGAGCTGAGTGTAACCGATGCCCAAATACTGAAGGAGATAACGCCGGAAATAAATAACCTGGGTTTCGATATTCAGGAGTTTGGCAAAAACAGTTTTGTCATTCACGGTTTTCCGGCCGATATTTTACAGGGCGATGAACGCAAAATAATTGAGGAACTGGTAGAGCAGTTTAAAATGAATGCCTCGGTTACTAAGCTGAATAAGCGAGATAATCTGGCAAAGTCGCTGGCGTACAGTTCAGCCATAAAAAGCGGAAGAGTGTTGTCGGTAGAAGAAATGCGCACCATGATTGATGAACTGTTTGCCTGCGAAAATGCCTACACCGCACCCAATGGCAGGTTTACTTTTATTACCCTTTCAAACGATGAGTTGGAGAAGAGGTTTGAGAATAAGTGAAGTATTAAGTAACTAGTAATAAGTATAAAGACGAATGCAAAATCCGGAAAGAGTTCCTTCGTCATAAAGAAAGTATAGTAGAATATGTTCGACCAGTTGAATACCCGCAGTGTTGTTTTTAACCTTATAGCCATTAACGTTATCGCGTTCCTGATTACCATGTTTATTGGCGAAAGCATGTACGAGTTGTTTGCGCTGCATTATCCCGCCAACCCCTTGTTTAAGCCTTTGCAACTGGTTACGCACATGTTCATGCACGGCAGTTTAGGCCACCTGTTCTTTAACATGTTTGCGCTGTTCATGTTCGGTGCCGTGTTGGAACGGGTATGGGGGCCTAAGCGCTTTTTGCTTTTCTATTTTATAACAGGGCTGGGGGCCATGGTGCTTCACCTGGCGGTGCAGGCTATTATAGTTTACAATTTTACCGGAAGCGTTAACCCCGCTATGGCTGTTTTGGAAAGTGAGCCGGGCGTGTTAAATACCTACTTCTCCAGCACGGTGGGCGCATCGGGGGCGCTGTTTGGTATTCTGGTGGGTTTTGGCATGTTGTTTCCCAATACCGAACTGTATTTAATGTTCATTCCTATACCCATTAAAGCCAAGTACTTTATTACCTTTTATGTGCTGGCCGAAATATACATGGGCTTTTCAATGTATGGTTCCGATAATGTGGCGCACTTCGCGCACCTGGGCGGTGCATTGTTCGGGTTCATACTTATAAAAATATGGAACCGCAAGCGCGATTTCTTGTATTAAACGTTCATCTTTCTGAAATTCGTTCGGGGGACTTTTCATGCTGAGTAATTCTATTGCTGACGACATCAAACACAAGTTTCGCTATGGCAACATGGCCATGAAACTCATATTCGTAAACATGGGTGTGTTTGTGCTCATCTCCCTGTTTTATCTCGTCACTTTTCTCTTTCAGCAAAAAGGAATTTACGAGGCGGTGTTAAGCAAGGTAGAAGTGCCCGCTTCGGTAAATACGCTGCTCTACCAGCCATGGTCGGTGTTTACATACATGTTTCTGCACGCAGGCTTCTTCCATATCCTGTTCAACATGCTTTGGTTCTACTGGTTCAGCGAAATACTGGTGTTGTTTCTGGGCGATAAAAAAATCCTTCCGCTTTACCTCATAGGCGGACTGGCCGGTGCTGCCTTCTACATCCTGGCATACAACACCATCCCTGTTTTTATTCCCAAGGTAGAAGTTTCGTATATGCTCGGTGCTTCGGCCAGTGTGTTTGCGGTGGTATTTGCAGCGGCTACGCTCAGCCCCGATTACGAAGTGCGCCTGCTGCTGTTTGGCGTAGTGCGCATTAAATACATAGCGTTGGTAGCGCTGGTGTTAGATATCATCAACATTCCGAACGGTAATGCGGGCGGATACATTGCCCACCTGGGTGGTGCGCTGGCGGGGTTTCTTTACATCAAAACCTTACAAAGCGGTTTTGATGCGGGCAGGCCGTTCAACAAACTGTTCGATGGTATCGCCACCCTTTTTAAGCCCCGCCCCAAAGTAAAGGTTACCTACAAAAGCAGCGATGAAAAAGCGGCACCCAAATCGCCCCGCAGCAAAAGCGACCAGGAAAAAATTGATGAAATACTCGACAAAATTTCGCGTTCAGGATACGACAGCTTAACCAAGGAAGAAAAGGATTTTCTTTTCCATTACTCTAAGAAAGGATAAGCATGAAATGGCTGCTGAAAATCCTTAATGTTATTGCCCTGTTGGTGCTGTTGGCTTCGTGCCTGGCATCGTATATCAACCCCAACCTTTTCTGGCAGTTCTCCTTTATCGGCTTCGCGTTTCCGGTAGTGCTGTTGGTTAACCTTTGTTTTTTGTTGCTGTGGTTGTTGCTGTGGCAGCGGTTTGTGTTGGTTCCGCTGGCGGGGATTGCACTGTCGTGGAACTTTATTGACCCTACGGTGGCGTTCAACTTTTTTGAAAAACAGGAAGAGAAGGGATTGAAAGTGCTGACCTGGAACGTAAAGAATTTCGACCTGTACAACTGGAGCCACAACACAGAAACCCGCGAAGAGATGATGAAACTGATAAGGGAAGAAGATGCCGATGTACTTTGCCTGCAGGAGTTCTATACCAACAATCAGTTCTTTCACAATCTGGAATATCTGCGCGATACACTGGGGTATAAGTATTGTTATTTCCCGCCCAGTGTGGAGTTGACAAAGAACCCCAAATCCAAACTGCAAAAAACACTTTGGAAGAAAGGCCCGCTTATACAAAAATGGGGCGTGGCTACTTTTTCAAAACACCCCATCACCGATACGGGAATTGTAAACTTCAACAACACTTTTACCAATCGGTGTATTTACTCCGATATTAATTTGAACGGAAATCCTGTCCGCGTTTACAATGTGCATTTTCAGAGCATCCATTTAGGCTATCAGGACTATGCCACGCTCGATGAAATAGAACAAACGCAGCAAACCAGTTGGGTTGCCCTAAAAGGTATTATGCGCAAAATGAAAAAGGCATTTACCAAGCGGGCTTTGCAGGCCAATGCCGTGCAGCAGAGCGCTCATAACCACGAGGGGCAAAAACTGATTTGCGGAGACTTTAATGATGTGCCGGTTTCGTACACCTATAAAACCGTACGCCAGAATTTAAAGGATGCCTTTATTGAAAAAGGGAAAGGCTTTGGCCCCACCTTCGCCAAAAAGCTGTCCATTTTCAGGATTGACTATGTGTTTTGCGATAAGGAAGTAGCGGTGAATTCCTACAAAACCATCAGGCGTGAACTGAGCGACCATTATCCGGTAGTGGTTACGCTATCACACTGAAAATTTCATCGTTAATTCCTGCATTCGCTAATTCTCATCTTATATTCACGCCATGTCTGAGTTACGCATTTACAACACGCTTACCCGCGAAAAGGAAGTCTTTCAGCCGCTCAATGCACCTCACGTAGGCATGTATGTGTGCGGCCCTACTTTATACAGCCACGCTCACCTTGGCAATTGCCGAACCTTCCTGTCGTTCGATGTGGTGTTTCGTTATCTGAAACACCTTGGTTACAAAGTTCGGTACGTGCGTAACATTACCGATGTAGGGCACCTGGAAAGCGATGCCGATGAAGGCGAGGATAAGATTGCTAAGAAAGCCCGCCTGGAAAAACTGGAGCCAATGGAAATTGTGCAATTGTATGCAGTGGATTTTCATAAGGTGTTAGATGACTTCAATCTTCTTCCGCCAAGTATTGAACCTACTGCCAGCGGGCACATTATTGAGCAAATTGAAATGACCAAGAGAATTTTGGAGAATGGCTTGGCGTATGAAGTAGATGGAACCATTTGGTTCGATGTAGAGAAGTTTGCGAAGGATTATCCTTACACGGAATTGAGCGGAAGAAAACTGGATGAACTGCTGGAAGGCACCCGCGATAACTTAGAAGGACAGAATGAAAAGCGCGGACGGTTGGATTTTGCCCTTTGGAAAAAAGCCAAGCCCGAACACATTATGCGCTGGCCAAGCCCGTGGGGCGAAGGTTTCCCCGGCTGGCATATTGAATGCAGTGCTATGAGTTCAAAGTATTTGGGAGAGCAGTTTGATATACACGGAGGCGGAATGGATTTAGTGCCTACGCATCATACGAATGAAATTGCACAGAATGTTGCCTGCTGCAAAAAGTCGCCCGCTAAAGTTTGGATGCATACCAACATGCTTACGGTGAACGGGCAAAAGATGAGCAAGAGCCTCGGCAATTCGTTTTTACCACAGGAACTTTTTGAAGGCAAGCACAAGTTGTTGGAACGCGGTTATTCGCCAATGGTGGTTCGCTTCTTTATGTTACAGGCGCACTACCGCAGCACGCTCGATTTTTCAAACGTGGCATTGCAGGCTTCCGAAAAAGGCTTTCAGCGATTGATGAATGCCATGAAGCTGATTGCAGGTTTGAAAACTTCCGAAACATCATCATTCAGGTTTGAAAATCTGAAAGCCGATGTATACAATGCATTGAACGATGACTTTAATACACCGGTGGCTATTGCTGCGTTGTTCGAAGGTGTTCGTGTTATCAATTCTATCAATGATGGGAAAGACACCATTACCGAAGTCGATAAAGAACAACTGCAAAAGCTGTTTACTGAAATAGTGTTTGATGTGTTGGGGCTGAAGGAGGAAAGCGGAGGAAACTCTGATAAAGTGGATGGGCTGATGAACCTGATTTTGGAATTGCGTAAAGATGTTCGCGCGAAGAAAGATTTTGCTTCCAGCGATAAAATACGCGATGAACTTTTGAAGGTAGGCATTCAGGTAAAAGATGGTAAGGACGGTGCCAGTTGGACAATGAGTTAAAGGAATTCACCACAGATTGCGCAGATGAACACAGATTGTCAGTGTAAATCTGTTTAATCTGCGTAAAAC
The DNA here is from genome assembly GCA_964563185.1 of uncultured Chitinophaga sp. Taxonomy (GTDB): domain Bacteria; phylum Bacteroidota; class Bacteroidia; order Chitinophagales; family LD1; genus Bog-950. Next base: position 7,101 of record CAZLXD010000012.1, read on the forward strand.
GTTTTTATGAAAACCAATGAAATTACCTACGCGATTATCGGTTGCGCCTACAAGGTTCATTCAGCTTTAGGTCCCGGGTTGTTGGAAAGCACGTATGAAGTTTGTCTTGTGCATGAGCTATTGAAAGAGGGCTTAGTAGTTGAGCAACAGAAGGTTTTGCCTGTAGTTTACGATGGCAAGAACTTAGATGCCGGCTATCGCATAGATCTATTGGTAGAAAAAGAAGTAATTGTTGAGCTAAAAGCTGTGGAGGCTATAGCCGAAATTCACAAAGCGCAACTTCTCACTTATCTTAAACTTTCTGGAAAAGAGGTTGGCTTGCTCATGAACTTTAATGTTACCGATATGAAACAAGGCATTACTCGTTTAATCATGTCAAACAAAAATCAAAATGCCATTTAATCTGCGTTCATCTGCGTTCATCTGCGGTTTAGTTTTTCTTTTTTCGTCTTGTGACAAGTGCAACAAGCAAAATACAGATGTTGTGGTTGCTACGGAAAAACAGCTAGTAGTAAACACACCTGCCTTTAATGCTGATTCCGCCTACTATTTTAATGAGAAGCAACTCGCTTTCGGACCGCGCAACATGAATTCGAAAGGACACGAAGAATGCGCCAAATGGCTAATTGAAAAGGTAAAGGAGTTTGCCGACACCGTTTATGTGCAGCAGTTTGATGCTACCGGTTTTGACGGAACTAAACTGAAGAGCACCAACATTATAGCCTCTTTAAATCCGCAATCGGCTAACCGCATTTTACTTTGCTCGCATTGGGACAGCCGCCCGTGGGCCGACCAGGATGATAAAGACCGCGACAAGCCCATACTTGCTGCCAGCGATGGCGCCAGTGGTGTGGCAGTGCTGATGGAAGTGGCCCGTGCTATGAAGGCCCAAAACCTGAAGAACATAGGAGTGGATGTGTTTTTTATTGATACTGAAGACTATGGATATAGTTCCTCTTTGGAAGGAATGGTAAAGAACGTAGTAAACACCGAAGACAGCTATTGCCTTGGTTCGCAACATTGGGCAAAGAGCCCGCACATTGTCGGCTACCGTGCTGACTTTGGAATTTTGCTCGATATGGTGGGCGCGCGTGGTGCGGTGTTTGCCCGCGAAGGGACTTCTTCGTTTAATGCCGGTTGGGTACAGGATAAAGTGTGGAGTAATGCCTCCAAACTCGGTTACGCCTCCATGTTCATCAATCAGAATACTTCACCTATTACTGACGACCACTATTACATCAATGGCATTGCTAAAATCCCCACCGTAGATATTATTCATTACGATGCCACCACGCCTTCAGGTTTTGCTTCTTACTGGCATACGCACGATGATAACATGCAGGTGATTGATAAAAACACTTTAGAGGCAGTAGGTAAAGTGGTGCTTTACACGGTGTATCAATACGAGGCTGAAAAGCAATTGCAATAGTTAGTCTTTTACAGAAGCTAAACTTGTTTCGCGCTGATAATACCCGGTTCCGTCATACTCCCTTTTGTTAGGAGCTTGCATGCAAGTTTCACTACAGCAACCTTCCATTTTCCAGCCGCAATCTTCGCATAAAACAAAGTGTTCGTTACACTCAGGGTTGGCACAGTTAACCATATGGGCACTCTTGGTGCCGCATATTTTGCAGGTAGAAACAACCGTAGGTGCTACAGAATTTACATCAACTAATACTCTGTTGTCGAACACATATAACTTGCCTTCAAAGTTTTTGCCGCCTGTTTCCTTAGCGTACTTCACCACACCGCCATCTACCTGGTAAACATTCTTAAATCCGTTTTGCAACAGATAACCGCTGGCCTTTTCGCACTTAATACCACCGGTGCAGTAAGTTACTACCTTCTTATCTTTCAGGTGTTCCAACTCTTTTAGCTGCTCAGGGAAATCACGAAAGTTGTCAATGTCCAACTTGAGTGCATTTCTAAAATGGCCCACATTGCTTTCGTAGTTGCTGCGCACATCTACAAACACCACATCCTCCTGTTCAATCATTTCATCCACCTCGTGCGGTTTTAAATGGATGCCGGTGGTTTGGTTGGGGTCAACATTACGTATGCCGCGCAGGCTGCTGTGTACAATTTCGGGCTTTACGCGCACATATAACCTTTCAAACGAGGGCGCATCTACTTCATCAATTTTAAACTCAATGCCCTCAAACAGCGGATTGCTGCGCACATAATCCATATACTTTTTACACTGTACCACGGTGCCCGAAATAGTCCCGTTTAGTCCTTCTTCCGCCACTATAATTCTACCTACAATACCCAGCCTTTCGCAAAAGTCTAAGTGCTGTTGGGCAAACTCTTCCGCATTTGGAATGGCGGTGTACTTGTAGTAAAGAAGTGTTTGATATGGTTTCATGCGTTATGAATTCGGGCGCCAAAGATAAGGTATAGTGTGCTTATGCGCATGATAGCAGTCATCTTTCCGAAAAATCTATTTTTGAAACAAAAGGAAGAGCATGTATACTATTGGCGATAGACTACAAAAAGAGTTAGAGGATATTAAGGCGAGCGGCCTGTATAAAGCGGAGCGCATTATTACTACTCCGCAGGGAGCCGACATTAAAACATCGGCAGGCAAAGAGGTGATAAACTTTTGCGCCAACAACTACCTCGGCCTTTCATCGCACCCGAAGGTGATTGAAGCCGCCAAGCAAGCCATTGATACACACGGCTACGGTATGAGCAGCGTGCGCTTCATTTGCGGAACACAGGATATTCATAAAGAACTGGAGAGAAAGATTTCTGAATTTCTGGGAACAGAAGACACCATACTTTATGCCGCGGCTTTTGATGCAAACGGAGGGGTATTTGAACCTTTGTTTGGTGAAGACGATGCTATTATCAGCGATGAACTGAACCATGCTTCTATTATTGACGGAGTGCGTTTGTGCAAGGCGCAGCGCTTTCGTTACAAGAATAACGACATGGCCGATTTGGAAGAACAGCTGAAAGCCACACAAAAAAACCGTTCGCGCATTATAGTTACTGATGGTGTTTTTAGTATGGACGGAACTATTACGCAATTAGATAAGATTGTTGAACTGGCGAATAAATACGGAGCTATGATAATGGTGGACGAATGCCATGCTTCGGGGTTTATTGGTAAAACAGGCCGTGGCACACCGGAGTATTGCGGAGTGCATGGTAAAATTGACATTGTTACCGGAACACTGGGCAAAGCACTGGGCGGGGCCAGCGGAGGTTTTACATCGGGTAAAAAAGAGGTAATTGAAATTCTACGCCAGCGTTCGCGCCCGTATTTGTTTTCGAATACACTAATGCCCGCCATTGTAGGTGCCTCTATTGCTGTGTTGGATATGCTAAGCGAAACAACCGCCCTTCGCGACAAACTGGAGAGCAACACTTTATACTTCCGCGAAAAAATGACGGCTGCCGGTTTCGATATTAAGCCAGGCGTTCACCCTATAGTGCCGGTAATGCTATACGATGCCGTGCTGGCGCAAAACTTTGCCGCCAAGCTTTTAGAGGAAGGTATTTATGTAATAGGCTTTTTCTTTCCGGTGGTGCCAAAAGGCCTGGCGCGCATTCGTGTACAGGTAAGTGCAGCCCATGAAGTTCACCATTTAGACAAAGCTATTGCCGCTTTTACAAAAGTGGGAAAGGAGTTAGGGGTGATTAAATAAAAAACTCCCGTTGCAAGTGCTTACAGCAACGGGAGCGTTCCAAAAATTCGGTTCCAATCCTTTTATGAACTACCGGGTTCCTCATGTCCGGAAGGAATAAGAGTAATGACATACAATGCCACTACACCGGGCAAGTACTGATGCAAGTTAATTTCTTGCTTCTCATAGTTTCAGTAGTTGCCTTTTTGCTTGTCATACAAGGATGTTTGATTGATACATACAATGTAATGGCGGAGCAAAGGGCTGTCAATAGCAAACCGCAAAATTTTTTCCGAAAAACGTAACAAAGCAGTAACCGGCTGCGTAGCAAGCAGGTTTAACTGATTCTTTCCGAGGCAAAGGCAGTACAATACTCCTTTACCATATCCCGCACCCTTCTGAACCCTTTCATTATTTCTTCCTGAGTACCTGTGGCTTTTGCCGGGTCGGGAAAGTTGTAGTGAATCTTCGTGGCTTTGGAGGGAAACACAGGACAACGTTCTTTTGCGTTATCACAAACGGTAACTACGTAATCGAAGTTTATGTGTGCATACTCGTCCACATGATTACTGGTATGGTGGCTAATATTAATACCATCTTCTTTCATAACGGCTACTGCGCGGGGATTTAAGCCGTGTGTTTCAACGCCTGCGCTGTAAACAGTGGCGCGGTTACCGGCAAATTGTTGCAGATAGCCGTGAGCCATTTGGCTTCGGCAACTGTTGCCCGTACATAGTATGAGGATGTTCATGGGGTATTGATTGGTTGGTAGAAAAATAAAAAGAAAAGCCCCACAGGCTCCAAAACCTCTAGGGCGGGATGTATTTAACTGCAACAACCGGGAGCGCAACAAGCCTCTTTCTCTTTCGGTTTTTCAGCATAAACAGTAATACTGTAAATGCCGGCATTGCCACCACGGTAATCTGCCAGTTCCTGTTCGTTTAAGTAGTTTTTAAGAATGTCATCGGGTATTACAATGGGCTTCTCTTTCTGCAACTGCACGTTAGTAAAGCCGTTGCTGGTAATCAGTTCCATGTACACATCTTTCTGTATAGCCCCCGATACACACCCTGCATACATCTCGGCATCCTTGCGCAACTTTTGTGGCAATGCGCCCAATAGTACTACATCCGAAATACTGAAATGACCGCCCGGCTTAAGAACACGGAAAACTTCTTTAAACACGGCATCCTTGTCGGGAACCAGATTGAGTACGCAGTTGCTTACCACCACATCGGCTACATTAGCGGTGAGGGGCATTTTTTCAATATCGCCCTGGCGAAACTCTACATTGTTAAAGCCCAGCTTGTCGGCATTGGCACGTGCCTTTCAATCATAGCCGGAGTAAAATCAATACCTATTACTTTGCCGGTTTCACCGGTCTCGGCACGGGCTACAAAGCAATCGTTACCGGCACCCGAACCGAGGTCTACTACGGTATCGCCTTTTTTAATTTTGGCAAACTGTGTAGGTAGCCCACAGCCTAAGCCAAGGTCGGCATCGGGATTGTAGCCCTTCAGTTTGGTGTAATCATCACTCATAATGTTGTACACCTCAGTACTGCAACCGCCAGCGCCACAACAAGAGGACATATTGGTTTCTTTGTCCTGTAAAGCAATTTCGCTGTATTTCTGCTTTACAATTTCCTTTAAGTTTTCTTTCGTTTCCATTGTTTTTATTGATTGTTTATTTAATCGCAATATTGCGATAGTTTTAGGCAAAAAAATATCAGCAGCACTTATTGCCGCTGCAACTGCAGGCGTTAAACAACTCGTTCAGATAGTTCTTGGCCAGCGTCCATTCTTTCTCATCAATACAGTAGCAAACTTTGGCACCTTCAATTTCGCCTTTAATTAAGCCGGCTTCCTTTAACTCTTTTAAATGCTGCGAAACAGTACTCTGCGATAGCGGAAGTTCTTCTACTATATCGCCACAGATACAACTTTGTTTCGCTGCAAGAAATTTAAGGATAGCCACCCTGGCCGGATGCGCCAATGCCTTGGCATATCGTGCTATGCGGTTGTCTTTTACTGAAAACTCTTCGGCTTTGTTGGCTCCCATTGTTCTAAATACATCGCAATATTACGATTAAATTTCTGAAAACAAAAAAGGCGGAGAAAATTTTCTCCGCCTTTGAATCCAATAAACAATTCTTTAAAATTTAAACGAAAGCTGAACGCTGTAAGTGCGGTAGTTGTTAATACTCTGCACCACATTATCCTTACCCGCCTGATACTGCCTTTCGGTGTCGGGCTTATCGTTCTGGTAGAAGATGTTCTTCTTTGCAATTAAATCGCTAACGGTAAAGCGAATCATCCCTCTGTCTTTCCAAAAGCGCTGGCTCAACTGTAAATCAAGCAAAGGCCTCCAGTGCTCATACCAGCTTGGGTTGCCCACTTCGCCAACGGCATACAAGCGCTGCCCCACCTGGTTATACAATAGTGTTACTCCGGTTTTGGTTTTCGGATGCTCATATGATAAACCGAGGTTAACGATGTAAGGCGATTGCCCCTGCATAGCGCGTTTCTTTTCCTCACCCGCGTTGTTTTTAATCTTATCGAGGTTTACGCGCGAGTAGATGTAAGCCAAGTTGGCAACAAAGGTTACATCCTCGAGTTTCTTATGAATAAAGTCGAGGTTCTTTCTTACTTCTAATTCAGCACCTGCCAGGTGTGCCTCGCCACCGTTGTTGTAAACAAACTGTGGCACGCCACCTGCTGCAATCGAAGTCAGTTCAATAGTATTGGTAAAGTGCTTGTAGAATACGCTTACGTTTACGGCTTGCCCGCGCCCCATAAAATACTCATAGCGCAGGTCCACATTATGAACAAAAGTTTGCTGAAGGTTTACGTTACCGCTCAGGTTTACATCGCGCACAAAGTCATAGTATAAAAACGGAGAACACTCGCGGAACTCGGGGCGGTTCATACCCTGCGAGTACGAGGCGCGCAGGTTCATGTTGTCGTTCAGCTTATAAATAAGGTTTACCGAAGGCAGTAAAGGGAAAACACTCTTTACTGTTCCTGACGAATCGGTTTTGTAAGCACCCGAGAAGTACGACTTTACGTAAGTGCTGTCTTCCAGTTTAGTGCGGATGGTTACATTGCCTTCGTTATCCTGGTCTACCTGAAAACCTATTTTGGTAGGCGAAGTCAATTCCTGACGGAAGGACTCAAAGCGAAAACCCCAAACGGCTTTAAAGCGCTCGGTAAAGTTGTTCTCGAACATTACAAAAGCGGCATGCAGTTGCGAGCTGGCGCTGTACTGGTCCTGCGGGAAGGCAATCTGATTCAGCACCAGTTTTCCGTTTTCAAAGTTCTGCTGGTTGATAATAGCATCTACGTTAGGATTCTGAAACATGCTGTCGCTGTTGGCAGAATTGCTGGTGTAATCGAAAAACAGGTTGCGGGCATTAAAACCGCGCGTTCTGTTCTGGTAGGAATAACCCACGCTAACCACCTGCTTCTGCCCTTTAATTTTAAAAGGCACGGCCACATCGGTACCGGCATTGTAAACCCGCTCCTGCAACTGGCTGTAGAACATGGCGCTTAACTTAGGGTCGGAGCCATTGTTTTGAATGAGGTAAGTAAATGGCGAGGTGTTTTCGTTTTCGCCAAAACCGGTTGAACTGTTGTAGGGGCGGTCGTAAGTGTATCGGATGCTCTTGGGCTGGTCGCGGTTTATCATGGTAATGCTGCCATTCCAGCGCCATTTAATTTCCTGCTTACCAAACACATGTTCGCCTGAAAGGTTAGAAGAGAACACGCGCGAGCTTACAAACTCCAGGCTGGTTCTTTTTTGTTCGGCAGCGCTAAAGTAGCTTACTCCCTCGCGCAGGTATGTGGTTTTATCGGAGTTAATGGTGTAGATGTTCTTCCAAACTATTTTGTGGTTGTTTTTAATTACCACCCCTAAGTTTCCGAGCAATGCGGCCGATACCGAATTGTTATGCTGCTCATCGTTGTAGTCGTAGTACAGGGAGTTGTCGGCTGCATCGTAGCGGGTGCGGCTGCCCTGTGTAATGCGCAAACTGTTGGAATAAGAAAGAGCCGCAATACCACCTATTTGTATGTCGTTTTTGCGCACGGCAAAACCACCGCTCAACTGCAAACTCTGGGCGGGGTAAGCCACCTGTTCGCGCACTCTCCAGCTGCTGTTGTTTATCTTTTTTCCGAGGGCTACCAGTGTGTCGCGTTTTTGCGCGGGGTTGGTTAACAGCTTAAGGTCGTTTAACGCCACTATGCCCGGAAAATCGCCCGGCAGGTTGCGCACGCTGTTATCGAAGCCCAGAAAATCGGTTTTGCTGCCTTCGTAGGTTTTAAATTTTCTGAAGGAGGTGTTTTCAGTAAAACCAATGCTGTAGCTGGCGTTAAAGAAATTTTTCTCGGGAATATCGCGGGTGTTCAACTGTATTAAACCGCCCGACCATTCGCTGGGAAGGTTCGGCTGGCCGGTTTTCATAATAATGATGTTATCGAGAATGTTGGTAGGGAACACATCAAAGGCAAATGCCTTGCGGTCGGGCTCGGTGCTGGGCAGAACCGTGTTGTTCAGCATAGCCATGTTGTAGCGGTCGGCCAGCCCGCGGATGATGGCAAACTTTCCGTCCTGAATGGTAGAACCACTCACCCTGCGTATAACTTCGCCTGAACTTTTATCGGGCGAGCGCTTCATTTCTTCTGATGAAATACCGCTTTGTATAACCGTGCTGTTCTTCTGCATTACAAAAATAGCGCTCTCGTTATCGCGCTTGGTTACATTGGCTACAATGGCTACCTCGTTCAGGTTTACGGCATCTTCCGATAAACTTATGAATACGTTGGTTACCTCGCTGGCTTTTACCAAGGCTTCCTGCTCTGTTTCTTTGTAACCTATGTAGCGCACTTTTACCTTGTGGGTTCCTACAGGCACTTTTTGTATGGTAAAGTTTCCGTCTAAGTCGGTAGAGGCGGCTAAGTCCTGATTGTCGTCAACGGCAACAATGGCGCCTATGAGTGTTTCTCCTGTTTTGGCATCTGCTATTTTACCCGATATTACACCCGTTTGCGCAAAAGCAGCAAAGGTGAAGAAGGTAAAAAGTACAGAGGCAATGTTTTTCCCTTTCATGTCTCCTGTAAATTTTCTGGGCGCAAAGGTCAGGTACCAATCCAACCAAATTTTGATTATATCGTTAAGGAAAGGTTATTAGCCCTAAAAGGTCTTAAAGGCGGGAAAGAATTTGGTAACAGGGGGCACACGCTCTGTTCAACGCCTGATAACAACCTTAAATTTTGATTAACTTTCCCTTAATATGCAGGCGATAGTTTTGCATTAAATTTTTTGACGATGGATGTGAATGATATTAAGATTCTGTTAGTGGATGATGAAAATGATGTGCTGGACTTTATGAAGTACAACCTTGAAAAGGAAGGTTTTTGGGTATACACCGCACACGATGGACTGGAAGGAATACAAATGGCTAAAAAAGTAGAGCCGCATATTATAGTACTTGATTTAATGATGCCCAAGTTAGACGGCATTGAAACCTGCCGCGAACTGCGCACCATGCCTGAGTTTAAGAACACCATTATTGCTTTCCTTACCGCCCGCGATGAAGACTACAGCCAGATTGCCGGCTTTGAAGTGGGTGCCGATGACTACATAACCAAGCCCATTAAGCCCCGTGTATTTATAAGCCGCATAAGGGCCCTGCTCCGCAGGTTAGATAACAGTGACGGGCTGGAAAAAATTAAAGTGGGCAACATTGAAATTGACCGCGAGCGCTATGTGGTGGTAAAGGACGGCACCGAAATACAACTGCCGCGCAAGGAGTTTGAGTTAATGAACCTGCTGGTATCAAAGCCCGGCCGCGTTTTTAAGCGCGAAGAAATACTGAGTCGCGTATGGGGCACCGATACCATAGTAGGCGACCGCACCATTGACGTACACATACGCAAGCTGCGCGAAAAAATAGGCGAGGACTACTTTAAAACCATTAAGGGTATAGGGTATAAGTTTGATGCGTAACAGGTAATAGGGCCTGTTCCATAAAACGAAGGCTGTTTCATAATAAAGCCCGATCCATACCCCGTCCCCTACATAAAAACCAGCCAATAACGTTTACCCGCAACCTGCAAAAAAGGGCTTGCTGCACCCTTCTTCCATTTTAACAAACAAATGCCCCTTGGGCCAATAAGCCAAGCGGAGTCCGTTTTGGCCTTTTGGCTACATTTTGCCTGTTTGTGGGTTAAAAACGCTGTTTTTAATGCTCCGGAAATCATTTCCGGAGCAAGAGAAACAAGAATTCTTGCCCGGGAAATCATTTCCGGGGCAAGGGGAATGCCCCCCGGTCAACCGGAAAGCGGGGCGAGGCAAGCAGAAACACTTCCGGAGCAACTGGCACCATTTTTTGGGCAGCAAAAGGAATATCCCAAAGCAGGGAAATGGCTACCGGGAGCAGAAAAATGAAAAACGGAACAGTAATTTAAAAGTAAGCCGCCTAACATAAGTGGAAGGCTACACAGTTCCCTGTTTAGGGGAGTAGCGGGTGTTTTTCCTCACCAAGCCCTTCGTTTCCCAAAACAGATTATTACCTTTCCTTTCATGAACTGGAAAATAAACATGGTGCTGTTGTTTGCCAAGCTGCGCAAACCTATTGATGGTAAAAACGCTACCGACATTGTTTCGCTGCGCAAAAAATCGGACCGGGCAGTGAAGTTGGGCAGCGCCCTGTTCGATAAAAAAGTGCCTGTAAAAACCATTACCGATACCACCGCCCATGGAGTTCCCGTGCGCATTTACAACAACACGGGCCAAAGCAACCAGCGGGTAATTATTTATTACCACGGGGGCGGCTTTGTGCTGTATGGCATTTATGCGCACGATTACGTGTGCCGCAGGCTGTGCGCCATGAACAACTGCCTGGTAGTTTCGGTGGACTACCGCCTGGCACCCGAGCATACTTTTCCTGCTGCGCACGAAGATGCCTTTACAGCCATACAATGGGTGCGCAGTAACATACAGCCGTATGGCGGCAACCCCAACAACCTGGTGGTGGCGGGCGATAGTGCCGGAGGAAACCTTGCCGCCTGCATGGCGGTGCGCTGCAAAAAGGAAGGCATTCCGCTAAAGGCGCAGGTATTGGTATACCCCTGGATTGACGGCAAGCTGAACAATCCTTCTATTGAAAGAAATGGCGAAGGCTACCTGCTGGAGCGCGAAACCATGTTTTGGTTTCAGGAACAATACACCCCGCGCAAAGAAGACCAGTGTGTGCCCGAAATTTCGCCCTGCTACGAAAAAGATTTAAGCGGTCTGGCTCACGCGTTCATCCTAACTGCCGAACTGGACCCCCTGCTGGACGATGGCTATAAATATTACAATCAGTTAAATGAAGCGGGGAATGTGGTGCACCATAAAGAATATCCCAGCATGTTTCATGGTTTTTTCAGCCTGCCGGGCATTCACCCCATTGCCATGAGTTCCTACCATGATGTACACGGGTTTTTGCAACAAATAGAAGCTTAAAAGGTGCCCACGCGAATGAATACCACCCCGGCTACCCCGCTCAGGTGCATGGGCGTTATATTCTCAAAGTTCCTGCCCAATACCGCGCGGTAATTCAGCCCCGCCCCTACCCTAAAATTTTTGTGGGCATTGTAAATACCATACACAGCCGGTATCAGCGCTCCGTAGTCGTTTCGTTTATTTTCGGTAGAAGAAACCACATACTTAGCCGAACTCCAACCGGCAGTCAGCTCGGGTTGCAGAGAAAACTTTTTATCGTGAAAGAAAATGTAACCAAACCCCAAACCCGCAAAGTGGTGTATAAGCCAGGTGTTGCCATTGCTGCCGGGCGAAATAATGGGGCGAATGTTGGTGCGCGAAGAAAGCGTGTGGTACTTAGCGCTTACCACAAACTTATGATTGATAACCCAGTTAAGGTTAAAGCCTACCACCATGGCGGCTTTATTCTTCAGAATTTGGGTGGGCTGCATTTCAAACCCCACATAGCCGTTGCTTTTAAACTTTGAAGCTTTAAAAAAGGGTTCATTACCGGTGGTGTCCTCGGTCATTAACTGTGCCTGAACCAACGGAAAGTTGCAAAACCATAGCAAAAAGGCAACAAACAGCCCTTTTATTGCCTTTTGCCTCTTGCCCTTTGCCCTTTGCCCTTTGCCTTTTGCCCTTTGCAAGTTCCGTTCCACGCCACGAGTATAGAAAATGTTTTCCGCTTGTAGCCATTTATGCACGTACCGCAAACAGGTGGATATTATGTGGGCGATTGCAGGGCAAATCAGCTTTTAAGTCTGTCCATTCTGCATATTTTCACGCCCTATGTATGCCGTTATAGATGTAGAAACCACCGGAGGCAGCCCCGCCAACGACCGTATAATTGAAATTGCGGTTATCATCTTTGACGGCCACCGCATTACCGACTCCTACACCACGCTAGTAAACCCCAAAAAGCAAATTGACCCTTACGTAACCAAGCTTACCGGCATATCCGATGACATGGTGTTGAATGCCCCTACGTTTGAAGGGATTCACGAAAAGGTATTGGAGCTAACTCACGAATCGATATTCGTAGCACACAATGTAAAGTTCGACTTTGGCATGATTCGCCAGGAATATAAACGGCTTGGTATTGACTTTAACCGAAGGCAACTGGATACCGTAAACCTTGCCCGCAAAGTGCTGCCGGGTTTTAACTCTTACAGCCTGGGCAACATTTGCGATAGTCTGAGCATTGAAATAAACGACCGCCACCGCGCCTTTGGCGATGCCGAAGCAACGGTAAAGCTGTTGGAAATGATTTTGTCGAAAAGCATTTCGGCCAAGTACATTGAAATAGAACTGAACCACGGCATTGACCTCGACCTGCTTCCGCCATACCTCAGCAAAGCCGAAATTGAAAAACTACCCGAAGACCCCGGTGTGTTTTACTACCGCGATGAATTAGGCAAGGTACTGTACCTGGACGGGGTAAAGAGCATTCGCAAAAAAGTGATTTCGCATATTTCTTCGCTGCCCGATTCGCCCGAGCGGCAACGTATGTTTGAACTGATGCGATCTATTGATTACGAACCCTCCGGCACCGAGTTAATTGCCAAACTCATTGCTTACCGAGAATACAAAAAAAATCAGCCGGAATTCAACAAGCGCATAAAGCCCCAGGTATTTACCCATGCCGTTTTTCTGAATACCGATGAGCAGGGCTTTCTGCAATTGAAAATACACCCGATCGATTTCCCCAATGGCGAAGCGGTTATCCGTTTTGCTTCCAAGGCCAGCGCCAATAAGGTGCTATCGAAAATTATCCGCGAAAACAACCTGTACAGCTGGTTTGGCATTCGCTCAAAAATGAAGGAGAAAGGGGAAATTGATGCCAAGAGCCAGAAGAACCACAACACCTTTATTGAAAAAACCGTACGCAAATACCTGTACAAAAATCCCAGCTTTTTTATAATAGGCGAAGGCATACACCCCGATGATAACTCGGTGGTTTGGGTGGAGAACAACGTATACAAAGGCTATGGCTACTTTAATCCGGAGCTTACACAACCAACGCCAGAAAATTTAAAAGAAGTTATCCATGCCGATGAAGACGATACCGAAACCCAAAAGATTATCCGCGCACAACTGCGCAAAATGAAGCACGCAAAAATTATAGCCTACTAAAGAATCAACAACCCGTTTTCGCGCAGCCGGCTCCACACCGGTGAGTGAAGCAAAACATCAAAGGGTTGATTAGTAACCTGCTCAAATTCTTCCTTCAGTTTAGAAAAAGAAAGCAGAGGGTGTTTACCAACCACTAACTGCGGCATTACTGCGGCCAGCCAGGTTCCTGTGCTTTCGGTGGTGGTCAGGTTCCAGCTTTTCTTTCTGTCGCTAAACTCCAGTTCGGCCACCTTTACCTTTTTGCCCTTGTGTGGCACATCGTGCATAATCAACTCCGGCACGTTGCCCAACCATATTGCTATGCTATTCGGGCGGAAGCTATTGTTCGGTTCTTCGTTCAGGCAGTTGTGTATATAGTCGGCATTAACTTTTGTTTTGGGCACGCGCATATCAAACCAATCCTGCAAAGGAAAATCAAAGCCCACGCCATGCATGTAGTTAAAGAGCGACTTGCGTAAGCCTTCGGCAAACAAATCGTGGTTAGCGCCCTTCGGGTCATCGTGAAACAAATCGTTATCGGCAAAGCCGCCAAACACGGGTCCTGTTTTCTGAACTTCAAATTTTTGCGGTTGTAAACCTACTGGGCTGTGCGAGGTCATGGCAAAGCGGTGCCAAAAACCCGATTGCACCACTCCTGCTTCAAACAGCTGACGGACCATTTCAAGGGAGTCGATAGTTTCCTGTTCGGTTTGGGTAGGAAAGCCATACATGAGATACGCATGCACCATAATGCCCGCCCGTGTAAACCCATCGGCAACCTGCGCTACCTGTGCTACGGTAACACCTTTGTTCATTAAACTCAGCAACCGGTCACCGGCTACTTCTAACCCACCCGACACCGCTATGCAGCCGCTGGCCTTTAACAGCTTCGATAAATCGTGTGTAAAGGTTTTCTCAAAGCGGATGTTGGTCCACCAAACCACGGTTAGTTTTCTGCGCAGTATTTCGAGCGCCACTTCTTTAAGCAACTTGGGCGGTGCGGCTTCATCTACAAAGTGAAAACCGTTTTGCCCTGTTTGCGCAATCAGCTCTTCCATGCGGTTGCAAATCAGTTGCGCGGTCAGTGGTTCATAGTTCTTAATATAATCCAGCGATATATCGCAGAAGGTGCATTTGCCCCAGTAGCAACCGTGCGCCAGAGTAAGCTTGTTCCAGCGGCCATCGCTCCACAGCCGGTGCATGGGGTTTACAATTTCAATTACTGATATGTATTCGCTTAAGGGCAAATCACTATAGTCGGGGGTGCCGGTGTCTTTCTGGGCAATATCGGTTTGCCCCGCTCCGTTGCAATACAACACTTGGTTGTTATGGCGTACGTAAGTGCGCTTCAAATCGTTCAGTTCTCGTTTTCCCTCCAAGTGTTCCAGCAAACAAAGCAGGGTGGCTTCACCGTCATCTAAGCAAACAAAGTCTAAGTAATCAAACACCCGCGCATCGCTCAGGCTGCGCAGCTCCGTGTTGGCGTAACCACCGCCCAGCGCCACTTTTATATGCGGGTAGTGTTGTTTTACAAACTGCGCACATTTAAACGCTCCAAACAAATTACCGGGAAACGGCACCGAAAGACAAAGCAGCGTAGGCTGCCATTGTTCTATTCTCCGTTGCAACTGCTCTTTCAGTATTTCGGAAACCAGCGAATCGGCTGCCTGTAACTCTTGGTGCAGTTCATCAAAGTGGGTAGTGGTTCTTCCTAATCTTTCCGCATAGCGGCTAAAGCCAAAATGCGGGTCAATGGTTTCAGTAATTAAATCGCCCAGGTCTTCTAAATACAAGGTGGCTAAGTGGCGGGCTTTATCCTGCGTGCCCATAGTACCAAAGGCCCAGTCCAGCTCTTCCAAATCTGCAAAGCGCGAAGCCTCGGACAAGAAGGAGCGGTCGGCAATGGCGTGCGCCAGCGTTGGGTTTTTGTTTTGCAAAAAGCGAATGACGGAATCAATGGTGTGGATGTATTCTTCGCGCAGCGAATAAATGCGGTAAGCGTTTTCGCTCAACTCAAAGTCCATGTTGACGAGGCGGGTAAAAAAATCCTTCAGCCCTTTTTGCGAAAACAGTTGGAGAATTACTTCTATGCCCAAATCGGCCTGATGGGCTTTTATTCCCTTTGTGTTTAAAAAGCCCTTAAGGTACGCAGTAGCCGGATACGGAGTGTTTAATTGCGTAAACGGTGGTGTTACCAACAGAACTTTTTGTGCCATGTTGCAATGATAGGGAGAATGTAGCTGCTAAGGGAAATATGGAAAGGACGGGGAGAATTTCAGCCTGCGATACTCTTAAACAAAATAACTACCGGTGCTTTGCATTCGGGGGCAGTAACCCGCTTTTGGCTTTAGTGGCTTTGGGTATTTGCGGTTCGGGTTTCTTCTTTTTCTTCTTCTGGTCGGGGAAACTATCGGCATAAGTAGGGCAGGCAATTTTGTTGTTGTTGCAAGATGGTGTTGCGGTAAGCACTACCGATGCCGTAAAAAGAGAAATAAATAACCGGTTAAACATATTGGTAAATATAGCGGCTGAAATGAATTTCATTGGTTAAAAATCCTTTTCTCTTTTCACAACAATCATCCGCACCATAAGAATCAGCGTGCTATTATTGCACTCTGTTTTAGTATGAACTCAACCGCCCGAAAAATTGTAGGAACCTGGCTGCTTATTGGCTGTGCAATGGTTTTCTTTCAGGTAATAGTGGGGGGCGTTACCCGCCTAACCGAATCGGGCCTTTCTATTACCGAATGGAAACCCGTTAAGGGCATTGTTCCTCCGCTAAATGCCGAAGAATGGCAAACGGAGTTTGAACTGTACCGGCAAAAGGTGCAATACAAAACTATCAACGAAGGAATGACCGTTGACGAGTTTAAATGGATTTATTTCTGGGAATACTTCCACCGCTTTTGGGCGCGCTTTATGGGCTTCGTGTTCATTATTCCGTTCTCGTTTTTTGTTTGGAAAAAATGGTTCGATAAAACTGCTCAGCAGCAAATTGGCGTATTGTTTTTATGGGGCGGTTTAATTGGCCTTTATGGTTGGATAATGGTAAAAAGCGGATTAACCGGTGTATATGTGCCCCCCGTGCATCTCTCCATTCACTTAATACTTGCGCTCAGTTTATTCGGCTATTTGGTTTACATGACTCTTTCTGTTTTCAGAGCCGGAGATGTAATAGAAATCCAAAATCCGAAATCCAAAATCCGGAATTTAGGATACGCCATTCTTGCCATCCTTTTCCTTCAAATATTTTTTGGCGGAATAGTTTCGGGCATGAAAGCGGGTTTAGCTTATCCTACCTGGCCAGATATGAACGGGGAGATAATTCCGAAAACTCTGTTTAGCGAACCCACAACGGCAGCGGGTTTTATTACCTACAACGCACAAGACCACTGGGGCAGAACTTTAATACAGGTACTGCATCGCTTCACCGCTTATTTGTTAGTGGTGCTGGTAGTTTACTTCTATTTCAAAAGCCGGAACATTACCACCGATAAAATTTTTGCTACCGGCTTAAATCTGTTTCCTGTTACGGTTTTGCTGCAGGCCGCTATTGGTATAATTACTGTGCTGAATTGTGTAGGGAAAATTCCTGTTGGTTGGGGGGTACTGCATCAGGCCGGTGCCATGCTTTTGATTGCTAATACGGTTTTTATACTTTTCCATCTGCGCCCTAAAAGCTGATGAGCAAAACCGATACACCCTTACGCCCTGTTATTTCCACTACCGTTATTGTTGCCGCCCTCGGCTACTTTGTTGATATATACGATTTGCAGCTCTTCAACCTGGTAAGCAAAGCCAGCCTTCGCGGCATTGGCATTACCGATGAAGCACTGGTAGCCAAATACGACTACATGCTCTTCCTCTATCAAATGGCGGGCATGTTGGCGGGCGGTATTTTGTGGGGCGTGCTGGGCGATAAAAAAGGAAGGAAGAGCATTTTGTTCGGTTCCATTCTGCTTTACTCCATCGCAAACATTGCCAATGGCTTTGTTACCAACTTAGAGCAATATGCAGTTATCCGCTTTTTTGCCGGCTTAGGTTTAGCGGGAGAACTAGGCGCAGCCATTACACTGGTTTCCGAAACGTTAGAAACCGAAAGGCGCGGCTGGGGCACTATGCTTATTGTAACTGTTGGGGCTTTAG
This sequence comes from uncultured Chitinophaga sp., assembly GCA_964563185.1. Taxonomy (GTDB): domain Bacteria; phylum Bacteroidota; class Bacteroidia; order Chitinophagales; family LD1; genus Bog-950. Next base: position 24,518 of record CAZLXD010000012.1, read on the forward strand.
GCGCAGTAGTAGCTAACCTTATTGCTCAAAAATTCCCCTGGCAGGTTTCGTACTTTATAGGTGGCGGTTTAGGTTTAATGTTACTGCTGCTGCGGGTAGGCACCTTCGAATCGGGCATGTTCGACCGCATGAAACAAAGCAATGTAAGCAAGGGGAATTTTCTGCAACTGTTTACAGACAGAGACCGGTTCCTTAAATATCTCTACTGCATTTTTATTGGCCTGCCGGTTTGGTACTGCATTGGCGTGCTTATTAAGTTCTCCGAAACATTTGCTTCGGTAGTGGGCGTGGTGGGCGAGCCGGTAAAAGTGGGCAATGCTATTATGTACGCTTACATAGGGCTTTCGGTGGGCGATTTGCTAAGCGGCCTGCTCAGCCAGTTTTTGCGCAGCCGCAAAAAAGTGGTCATTGCATATCTGCTGCTTACCATTGCCCTGGTATTGGTTTACCTTTTCTACCATCAGGTTTCTACTCAGTGGTTTTACTTTATGTGCTTTTCTATTGGTTTGGCAACCGGTTACTGGGCGCTGTTTGTAACCATAGCTGCCGAACAGTTTGGTACCAATATACGCGCAACGGTAGCCACCACTGTTCCCAACTTTGTACGTGGCGCTAACATTCCGCTTATACTCAGTTTTAAAGCAATTGAAAGTTCGCAGGGGAGTATTTATGCTGCGGTTGTTGTTGGAGCCATTTCTATAGGCCTGGCGCTGTTCGCCATCTTTAGCGTAAAAGAAACATTCAGTAAGGATTTGGATTACCATGAGTTTTAAACTCCGGCACCAAGAAATTTTTACTCCAGCACAATATCAAACTGCACCAGGTCAATAAAAGCCTTTACGCGGTCTTCAATGTCTTCTTTCGTAAGTTCTTTCAGCCTTTCAGTTCCGAATTTTTCTACACAGAACGAAGCCATAGCCGAGCCGTAAATAATGGCGCGCTTCATGTTGTCGAAGCTGATATCGCGGGTTTTATCTAAGTAACCGCAAAAGCCACCGGCAAAGGTGTCGCCTGCACCGGTGGGGTCATACACATCTTCTAAAGGAAGAGCCGGAGCAAAAAACACTTCATTATCATGAAACAGCAGGGCACCGTGTTCGCCTTTTTTAATTATCAGGTATTCAGGGCCCATGGCTAAAACCTTTTTGGCCGCTTTAACCAAAGAGTACTCGCCCGAAAGCTGGCGCGCCTCGGCATCGTTAATAGCCAGCACATCTACCTTAGCAATTACTTCTTTCAGCTTGCCTATAAAAGCATCAGTCATCCAAAAATTCATGGTATCCATTACCACCAGTTTGGGGCGCTCGGGCAGTTGGTCAATCACCTTCATTTGCAGATTAGGGTCAATATTACCTAACAGCAGTATGTCGCTATCCTTATACATATCGGGAATAACCGGGTTAAACTCCAACAATACATTCAGGTCTGTAATCAGAGTATCGCGGCTGTTCATATCCAAGTGATATTTACCACTCCAGAAAAAGGACTTCTTGCCCTCCTTTACTTCAATGCCTTCGGTATGTACCCCGCGTTTTCTCAAAAGTTCCAGTTCGTTCATATCAAAGTCATCACCTATCACCGAAACTATATTTACCTGCTTGCTGAAGTATGAAGCACTCCACGAAATATAAGTAGCGGCCCCTCCTACTATTTTATCGGTTTTTCCAAAAGGCGTTTCAATAGCATCAAAAGCAACAGTTCCAACAGTAAGTAATGACATGGTATTTTTTTGCCGTTTTAAAAAGGCGCGCAAATATAAATAGGTATGCCACAATGGGGCTTACATACTTTTGTTTGTAACCTATTTAACGGACTGTCGTATAAACCGCACAAGGGGACGTTCAGCCTGTTTGCAACCGATGATGAATGCTCCCTAGGAACCGAGTTAATTTGTAACGAAACATAATCAGACTGAAATGCACCTGAAACGCACTATTGTCTTACTGCTGTTAAGCCCGACAGCCATGCTGTTTGCACAAACCAATGTGCTATTCAACCACGGTGGTGAACTTTACATACAGGAAAATGCCCTATTACGAATTCAAGGAGGCTTGGTTAGCGAAAACCACTCTACCAATGCCAGCATTAACAATGATGGCATTATAGAACTGGACGGTGATATTGAAAATAAGAGCGGAGCTACTTTTGGCATTCATACCAATAATGCTTCAAAAGAGCGGGCGGTAAAGTTTGTAGGTAACGGCACCCAGTTTATAAAGGGCGATTTTTCAACCCTGGGCCAATCGGGTTTTTACAACTTAGTAATAGACAAGGCTTCTGCTGCCGATACCGTTGAAATGCAAACCTCTGTTTTGGTAGAAGGAACGCTGGCCTTTGGTACAGCCAGCATTACCAGTACTTATGAGCCATCGGATTTCTATACTAACAGCAACCACAAAGGGCTACTAAAAACCTATAATAACAGCGATGAGTTTCTTTTAGATATTCAAAACGGAAACCCTGATGCTATATCGGGTTATCCCACTCTTGAGATTGACGGAGCGCCATCTACAGGTTTTATCTTAACCATGGGAGTGCGTGGAAGCAGTAACGGAGGCGTTCAGCGCAAAATTAACGCGGCTACCAGTTATCTGTTTCCTATAGGTACGGAAGGCCGCGGATTTAACGGAGCTATGCTTAACTTCAATTCAGTGCCCGGCAACGGAAGCGTAAAGAGCAAGTTTTGCGAAGGCACCTCCAACATCGAAGACGGCACGGTAGGCATTCTTGCACCTTTTTGCGTGGGCTGCACTGGTGAATATCCTGCCGATAACCGCGGATACAACCGATACTTTGAATCAAATGACTGCAACGGGGGCAATCCTCAATGGGTAATATTTGATCATACCGCCTACAACCATGGCTTTTGGAGTTTTGAATCAAGCAACACCGGCTACCAGTACGATATAGAGGTGTTTCCTAACAATTTTCCAGATGACTACAGCAACCGAAACAACTCCTGGAGGGTTCTGAAACATGAGGGTCCTTATGGAGAAGATGTTTCTCTTGCCGCGGTAGACTGGACCCCAGAAATTGAAGGCCTAATTTCAGACATCAACGACCTTACCACTTTTACCCGTAACATGGGCTGCTACAGCGGCAATGGTGTACCGGGTGGTACTTACACCGATTTTAGCCATTTTACTATGGGTATGTCTGGCTCGGGAAGTGCTTTGCCGGTTAAGTTGTTATATGTACGGGCTGAACCTATGGGTAAACACCGTATAAGGGTATCGTGGGCTACCTCGCTCGAAATAAACAACGATGGGTTTGAAGTACACCGCAGTACCGATGGCGTAAACTTTACTAAAATAGGCTGGGTAGATGGCCACGATAACTCTACCATTACCAACTATTACAGTTTTGAAGACCGCGGAGCCGAGGTAGGGGTAACCTATTACTACCGCTTAAAGCAAATTGACAACGACCTTAAATTTGAATACTCGCAGGTAGTGCAGGCCAAACTGGGTGGCGAGGAAGTAGGTGGATTCTCCCTGTATCCGAACCCCACAGCAAACGATGTGTTCCTCAATGTATCGAACCCGGCCGGGGATATTACAGTGCGCATATACGATACCAAAGGACAAAGAGTGTTCGAAAACATCTTTACGGTAGAAGCAGACGGTGTAGACCAAACGGTAAACATTAAAGCCTCTTCAGCCATGCCTCCGGGCACCTATGTTATCACTGCCTCAACCAACGGGCGCGACTTTAGCAGCAAGTTTGTGTTGCAATAAGCAAACGTTGTGCAACAGGGCTGTGAATAAGACCAACACAAGCTGGCGTGTACACTTATACTTTTACCAATGTAATAAATAACCTCCCCATGTATAAAACCAAACGAATAAACATGAAACGAATTCAAATCATTACAATTCTCTTTTTAGCCGTTGTGCAGGTGTTTGCACAGAGTGGGGAGCCACACGGTAAAGCGGCAAAAAAATCATCGCAAAAAGCAGCTAAAGCTAACGACCCTAAGGTATTAGAAGTGCTGAAGGAAATTGAAGAGCGAATGGTACGTGTAGATGGAGGCAGCTTTACCATGGGCTGCACTAACCCGCAGGATGCCGACTGTTACTTTTGGGAAAAACCCCGCCATACTGTAACCATTGATACTTTTTATATAGGTAAATTTCATGTTACACAAAAGCAGTGGAAAACCGTAATGGGCAGCGACCCGTCCAAAAAAGAATGTCAGGAGTGCCCGGTTATTTACGTTAGCTGGCATGATGCGCAAATGTTTATCAATAAACTGAACCAGCTTTCAGGCAAAAACTACCGCCTGCCTACCGAGGCAGAGTGGGAATATGCCGCAAAAGGCGGAAACCAAAGCCACGGTTACAAATATGCCGGCAGCAACGATGCTATGGAAGTAGCCTGGTTTGATACCCTTATTTCGCATCACACACACCCTATAGGTACCAAAAAAACCAACGAACTCGGCTTATATGATATGAGCGGAAACGTATGGCAGTGGTGCTCTGACTGGTTCGATGAAAAGTATTACAGCAAAAGCCCTTCTAACAATCCTAAAGGCCCCGAAACCGGAAATGGTAACCGCGTATTGCGCGGAGGTTCATGGTGGGGACCTATGAAAGACTGCCGTGTAGCAAACCGCGATATGTATCCACCCGACTCAAAAGATGATGATGTTGGATTCCGATTAGCTATGGACTAAACTTATCCTTATAACAAAAAAGGGCTTCAGATTTCCTAAAGCCCTTTTTTGTTGCCTTTGACTAATTAAAAAACAAAAGCCGGAGATTCATCTCCGGCTTTGTGCTCCCCCAACTGTGCGGTTTTCGAACCAATTTAAAGAGGATTTATTGAAAATATATGAATTGAAGCCGTATTTAGAGGTAAAAGTAATTGATTTCCCGCGTGTAGATAATCGGCTAAGAGTGGCGGTGTAAGGGGAATTTACCTCCCCTACTGGTATTAAACCATATAAATACAGTGATAGTATAAGCAGTTAAAAGGGCTTTAACTGAGTTAGTGAGGTAGAGCTTTTCTCACATCATCAAGTTGTAAGCCTGTGTATTGACAGAACTCTTCAACTGTTACAAGTTGGTGATTCTGCTTCTGAAACTCTTCCTTGATTTTCTTAATCAAGTTCCTGCCCCAGCGTTCACTTTTGCCGGTTACAACCTGAATGTCTTTTGGATAAATACAAATTCTTTCCATCGCTTACCTATTGTTAATACTTCTCCCATGCTTTAAGTATGCTTTAAGCATAAAGATGACGTGCAAATTTAATGAAAAGAAAGCAGTGAATTTTGATTCTACAATGGAATAAAAAGCGCATAATGGCAAGAACGGAAGTGAGAATTAGAAAGTGGGTTTGCAGTGAAATATTTTTGTAATCGAGATGGCAAAAAACATTTTTATAAAGTTGGTTTTTCTGTTTTGGGTGCAAACAACTTCTGCCCAAACGCCTGCGCGAGTAGTGCGAGTAAAAGATGCGGACACGTTTGTTTTAAACAGTAACGGCAGAGAAATCACAATTCGTTTGGGGAAGGTGGATGCACCTGAAACTAAACAGAACTACGGACTACAAGCGCAAAGATATGTTAGTGCGCTCTTACTTGGTAAAGTAGTGAGCTATGACAGCACCGGGCGTGATAGATACGGAAGAGTAATTGCAAGCATACGTGTAAACGGTGAGCGGTTAGACAGTATTGAAATAGCGAACGGTTGGGCTTGGCATTACAAGCAATATGACAATGAGCAAATGCTTGAGCAACTAATGGCACAAGCTGCTGAAAACAAAGTGGGGCTTTGGCAATGCGGAAAAGAAAAAGTTTGTCCTCCGTCATTGTTCAGAGGATATAATTACAAGAACCGTTTGCGTTACTGCAACGGATGTAAAATCGTCAACTAATTTTTAACCTATAAAAACAAAAACAAAATGGCTGAACAAAAAGGACTAATTAAGATTGAAGGAACAATAGGCGACTTGACCTTCTACAAATCGCAAGACGGACACCTGGTAAAAACAAAAGGTGGCGTTTCTGCGGAAAGAATCGCAACTGACCCAACGTTTGTAAGAACGCGTGAAAACGGGCAGGAATTTGCAAACGCAGCTAAGGCAGGAAAACTATTGCGCGATACTTTTCGCGTAATGATGCTGACTGCATCGGATAACCGCGTTACATCACGCTTAACTAAGCTGATGACCGACATTAAAAACGAAGACACCACCAGCCCGAGAGGGGAGCGCAATGTTGGTGTAGCGATTGCAACACCCTCAGGATTGCAATTGCTGCAAGGTTTTGAGTTTAACATCAACGCCATGTTATCAAGTATTGTTTACGCGCAAGGGGCAACTGTTGATTTGGTAACCGGAGTATTGACCATTCCGAACCTTACACCAATCAATGATATTGCCTACCCAAGCGGAGCAACTCATGTAAGTTTTTCAGCGGGATATGCGACTGTAAATTTCGCAGGTGGTGACAGCGAAATAAAATTCACCAACAAAGTGAACCTGCCGATTGATGGAACTACTTCTACCGTTACACTTACCGCTTCTGCGGTTCCTACTGGTAGCGGAACAAAAATTTTCGCTGCGGAAGTTGAATTTTTCCAAGAAGTGAATGGAGTTCAATACAGTTTGAAAAACGGAGCGTATAACGCGCTTGCGATTGTTGAAGCTGCATAGGCGTAAAAGAACATCATGCGGAAGCCCGCCTTCATTTCGGAGGTGGGCTTTTTATTTTGTATTTGTTTTAAACCCAAGACCACTAAAAGAGAAAAGAAAAAAGGACAAAAAAGAAAAGAGAAAGCATTCTGAAAGGTGGCGGTGCAAAAAACCAAAAGGAAACGGAATAAGACCCGGAGGGTGAAAGACAAATACCTATAAAAAACAAACGAGCATTTGGCTTTCATTATGCCGTAGTCTTTTGGTTTTTTATTCTGCAATGCCATGCTGCAAGCCACCTATTTTTGCTTTCTCTTTTGTTTTTTGAGCTGCATCAAAAATATTTGCCGCGTAAAGTTGACTTTAGGAAATTTTGAACTATTTATTATTAAAAACATATTACTATGGTTAAAATCAACATTACGGACATCGAAGATTCAAGGAATCAAGGACAGCCTGGAGCAGTGGAAGCAATTGCTCAAATTATAACATCTGAAATTGACAAGGGAAACGCTGTTATGGTGGTTCGCGAATACTCAAACGCACCGGAAGATTATATCCTGACGATAAGGAACATTCAAGAATTGGAAAACTTCATTCGACCGTATAACGTGTAACTGGTATTCAGGGGTAAACGAGCCGCAGAAAAAATAAAGCATACCAAATTTAAGAGCGGAGGAAAGACAAGGGTAATGACTGAACGGAATGAAGCGAACTGCAAAGCATGAGTGAAGCGGTTCGTCCCGAAGCGGAGAGGAAGCGGTTGTAAATTACAAGAAAACAACTGCGGTGAGCGGAGGAAATCGGGACGGAATGCTGAACGAATTTGGGATGAGAGAGCGGAATGAAGTGAAGGAGTTACTCTTGTGCGCGGTGCTGAAAACTTGTAAGCGCAACAAATGAAGTAGTGAGGAAATAGTGAAGTGCAACGGAACGACTGACGAACGGATGAATGAAGTGAGCGAATAGGTTTGAGGCACATGGCAGTAAAACAGAGGATGCTTCAATTTTTGCTGCACCGCTGAAGGGGTGGTTGGGGTGAGAGAGGTGTATTTGTATTGCGGGGAGGATGGGGAGGCAGAAACGCACGGCTGCAAACGAAAGCAATACGATTGAAAATAAACGAGAGATTGCTTGAGGGCTGCACTGTGATGTTGGCTATTTTGCATAATGGCGCTTATGT
>CAZLXD010000013.1:0-32131 GCA_964563185.1 uncultured Chitinophaga sp.
GGAATATGTAAAAAGCAATGTGGTATACCCCTGGCCTACCCTTACACTGAATACCGATGGCACCATAAACAAACTGGATTGGACCTATCAGTTTCCCGGAGGGTCGGCAAATTCTGGCCTGTCGTCACTTATACGCGAAATAAGCATACAGATAGAAGGAGTGGGAAACAAATGCAGTAACCACCAGTATGAGTCCATGTTATATACTCCTGCACCGCTTCCTGTTACTACCACCTCTCATACCTTTAGTTGCCAAAACATTGCCTGGGGAAGCGGCTCGCCATACCCCGGCTGGCCGCATATCGACCGGGTAATGATGACCTACGAAGACCACTACGATGCCTCGTATGTGGTAATGTACGAACGGAGTTATTAGCCGGTAAAACAATATGGTTTCAGTTAACGGCAGCCCTTACAGGTTTTTAAAACCTGTAAGGGCTTTGCCTTTTAATAACCTATTGAACTACCCAAACCCTCTAAAGTCTGCCTTTAGCAATGTATCTTCGCGCCCTTATTTATGATAGCAGTAAGCAACATACAACTCAGTTTTGGCGGTCGCATCATGTTCGACAGCATTTCGTTCCTCATTAACGACAACGATAAAATAGGCCTCACCGGCCGAAACGGAGCCGGCAAATCTACCCTGCTAAAGGTGCTCAAGGGTATTCAGCAAATTGACGGGGGCGACATTATGTACCCCAAAGGAACCATCATTGGTTACCTGCCGCAGGAACTCCACTCCCAAAGTAACCTCTCGGTTATTAACGAAACCAAAAAGGCTTTCGAACTGGCCATGAAGTATGTGGACGAGAAGGAGAAGATTATGCACGAAATGGAAACCCGCACCGACTACGAAAGTGAGGGCTACATGCAACTGATAGAACGCCTGGGCGAAGTAGAACACCAAATTGAAATACACGATGGCTACAGCATTGACGAACAAACCGAGCGCGTATTAAAAGGCCTCGGTTTCGACCCGGCCGATTTTGAAAAGGAAATGAAAACCCTGAGCGGGGGCTGGCAAATGCGCGTGGAGCTGGCCAAAATCCTTCTTCAAAAACCCGATTTGATTTTGCTCGATGAACCTACCAACCACCTCGATATTGAATCGGTGCTTTGGCTGGAAAAGTTTTTAAAGGATTACCCGGGCGCCATCATCATGGTTTCGCACGACCGCAGCTTTTTGGATAACATTACCAACCGCACCGTGGAAGTGGTTAACGGAGATATTGACGACTACCCCGCCCCTTACACCCGCTATGTTGAACTGCGCAAAGAGAGAAGAGAACAAATAATAAACGCGCAAAAAAACCAGCAGCGCGAAATAGCACAGATAGAGCGCAACATTGAGCGCTTCCGTGCTAAAGCCAGCAAAGCCACCTTTGCCCAAAGTTTAATTAAGAAGCTGGATAAGATGGACATTATTGAAGTGGACGAAGAGAACGTAGCGGCAATGAACCTGCGCTTTCCTCCGGCACAGTCCAGCGGCAAAGTGGTAATGACCGCCAAAAACATTGTAAAGAAGTTTGGCGATAAAACGGTTATCAATAACCAAAGTGTGCAAATAGACCGTGGCGATAAAATTGCTTTTGTTGGAAAGAACGGTATGGGCAAAACCACCTTCAGCCGTATGATGGTAGGCGATTTGAATTACGACAGTGGCGAAGTGGAAACGGGCTACAACGTAACCATTGGTTACTATGCCCAGCACGCTGCCGACAGTATGGACGGCAACGATACCGTATTGGATGTAGTGGACCGTGTAGCCGTAGGCGATATACGCACCAAGCTGCGCGATTTACTCGGCTGCTTCCTTTTTAAAGGTGATGATGTATTCAAAAAAGTGAAGGTGTTAAGCGGAGGGGAAAAGGGGCGTTTGGCTTTGTGTAAAATGATACTGGAGCCGCGCAACTTTCTGGTAATGGACGAACCTACCAACCACCTCGATATGCTTTCGAAAGAGATATTGAAGAAGGCGTTAAACATGTTTGAAGGCACGGTGATTATAGTTTCGCACGACCGCGACTTCTTGCATAACCTTACCAACAAAACCTTCGAGTTTACCCGCGAAGGAATTAAGGAACACTTGGGCGACATCAACGACTTTTTGGCAAAGAAGCAAATGGAAGACATGCGCTTGCTTGCCAAGCGCGATGAGGAAAAGAAATCCGAAACCCGAAATCCCCGCCTGACGGACGGGCAGGCGAAATCCGAGATTAAACCGGCTGATACAAACAATAAGGAGAAGGAAACAAAGAAACTGAAGGCCGACCTTGAAAAATGTGAGAAGAAGATAGAGGAACTGGAAACCACCATCAAGTCGCTCGATGAAAAACTACAGGATGCCGAACAGTTTCAGCAGGTAACTAAAGACCCCGAGTTTTTCGGCAACTACGATAAGCTGAAAAAACAGTTGGAAGCCGAAATGGAAAAGTGGGAACAGTTAAGCGCGCAGTTGTAAATGCAACCTATGCTCCGGTTTTACTTCTGAACCGTATATTCAGAAACTCTACCATAAGCGAGAACAACACCGATATGTAAACAAATGCTTTGTTCACATGCGCTTCAAACCCTTCCAGTATCAGCGTTAAGCCAATCATAATCAGGAACGACAAAGCCAGTATTTGCAGCGTTGGGTATTTGTTGATGAACTCGGAAATATAGCCCGAGAAGAACATCATAATAATAATGGAAATGATAACCGCGGCCATCATTACTATAACGTGTTGGGTTAACCCCACGGCTGTAAGTATCGAGTCGAAGGAGAACACAATATCAATGAGCACAATCTGTAAAATAATAGACCAGAAAATGGTGCCGCCTGCTTTGGGTTTATGCTTGTCTTCCTTGGCATTCACCTTGCCGTGAATTTCGGTGGTGGACTTTGCCAGCAAAAAGAAACCACCTAAAATCAAAATTAAATCGCGGCCCGAAATGGCAGCCGCCTCGGCAGCATGTTCCATTTTTAAACCTTCGAAAATAGTTTGCAGCGGCAGCGTAAACAACGGGGCCGTTAGCCCAATTACCCAACTGATAAGGGTAAGCAGTATTAAACGCATAATCAGCGCCAGCAATAGCCCCACTAAGCGCGCGCGCTTCTGTTCCGCCTTGGGCAGTTTGTCGGCTATCAGCGAAATAAAAATGATGTTATCTACCCCCAATACAATTTCCAGAAAGGAAAGAGTGACCAAACTAATCCAGGCATCAGGTTGCGAGAAAACCGAAAAATCGAAATCCATGGGGCGAAAATACGGGGATTAAGCAGATATGGAATATTGCCTGATGGCAGTTGGTTTAATTTCCTGAGAAGTAATGCGATTTAGACAGTAGTGAACCATATCCAAAAACTGAAATGGAACCCTAATGATAAACGTCAATAAGCGGGTTTGACGGCACGGTATTTCTTTGCACCATGAAGAAGAACTTAGGCCAAACCGACCGTGCCCTTCGCTTGGTAGCAGCGGCAGTTATTGTAGTAAAATACTTTAATGGAAGCATAACCGGCCCGTGGACAGCCACACTCTTGCTGTTGACCGCAGTATTTACGGTAACCGCCTTGCTAGGCTTTTGCCCCTTGTATCTTCCGTTTAAAATAGATACCACCGAAGCAGAAAAGAAATAGCCGGCTTAGTTTTTTAAAGCATCCTTCAACCACACGCGTAACAGCAGCGCGCCAATAATTAAATAGATATAATAAGAGTATATACGCCAGATAGTAGTAATGGCAGCCGAAAGGCCCTCGGGCATAAACTCACAGTTCATAGCCATAAACGCCATTTCGGCCACTCCGCTGGCGCCCGGTGTTGAGGGAATAACCAGAAATATCCAGGTGGCATACTGGCGGGCGTAAACCTCCAATACGTTTAATGGTTGTTGAGCAAAGCCAAAGAACAAAGCGTTGGGCAAAGCATAACGCGCCATCCAGTTGCCGAAGGTGGCAATGGTCATAGGCGCCCAAAACCAGAAGCCACGGCTTTTAAACTCGTTGCTGGCAGTTTCAATATCACTACCAAAATTCACTAACCAGTTAGAGGCAAACTTTAACCACGGCTTTTGCGCCAGATAATGGAAAAAATGCCTGGTGGTATGTGGTAATACAAAAAGGGCGATTACTAAAAACGCTACGGCACCCACAAAGCCCGCATAACCTATCCATATTTTAGAAGCTAACCCGCGCACAGCCTGCAATACGGGGTGCCCCTGCAAGTCAGGGCAGTTGACGGTAACGCTAAACATGGTATCGCCTGCCAGTAAATACATAATGGCAAATACCACTACAAAGGCAATATTATCCAGCAGGGTGTTTAGTAATATAATGGCGGTGCTGCGTCCGTAACTAATGCCTTCGCCTGCCAGTAAAAAAAGCGCAAAGGCAATGCCCCCTACCGAACCCGGACTTATTGCCGAGCCAAACTCCCATAGCACAATCACCACAAAGGCAGTTTTCCAGCTAATGGCTTTATCGGTGCTAAAGCGTATTTTATAGATAAAGAAAAAATCGCGGAGGACAACAAAAAAAGCCGCCAGTAATAAGCCGACTAACAGCTGGTAGTTAAGATGAATGTTGGAGAGCGATTGGGGCTTAAAAGTGGTGGCAATCAGGTAACCCGAAACAACAAAACCCAGTAGTACGGGTATGGTCAGTTTCCACCAGCTTACAGTAGGTTGTTGTTGGGGAGTGCTGCCGCTCATGCGGTAAAGGTAGGATTATGGAGGACTAATTTTCTTCTGTAGCAGGCGCTTCCTCTATTGTTGAAGGATCTCTTTTGCTTAACCAAAAATTGTTGTAACCCTCGCCAATAACAATTTCCACTTTCTGTTCCTGTATCGATTCTAAAACGGACAGAAAAACGAAGATGGCGTGCAGGCGGTTTTCAACTCCTTCAAACACACTTTCAAAGGTTATTTTTTCGCCACTTGCCAACTTTTCGTTCAGCATCATTTTTTCACCGGCAATGGTATAAGGCGGTGTTTCAACGGTGTGTACTACTTTGTTCTTTTCGCGCTCCATGCGGTCGAGCACGTTTTGGAAGGCCTTCAGCAACCTGAACATGGTAAGGCTTTGCATTTCAAACTCTGTTTCAAACAAGGCTGCTATTTCCCTGTTCTCGTTCACCACGTTGCCGCGCTTGGCTATATTCTGCCGGTCCTCTTCCAGTTTGCGCATGGCTTCGGTGGCTTCCTTGTATTTTTTGTACTCAATCAGGCGACTCACCAATTCTTCGCGCGGGTCTATTTCTTCGCCTGTTACCGAGTTTACTTCTTTGCGCGGCAGCAGCATTTTCGATTTAATGCGCATAAGCGTTGCCGCTACCAGAATAAATTCGCTGGCTACCTCAATGTTCAGGTTTTCTATACCGTTGATAAACGACAGAAAATCATAGTTGATTTTCGAAATAGGAATGTCATAAATATCCAGCTCGTCCCGCTCAATAAAAAAGAGCAAAAGGTCGAAAGGGCCTTCAAACTGGGGCAGCTTTATTTCGTAGGTATCCTGCATTGCCGTTTAACTGTTAACCATGAACTTTTAATTCGCCATTTCGCTCATAAATTTAACGCGCACCAGGCGAAGGTCGTCAGCGTCCACACCATCGTTTTTAAACTCCTCGTAAGCCGCATCAATAGAATCGGTTTTGCTTTCGCGGAAGTAATCGTAAATATAACCGAGCAACTCTTCGTCAATCTGGTTATTAAGGTAGTAGTCAATATTCACCTTAGTGCCTGCATTAACAATAGACTCCAGTTCATCAATAAACTCTGAACGTCTCATTCCCAGGCTTTTGGCAATTTCATCCACGGGTATGCGCTTGTCAATGGACTGAATAATCTTAATTTTTTCAGTGCCTTTGCTGGCTACGCTCTTTACTTTAAAGTCGGTAGGTCGGTCAATGTCGTTCTCCTCAACATACTTGGCAATAAGCGCTATAAATGGTTTGCCGTAGCGCTCTGCTTTTCCTTTGCTTACTCCGTTTATTTCCGTCAGTTCGTGGATTGTAATGGGGTATTTAGCCGCCATTTCCTCCAGCGAAAACTCTTGGAAAACAACGTAAGGCGGAAGGTTGTGCTGCTTGCCGGTTTTTTGTTGCAGGTCTTTCAGCATCTTAAACAGGTTAGGGTCCAATACCGCTTTCGGGCCGTTGGTTTCAACCACTACATCGCTGCCCTCATCTTCAAAGTTGTGGTTAATGGCTACTTTAAGTGCAAACGATTTTTTAAGGAAAGCCTGTCCCTCTTTTGTAAGCTTAAGTTTTCCGTACTCTTCAATGTCTTTACTTATAAGGCCCCGCATCATGGCATGGCGAATAACCGAATTCCAGTGGTGTTCATCCTTGTCGGAACCCTGGCCGAAAAGTTCGTGCTTGTCGTATTTAAAGTCGGTCAGCTCTTTCGCCTTTTTGCCAATAAGGAACTTCACCATATACGGAAGGTCGTGGTTTTCTTTCACTGCCTTAATAGCTTGTATAGCCAGCTTGGTATCTTCTGTAACATCCAGTTTATCTTTCGGATTCTTACAGTTGTCGCACATTTTGTTGCACTTATTGGCTTCAAACTCCTCCCCGAAGTAATGGAGCAGGAACTTTCTGCGGCACTCGGCCGATTCAATGTAGGCCACCGTTTCGTTAATCAACTGAATATTGCGGTCGCGCTCTGCCACGGTTTTATCGCGCAGTAGTTTTTCCAGTTTCGAAATGTCTTTATAACTAAAGTAAACCACACATTCGCCTTCCATGCCATCGCGTCCGCTGCGCCCGGTTTCCTGATAATAGTTTTCCAGCGACTTTGGAATGTCGTAGTGAATTACAAAACGAATATCCGGTTTGTCAATGCCCATTCCGAAGGCGATGGTGGCCACAATCACGTCCAGCTCTTCCATCAAAAAAGCATCTTGTGTTTGGGTTCTTATTTTCCCGTCAAGCCCGGCATGGTAAGGAGCTGCCTTAATACCATTTGCGCGGAGAATTTCAGAAACATCATCGGCTGTTTTGCGGTTAATTACATACACAATTCCACTTTTGCCGTGGCGCTGTTTTATAAACTGCACCATGTTTTTGATAGCTAACTGAGGCGATTTCTTGGGGCGAATTTCGTAAAACAGGTTGGGCCGGTTAAACGAGGAGATAAAGATGTTAGGCTTGCGGAGTTCCAGTGTTTTCACAATATCGCTCTGCACCTTAGGGGTTGCCGTGGCAGTAAGGGCTATGATGGGAAATTCCTGATCGAGCGCCAGAATGATTTCGCGTATTCTGCGGTATTCAGGGCGAAAGTCGTGCCCCCACTCTGAAATACAGTGGGCTTCGTCCACCGCAATAAAACTCACCTTTATTTCTTTAAACAGATCAACGGTATCCTGTTTGGTAAGGGTTTCGGGAGCCACATACAGCATTTTGGTTTGCCCGCCTTTAATATCCTTAATAACCGCAGTACGCTGGCTTCGGCTTAGGGAGGAATTCAAGAAGTGCGCAATATTGTCCCTGGAAGAGTAGTTGCGCACTAAATCCACCTGATTTTTCATGAGGGCGATTAGGGGAGAAATAATAATGGCCACGCCCTCGCTCATAATAGCCGGCAACTGATAGCAAAGCGACTTACCTCCTCCGGTGGGCATAATCACAAATGTATCTTTGCCGCTCATCAGCGACTTTATAATTTTTTCCTGGTTGCCTTTAAATCCATTAAAGCCAAAATATTCCTGGAGCGCTTCATTCAGCGTAAGTTCTGCTGTAGGCATAATTCCTGTTTAAGTGAACAAATCAAAGCGTAAACCTTCTTTTTATACCAATCTGTTTTTACTGCTTCAATTTAATAAAAAATTTCTTCTGCAACCAACCGTTTACTAAAGGTCTAAACCAATCCGAATTCAGCCAAGGAATTGAGAAAAGGAGTGGTTTTTGCGAAGGGGTGGCGAATCTATAAACAAGTTTCACAAGGTTAGGCGAATAATTACTTTTGCGCGCTTTAGGTTAACAAAATTTTCGTTTGATGAGCAATGTGTATGTGGCAATCATGGCCGGAGGAATCGGTAGCCGGTTCTGGCCAAAGAGCCGCACCGCCAAACCAAAGCAGTTTTTGGATATACTCAATACCGGAAAAACGCTCATTCAGCTTACTTACGAAAGGTTTGAGCGAATTGTTCCGAAGGAGAATATATATGTAGTAACCAATGCTGAGTATGCCGCACTTGTAAAGGAACAATTGCCGCATTTGAGCGATTCGCAGATACTGAAGGAGCCCGTGCGCAGGAACACAGCCCCTTGTATTACTTATGCCTGCGATAAAATTTATGCGCGAGATAAAAGTGCTACTATAATCGTGTCCCCTGCCGACCACCTGATTTTACAGGAAGACAGGTTTAACGACATAATTGCCCGCTCTGTTGATTTTGTAAAAGACAACGGTTATTTAGTTACCATAGGGATAAAACCAACCAAGCCGGCCACCGGTTACGGTTACATACAGTTTATTGATGAACATTCGCCCGATGGCTTTTATCAGGTGAAAACCTTTACCGAGAAGCCCACGCTGGAGATTGCCAAAACTTTTTTAAAGAGTGGCGACTTTTTGTGGAACTCGGGCATGTTTGTATGGAAAGCTAAAACGCTTTTGCGCGCGGTGGTAAAGCATTTGCCTGAAATAGCCGAGGCATTCCGCGAGGGCAATAAATATTACGATACTCCGGGCGAAGCGAAATTTATAAGCGAAGCTTACTCCCAGTGCACCAATATTTCCATTGATTATGGTGTAATGGAAAAAGCGGATAATGTTTACACGCTTCCGGCACAATTTGGCTGGAGCGATGTGGGCTCATGGGATTCCTTGTATGAGGTTTATGAGCATGACTATCTGGGGAATGCGGTGGCCGGCAAAAGCGTAAAAATTTACGATGCTGCCCACAACATGATAATGGTGCCCGATGAAAAGTTGGTAGTGATACAAGGCCTTGACGGTTACTGTGTGGTAGATACAGGTGATGTATTGCTGATTTGCAAGAAAGAACAGGAACAGGAGATAAAACAAATTACCGTTGACCTGAAGGTGGCAGATTTTGATAAGTATCTTTAAGTATGCACTTTCCTTCTTCCATAAACTCTAAACTACCTAATACCGGCACCACCATTTTTACGGTAATGAGTGCGTTGGCGAAAGAGCACAACGCTATTAATCTGTCGCAGGGCTTTCCCGATTACAACCCGCATCCGGTTTTGTTGGAAGAATTGGCTAAAGCTTCGAAAGGAAATTTTAATCAGTATGCTTTAATGGCAGGTTATGTTCCATTGCGCGAACAGATTGCTGAAAAAGTTTCAGTGCTGTATTCAGCCGAAGTTAATCCCGAAACGGAGGTTACCATTACTGCCGGAGGAACGCAGGCTATCTTCACTGCTATTCTTTCTGTGATTCGCGAAGACGATGAAGTGATTTTGTTTGCGCCCGCTTACGACTCGTATGCACCTGCGGTAGAGTTAGCCGGAGGCAAAGCCATTTTTTACGACCGTGTTGCGCCCGATTACAAAATTGACTGGCAGCACGTAAAACGTTTGGTGAATCAACGCACGCGCATGATTGTGATAAACACACCACACAATCCAACAGGCACTGTGCTGACCGCTTTCGATATGCAACAATTAGAGAAGCTGACTAGGGATAGCGACATAGTTGTATTGAGCGATGAAGTGTACGAGCACATGGTGTACGATGGCATTCAACACCAAAGTGTGTTGCGGTATCCTAAACTGGCCGAGCGCTCTTATGTGGTTTCCTCTTTCGGAAAAACATACCACAGCACCGGTTGGAAAGTAGGTTACTGCATAGCCCCGCAAAACCTGATGAACGAGTTCCGCAAAGTGCACCAGTTTAATGTGTTCAGCGTAAACTCCGTTGCACAGGTGGCTTTTGCGGAATTAATGAAGCGCAAAGATTTGTACCAAGAACTTCATGCTTTCTATCAGCAGAAGAGAGATTATTTCAGAAATGCCATTCAGTCTTCGCGGCTTAAGTTGTTGCCTTGCGAAGGAACTTACTTTCAGTTAGCGGGTTACAGCCGCATTAGCGAAGAACGCGATACCGAATTTGTAAAAAGGCTTATTCGCGAGCATAAGGTGGCGGCCATTCCTGTTTCGGTTTTTTACCGCTACACTACCGATAGCAGTATTATCCGTTTTTGTTTTGCCAAGGAAGAGGAAACGCTGAAGCGAGCAGCCGAAAGGCTGGTAAAAGCGTAGGTATAGTAGGTATAGGGAAACTGTTACTTTAAAACCACACAAATAAAGGCTCGGATGGCCCTTAACAAAAAACTCAATCGATCTTTTTTCTATCGAAAATACGAAAGGTCTTTCTTTTCCTTAGGCGGAGCGGGTGGCTCGGGGGTATCGTCTTCTTCGTAGCGCACCGGAGTTTTTCTGATTTTATTGCGCAGGTAAATAAACAGCAACACTTCGAACAGCACGGCAAAGGGTTCCAGCGCCAACGCTTTTTTCATGGCTTCTTCGTTCTGCAACAAATCGGGCCCGAAAATATACATGGCCGTAAAGCCTATAATAATGGCCAGCAGAAAAAAGCCCGCCAGATAATTTAAAATATACGGCAAACCCGAAAGGCCGCGCTCGTTGGCCATGCGGTGCAACTGATAACAAAAAATAAGCACTAACACTAAATCTATCATACTACAAACTGTTTAACTCTTCCTTTATCTTTTTGGGTAATCCTTTCACTACTTCGTTGTAGCTGTGGTCCACCATCCAAAGCAATTCTTTCCGTGGAATAGAACCGACCTCAAAGTTAACCGTATTCCAATGGGTTTTGCTCATGTGCCATCCGGGCAATACATCTTCATACCTTTCGCGGTATTCGGGTACTAACAACTTATCCATTTTTAAGTTGCAGGTAAAGGGCCGTGCGGTTAAACTCGTCAGCAAAAACATTTTGCCCATTACTTTAAACACTAGCGTGTCCTCATCAAAGGGAAATTCTTCGGTTACTCCTTTTTTGCTGATGCAGTAATCACGAACTTCTTCAATGTTCACGGCTACTTTCCTTTGTTCATTATCTTATCAGAGAACGCGGAGAACGCTTTAAAATTTTCTTCCACGTATTTTTTGCGCCCGGCAGGCAGTTGCAATTCTTCTATGGGGTTGAAGTTGGACTCAACAAATTCAAACTTTGGCTCAGCCCCGTTGGTAGCCACGGGCGCATACATCCACTTTCCGGCACGATTTACAAAGCGCTTGTCTTCGTGTATAAAGGCCGCCTGATTGTATTTGTATTTATCCATGGTGTGGCCTTCGTTGTCGTACCAGTAGCTTTGCAGCATAGGCAGGTTGTTCTCCCGCTCTTCCATTAAGGTAAAGCCTTCATCATTTAACCCAACTGCGCGAAGAATATCGTGGTGAATGTGGCGCGAGCTCACATTGTGTGTTTTGGTTTCCGGCTTCTGGTCTTCGTTGCCCAGCCAAAACACCGGCACGCGGTTACCGCCATCGGTTACATTGCTAAAGTGGTATTGCCAGCCCTGCTCGCCAAAGTTATCGCCATGGTCGCTGCAAAACACCACCAGGTTATCGGTGCCCTGGTGCATTTCTTTACAAAAAGCATCTACATTATCGCGTATCAGTTTCCAGGCCAAATGTTGTTTGGCGCGCAGCAAATCAAGGTCAGCCTGTTTTATAAAGCTATTGTCCTTTTTCATAAAAGTTTGCGAAATGAAATGATACAACACCTGCCACTCGTGTATTTTACCCAGCAGCGTTTTGTTCATCAGTGTAAACGTATCGGCAATGTGGTACGGGTAGTGTGTTTCCATCAGGTTAATGAACATAAACACCCCCTGCCCTTTCGCGTTGTTTTCTTCAATCAGTTGTTTGGCTTTGCCGAAAGAATCATGAGCCGTTTTTTGCGCCCATATAATTCCCTGCCGCAAATCTTCACTCAGTTTATCAAACACCACATCCTTGGGTTTCATCACCATTCTGCGGATGCGCGGGCGGTTCATGGAAAGCACAAAGCGCAGCAACCAACGATGGCGGGTTTCCACAAACTGCCAGGTTTTGTGTACTTCATCAAAACCCTTGCTTACGTTAAATACATCGGTAGTAACAATGTTGGCCGAAACCTGAATGGGTTTGTAGCCCACTGTTTTCAGTTTTTCGGGCAGCGATGGAATTTTATCATCTAACCAGCGGCTTTGCGATGTGGCTCCGTGCTGGTGCGGTAGCAAACCGGTGAAAAGCGATGAAGTGGCCGGCAGTGTCCAACAACCCGATGAGCGCGCATTGCTGAACTGAATGGCGTTTTGTTCGAGATACGGAGCCCCGGGGCTTCCTTCTTTATATACAGAATCGTAGCGAAGGCTATCGGCTACAATGAGGATGATGTTCTTTGGTTTTCCCAAAACAATAGCTTGAGTGAAGGGGCGAAAGTAGAATTTTTCGAGAGCGTAATTGCTCTACTAAACCACAATATGTTAGCGTAAATTTCTCTCTTACGCTTTGCAATACTGTTCGCTTACTGCCCAAAGTTTTGTTTGCAGGGCGCCATCGCGGGTAATTTTTGCCGGCTCCTTTGCTTTGCACTTATCAAAGTATTTGCCCGTAACACCTTTCACTTCATCAGACGAAGCTAGATAAACCGAAGTTTTTGCGCCATCTTCCACCGTTATGCCTGCCAGCTTGGTAATAAAACTCCACACACCCGATAAATACCAGGGCATATCCTTGTTGCCGATATTGGTTTTAACCATGCCTGGGTGCAGGCAGTTAACGGTTACCTTGGTTCCCTTTAAGCGCTCCGCCAGCTCTTGTGTAAAGAAAACATTGGCGAGTTTACTTTGAGCGTAAGCCGTCATGGTAAAAAAGCCTTTGTCCCTGGTAAACGATTCAAAATCCAGTTTGCCCTGATAGTGCGAGCCCGATGAAACGTTCACTATTCTTCCGGCTTCAGACTTCTTTACCAAATCCAGCAAAAGATTAGTCAGCAAAAAGTAAGCGAAGTGGTTGGTAGCAATGGTCATCTCCAGCCCATCCTTACTCAGTTGAAAATCGGGAAACACCGCCCCCGCATTATTGATGAGCACATCAATGTGCGTAAGCTTTTGCTTTACCTCTTCCGCCAAAGCGCGAATTGATTTTTGAGAAGAAAAGTTTGCCAGGAAGTAATGCACGTTAGTATTGCCCGAATGCGCCACAATTTCTTTCACGGCTTCTTCGATTCGTTCTTTACTTCTGCCCACAATGTATAGTGTGGCACCTTTGGCAGCCAACTCTTTGGCGGTTTGAAAACCAATGCCGGAAGTAGCTCCGGTAATGAGAACGATTTTCCCTTTCATGTTTTTGTAAACTCTTTCATTTGACGACAACCGAGCGGGATAATTGTAAGCGGTTAGAGTATTGTTATGCGTTTTTCTCCCGCCTTCTTCATACTGCCTACTTTAAAAACGCTTGTATTTTTTCCGGCAGCTAAGGCGAGAAACTCCTGTTCTGCTTCAGGGGCCACCGCTACTAGAAGCCCTCCGCTGGTTTGCGGGTCGCAGAGTGTGAGTAACGATTCGGAGCCTATGCCCGCCACTTTGCTTTCGTAGCTTTTCCAGTTGCGCATCGTGTTATCGGCATACACAAATTTTGCGGCTAACTCTTTTACGCCCGCCATTAAGGGCACGGCAGCATACTCCACTTCGGCTGAAAGATGGGCGCCTTCGCACATTTCAATTAAGTGGCCCAACAGAGCAAAGCCGGTAACATCCGTCATTGCATGTACGAACGGGTGTTTGCCGAGTTCTTCGCCAAAGGAGTTCAGCGCACACATACTATCCACTGCGTGTTGTATTTGTTCGCTAGTGAGCAGCCCGCGCTTTAAGGCGGTGTTCAGCATACCGGTGCCAATAGGCTTGGTAAGAAACAATACATCCCCTTCTTTAGCTGATGAGTTTTGTTTTAAGCAACCGATAGCAACACTACCATTTACCGATAAGCCGAAGAATGGTTCGGGCGAATCAATGGTGTGGCCACCCGCCAACACTACTTTGGCTTGGGCACAAATGGCTTTTGCTCCTTTTATTACCTGCTGTGCTACAGCAACAGGAATTTTTTCTACCGGCCAACCCAACACCGCTATAGCCATAAACGGTGTACCGCCCATGGCGTACACATCGCTTAGTGCATTGGCTGCTGCTATTCTTCCAAAGTCAAAAGCATCGTCCACCACCGGCATAAAAAAATCAACGGTGCTGATGAGGGCCGTGCCATTACCCATGTCATATACCGCAGCATCATCTTTAGTTTCGTTACCTACTAAAAGTTTATCGGTTAAAAAGCTATCGCCTGTCTGCTGAAGAATTTCATCGAGCACGGCAGGCGCTACCTTACATCCGCAACCGGAACCGTGAGAATATTGAGTGAGTTTTATTTCGTTCATATCATTTGTTAGCCCGTTCTATTAGCTGCTGCGCTATTTCATCCACATCATCCTTTTCAAACGCAAAGCGCCTTACCGATTCACTTTCGCGCTGCGTGATGCTGTAGTCGTAAGTTTTATCGTAGTAGTTAAGTGTAATACCTGCTGTTTTAGCAAAGTTGTTTTCCTCCAGCGCTTCCATAGCTTCCTTCCATTCCAATCCGCCCAAGCGCTTTTTAATGTTCGTGAGCGATTGTTTTAAACCTTCCTTTTGGTTGGCGGCATATTCTTCCACTAGGCGCTTTACTCTTACCTCCTGCGGAAGTTCTACCAAATAAAGCGGAGCCGCTTTCAGGTGTTGCCAAAGGTTATCATTCAGCACCACTGTTCCTATTTTCTTGCTTTCGTCTTCCAGCCAAATACGCTTATCCAAATCAAATTTCGATAGTTGCAGGTGCAATAGGTTTTCGAAATGTTCGGTGCTTGGCTGTGGTGCCTGCCCCAACATGCCAAAAGCAGAACCCTTATGATTAGCCAGCGCCTCGAGGTCAATCACCTGTTCGCCCATTTCACGCAAGCGATGCAGCACGGCTGTTTTCCCGCTGCCGGTTTTGCCTCCTAAAACAATGTAATTATTGCTTTGCGCTAAAGCTTCTAACACTACATGCCGATATGCCTTATAGCCGCCCTTAAGCGTGTAAACTTCATACCAAAACAAATCGAACAGCCACGCCATACTGCCGCTACGCATTCCTCCGCGCCAGCAATGCACAAATACTTTATTGTCCTTTGCTAATGGTTTGATGTGCTGCACAAAACCGCTCATCTTCTTGCCGACAATATCCAACCCAAGTAGCATGGCCTCTTCGCGGCTTTGCTGTTTGTAGGCGGTGCCAATAATCTTTCTCTCCTCGTTATTAAACAACGGCAAATTAACCGCGTATGGAATATGCCCGTAGTTATACTCTCCCTCCGAGCGCACATCAAGTGTAAGATGTTGTTTGGATTGCTCAATAAAGTCGGAAGCGGAAAGGGTAGTTATCACAAGAATTTATTGGAGGAACTTTTTTACAAATGCATACAAATTGAATTGTTGCTTTTGGAGTTGCGCATTCAATTCTTCTTTAAGTGCCGCTTTGTCCAAGCTCTTTAATTTGTTCTTAGCAATAATGCGTAGCGCCTTTTCAGTGAGCAGAATAAGTTTTCGGTTGCTTTGTTCCGTGCGCCCTTTCAGGTTTTCTATTTCCGTTAACAGTTCTGTAACCCCCTTTGCTTCTACTGCCACGGTTTTTAAAACGGGTGTATCTGCTTTTCCGTTCATCTGTAACTGATGCTGTAATGAATTTACCAGCGCATCGGCATCGGCACGGTCGGCTTTGTTGATGACAAACAGATCGGCAATTTCCATCAGCCCGGCTTTCATAGCCTGTATACTATCGCCTGCTTCAGGCACCAGCACCACTACGGTTGTATCGGCAAGCCCGGCAATTTCCACTTCGCTTTGGCCCACGCCCACCGTTTCAATAAAAATGTAATCGAAGGGGTAACTCTTCATTACTTCCACCACTTCAATAATCTTATCGCTTAAGCCACCCAAAGAACCGCGCGTTGCCAGCGAACGGATAAACAGATTCGGGTTGTTGAAGTGAGCTGTCATACGCAAGCGGTCGCCCAATACAGCTCCAAAGTTGAAGGGCGAAGAAGGGTCTACTAAAATCAATCCTACTTTTTTACCCCGCTCCAATAAAACACCCACCACCGCGTTTAACAACGTGCTTTTGCCGGCTCCGGGCGGGCCGGTAAAACCAATAACCGGAATATCATTGGGGTGAAGTTGTTGCAACGTGCTTTCAAAACCGTCTGCTTCATTTTCCACTACGGAAATAGTGCGGGCTAAGGTTTTAAAATCGCTGATAGGGTTAGTGTTCAACTCTTGTATGTTTGCGGGTGAAAAATAGTGAATAGTTAACAGGGAGTAGTGAATAGCAAAAATCAATACCGTAATGTAATACTCATTCCGGCTGAATATGCCGAATGGCTGGTGGCGCTTTGCTGTTCGCTCCTCTTTATCGGCTTTACCTGCTCGCGCGCGTTGGTAAGTATTGGTATGATTGGCTTGGTAGTGGTGGCAGTTCTTAGTAATAATCCCAAACAGTTTTTTACCAACAGCTTTAAACAAAAAGAGCTTTGGGTGCTGTCTCTTTTCTTTTGGATTGTTTTCTTTTCGGGCATTTACTCTGATGATAAAACCGGGTGGTTGAATTGGGTGCGCATTAAGCTGCCTTATCTGTTTTTGCCGCTTGCTTTTGCAGGGATAAAACGAATAAGCGAGCGAACGTTTACCACTATCTTATATTCTTTTGTCCTTACGTTCTTTATCAGCACTTCGGTTATTCTCTTTCGTTACTATTCAAATTATAACCAAATCACCGAGTCTTTTTTAAGGGGAAGCGCTTTGCCTATTCCGTTCAGCCACATCCGCTATTCGCTCATGCTGGGCTTCTCGTTTTTTTGCAGCCTGTATTTATGGCAACAAAAGAGTTTCCTATTCAGCGCGAGCGAAAAACACTTACAGATTTTCTTTGCAGCTTTTGCGTTTATTGCTTTACATATCCTGAGCGTGCGCAGTGGATTGTTAGCACTCTATCTTGGTTTGTTTTTTCTAGCTGTTTGTGCTGTTGTTATAGAAAAAAAATGGATCGCGGGAATTGTTCTCGCCCTTGCCACTGTGTTGCTTCCCTACCTGGCATATCAGTTTGTGCCAAGCATGCACAACAAAATTAATTACATGCGGTACGATTTAGATGAATACAAGAAAGGAGAGATAAACGACAGAAGCGATGCCAT
Organism: uncultured Chitinophaga sp.; assembly: GCA_964563185.1. Lineage (GTDB taxonomy): Bacteria > Bacteroidota > Bacteroidia > Chitinophagales > LD1 > Bog-950. The sequence goes on from CAZLXD010000013.1 coordinate 17,227, forward strand.
GCGCATAGTATCCATAAAAGCGGGAATAGAAATTTGGAAAGAGCACAAACTGTTGGGCGTTGGAGCCGGTGATTTAAAAAATGAGTGCGACCAGTTTTACGAAAGGGAATATCCATCTATTTTTCCGGACAACAGAAGATTGCCGCACAATCAATTAGTGTGGATGTTAGCTACCACTGGAGCTGTTGGCTTGCTGGCTTTCTTGTTTTCCTTTTTCTATCCTTTCTTTTCTTCGGGATTATACAAGCAATGGATAGCTGTAGCATTTTATCTGTCCCTTTTTTCTTCCTTCTTTACAGAGCATTCACTCGAAGAACAAATGGGAACAGGGTTTTTCCTGATATTTCTTTTATTGCTGATGAATCATTTCCGCAATGACACATAAACTTTCGGTAGTTATTATTGCTTACAACGAAGAAGAAAACATCGGAAGATGTATTGATTCTGTAAAAGAAATTGCCGATGAGGTTCTGGTGGTGGACTCTTTCTCAACAGATAAAACAATGGTCATTGCCCAAGCAAAAGGTGCGCGGGTTATTCAACACAAATTTGAAGGGCACATACAGCAAAAGAATTGGGCAAAGGAGCAGGCAGCTTTCGATTATGTTTTCTCTATAGATGCCGATGAAGAACTAGGCAGTGAGTTAAGGCAAAGTATTCTTTCGCTGAATAAGAATTTTGCGGTGGATGGCTACACCATTAACCGGCTCAACTTCTATTGCGGCAAACCCATTAAAACCTGTGGTTGGTATCCTGATACTAAACTTCGTTTATGGAACCGAACAAAGGGAGAATGGAAAGGAATAAATCCGCATGATAAGTTTGAGTTGAGGGCGGAATGTTTTGTTCAACACTTACCGGGAGATTTACTGCATCACACTTATCCAACCCGCGAATCGTTTTTACAACAACGGGAGAAATTTGCCGACATAAGTGCCCAACACTTAAAAGATGAAAACGCTGTTTACCTTTTGTGGAAGATGATTTTCAGTGCCCCTTTTAAGTTTTTGCGCAACTATATTTTAAAACTTGGTTTTACTGAAGGTGCTATCGGATTTTTTGTTTGCCACCACCAAAGCCGAGAAGTTTTTCAAAAATATTTTCGGGCACTTAAATTGAAGTTTTCGTGAGATTAGGCTTTGATGCAAAACGCGCTTTAAATAATTCCACCGGCCTGGGGAATCACGCGCGCATTTTGCTGAATGCCATGATGCGCGATTTCCCCCAGCATGAGTATCACCTGTTTTCACCTAAAGCAAAAGATGAATTCTTTCACCAACTGCATGGAGACTTTAAGTTGCATTTCCCTGAAAAAAAATTTCAGAAAGCACTTCATCCGCTATGGCGTTCGTTTGGCGTTAAAAACGATTTACAGAGTGAGCGCATTGAAATTTATCACGGCCTTAGTAATGAAATTCCCTTCGGGCTTCAAACTTCTGGTATCGGTTCCTTGGTTACCATTCACGACTTAATCTTCTTAAAGCATAAAGAGCAATATCCGTTTTTCGATAGTCAGGTTTATGAATTGAAAACCCGCTATGCAGCTAAACATGCCGATAGAATTATTGCTGTTAGCGAAGAAACCAAGCGCGACCTGATAGAGTTCTACGGAGTGGCTGAAAAAAAAATTGTGGTGATTTATCCGAGTGTAGATGCGGCTTTTCAAACATCGGACATCGGACATCGGACATTGGATGTAAAACAGAAACATCATTTACCGGCAAAGTACATTCTAAATGTCGGCTCCTTCTTTCCGCGCAAAAATCAAATCACTTTGATTGAAGCGTTCGACAAGATTAAGAACAATGTGGAAGAAGATTTGGTGTTGGTAGGAAACAGCGGAAGCTCTCGAAAAGAAGTGGAACAGCTGATTATTTCTAAAAGTTTGCAGCAACGCGTTCACGTTGTTTCAAACATCAGCAACGAAGACTTACCCTCAGTGTATTGCTCGGCAAGTGTATTTGTATTTCCCAGTTTGTTTGAAGGCTTTGGTGCTCCGGTGTTGGAGGCTTTATTTTCCAAAACTCCGGTTATTGCCACCAAAGGCGGAGCTATTGAAGAAGCTGCCGGAAAAAATTCTTTGTTCGTTCAACCTCTTTCAGTTGAAGATATTGCTGAAAAAATTCTGCTGGTTTTAAAAAACGAAACCCTCCGAAACAAAATAGCTACCGAAGGTTATGCACACGCACAAACGATAACCGATAAAGTTTTTGCAGAGAAGGTTATGAGTGTTTATTGCTCTCTATAGTTTAAACTCTATCGGTAAGTTATAATAAACCCTTACCGGCTTACCTTGTTGTTTTCCAGGAGTAAACTTCAAGAGCTTAGCAATGCGCATAGCTTCTTTATCTAAACCCATACTTACACGTTTTACAACTTTTGCTTCTATTATAGCGCCATCAGGTTCTATCACAAACCTTACTAGCACCTTTCCTTGTATATGATTATCCTTTTCCATTTGAGGATACCTTAGGTTGTCTTTAATAAACTTTATCAACGCACCGTCTTCACCAATGTATTTGGGCATTTCTTCTACAAAAGTATAAATGGTGCCTTTTGCTCCGGCCGCGCTATCAGCCTTGTCGTGAATACCTGTTCCAATAGTATCTTGTGCTGAAAGGAATAATACGCTTGATACAAAAAGATAGATGGAAACAATTTTTTGCATACCTTAAGTCTTACTTATGTAATAGAGTGCTTCGTATAGTAGTTTAAAGATTTCGCGCGTAATAAAGAGCTACCACCGTTACCGCATAAACCAACAAAATAGCCATGCTGTCAACGGCCATTTTCCATCGCTTGTTTTGCTGCTGAAAAGTAAAGCCTATCACCGCAATTCCGGTCATTATCAGCACGGCAATCAATGAAATGATATTCCCTTTCGAAGCCACGGCAAGCAAACTTCCTTTGGTGTATGCTATATCGTCTAAAGCCAAAATGAAAATGTTAAAGAGATTACTGCCAAACAGGTTTCCTACGGCAATATCAACAGCCCCTATACGCAATGCTGAAATAGAGACAACTAATTCAGGCAATGAAGTAGATGCAGCTATGAGCAATGTTCCTACAAAAGTTTGCCCAAGCCCGCTGCTGGCGGCAATGTGTTCGCCTGCATACGGAAGAAAGATGGCAGCACCCACCACAAACAATGCATTCAGCAAATAATACTTTACAGCCGTGTTTAACGGCACCTCATCGTCAGGAATATGCAATGGACTTTCTGAAGTTGCGGCTCTTTTCTTTTCGTAAGAATAAATAGTGCGCACAGCAATAAGGTAAACTGCTATAAACAACAAACTTGAAAAAGCCACCCAACCCAAAACCGGCAATTGCGGGTGAAAAATAAATGCCGCTAACACCAACGAAAGAATAATTACTCCAAATCCGGCACCTAACACTTGGCCTTGCTGAACTTTCGATGAAATAGCTCCGCCTTTGTAAAAGAAATCGAGAATAGAGAGAATTAGAATATTGAACATGCAGCTACCGACTACATCGCCAATAGCCAAGTCGGGCGCATCAATAAAAGTAACAGAACTTATTCCAGAAATCAATTCGGGCAGCGATGTGACGGATGCCATCATTATTAACCCGAACCAGGCCTTTCCCATACCCGATTTTTCGGCAATAATGTCTCCGTATTTTGAAAGACGGATGCCACAATAAATAATTACTGCTGCGCAGGCTATAAAAATTAAACACGCTGTCATGCCGCTAAAAATAAAAAAAGCCACTGCAGTGGTTTGCAGTGGCTATATGTTTAACAGCGGGTTAACAGCTGTTACAGTTTACGTTGTACTTCCACTTCTTCGTATACCTCTATGGTATCGCCCGTTTTAATATCCTGGAAATCTTTAATCTGAATACCGCAATCTAAGCCGCTTACAACTTCCTTGGCATCATCTTTAAAACGTTTCAACGAAGCCAATACACCGTTGTGAATTACAATACCATCGCGTATGATTCTGATTTTTGATGAGCGAAGAATTCTTCCTTCGCGCACAAAGCAACCAGCAATAGTTCCCACTTTAGATACGTGGAATGTTTCGCGCACATCCACGTTACCGATAATCTTTTCTTCAATCTTCGGCTCCAACAATCCTTCCATAGCCGCCTTGATATCCTCGATGGCGTTGTAGATAATAGAGTAAAGCTTGATTTCGATGTTCTCGGTTTCAGCAATCTTCTTCGCATTTGATGAAGGACGAACGTTAAAGCCAATGATAATCGCATCGGAAGCGGTAGCCAGCAACACATCGGCTTCGGAAATTTGCCCCACTCCTTTGTGAATTACCTTAACCTGAACTTCTTCCGTAGAAAGTTTCAGTAATGAATCGGTTAACGCTTCTACCGAGCCGTCCACGTCACCCTTAATGATGAGGTTGAGTTCCTTAAAGTTACCCAACGCCAATCGCCTTCCAATTTCATCGAGCGTAATGTGCTTTTTAGTGCGAATACCTGTTTCACGCTCTAACTGTGCCCGCTTGGTGGCCAGTTCTTTAGCATCCTGCTCATTGTCGAACACTTTGAATTTTTCTCCCGCTTGCGGAGCGCCACTCAAACCGAGAATCTGCACCGGAGTTGATGGCCCCGATTTTTCGATACGCGCCCCGGTGTGATCAAACATAGCCTTCACGCGGCCTACGTATGGACCGCAAACCAAAATGTCTCCTTTATTTAATGTTCCTGATTGTATAAGAAGTGTGGCTGTGTAGCCGCGGCCCTTATCTAACGTAGCCTCAATAACCGAACCGATAGCTGCTTTTTGGGGGTTAGCCTTTAAATCCAACATATCTGCTTCAATCAAAATTTTGTCGAGCAATGCATCTATGTTCAATCCTTTTTTAGCAGAAATTTCCTGGCTTTGGTATTTACCGCCCCATTCTTCTACCAATAAATTCATGTTGGCTAATTGCTCCCTAATCTTATCGGCATTGGCGCCATCCTTATCAATTTTGTTGAAAGCAAAAATCATGGGAACACCAGCACTTTGTGCGTGGTTAATCGCTTCCTTAGTTTGCGGCATCACCGCATCATCAGCAGCAATTACAATCACCGCTACGTCTGTTACCTTGGCTCCACGGGCACGCATGGCGGTAAACGCTTCGTGGCCCGGTGTATCAAGGAAAGTAATTTCTCTGCCGCTGGCGGTTTTTACTTCGTAAGCACCAATGTGCTGAGTAATACCTCCGGCTTCGCCCGATACTACATTTGTTTTACGGATGTAGTCGAGTAACGATGTTTTACCATGATCCACGTGACCCATAATGGTAACGATAGGTGCGCGTGGTTTTAAATCTTCCGGCTTATCTTCCTCTTCTTCCACAAAAGCGGTGGTTTCTTCTGCCGATTGAAACTCCACTTCAAAACCATGCTCACCGGCAACAAGTTCCAAAATTTCTGCATCCAAACGCTGGTTAATGGAAACCATAACACCCAACTGCATACAGGTTTGAATAACCTGCACTGGTGGAACGCTCATGAGGCTGGCTAATTCACTCACCGTCATAAACTCCGTTACTTTCAGTTTACCTGAAGTAGTTTCTGCCTGCTCAGCGGCTAACTTTTCTTGGTGGGTTTCGCGCTTTTCTCTTCTAATCTTTGAGCGGTCACTCTTCGAAGTTTGAGCCTGAATCTTGGCCATAGTGGCCTTGATTTTATCTTCAATTTCCTTTTCCGTTATCTCGGTAGGTGTAGCAGGTTGTTGTGTTTGTGCCTTTCCATCGTTTCGCTTACGCTGAAAGTTTTCTACTTTTTTATCGTAGTAAGTGTCTCCGGCAACCGGTGCAGCACGCTCTTTCTTTTTAACCAGTTTTCGCTCACGCTTTTTCTTCTCTCCTTCAGCATCTGTTTTCGGTTCTTCCTTCTTTCTTGGCAGATCCTGTTTGATTTCTATTTTGCCCAAAATCTTAGGGCCATCTAATTTCTGGTATTGCGTTTCGTGCTTTACCTCCGGCTCCGGCTCCGGTTCAGTCTTTTTCTTCTTTGCCGGTTTTTCTTCTTCAACAACTGGTGGTGGCGGTGGTGGAGTTTCGGTTTCCGGTTCGGCCTTTTTTTTCTTCTTGCCTTTATCCAAATCTACCGTTCCCAGTACTTTGGGGCCTTCCAGTTTTACTTTATCGGCAACAATTACTTCTTCTGCTTTTTCTTCTTTATGAACAATGTTGCTGGTAATAAGGATTTCTTTCTCTTCCTCTTTTTCCTTTTTAGGAGGAGCCACCGTTTCTTCCGGCATCACAACCGTCTCAGGCTTTGCCTTGTCCAGTTTTGTACTGTCGGCCTGTTGCTTAATAGCCTTATCCGCGCCAAACTCTTTGTCCAGCACGGCTATCATTTCTTCGGTAAGTTTGGTGGTGGGCTTGTTGTCCACCTCAATTTTTGCTTTCTTCAGTGTTTCAACAATGTGGTCAACCGACACGTTGTACACCGAGGCCGCCTTTGCTAATCGTAATGCTTTTACTTCTGCCATTTGCTTTTTTCTTGATTAGTATATCAGTATCAGTGACCGGTTTGGTTAACCCAATCACCGACCACTGATTACAAATCTTTTCCTGTTGCTTGTTTCATGACTGTAATGCTTTCACATTATTCATCCTGAAACTCGCTTTCGAGTATCTTTCTGATCTCTTTGATTGTTTCTTCTTCGAGATCAGTTCTGCGAACAAGTTCGTCATCACTTAACGACAACACGCTACGTGCGGTGTCGCAACCGATTTTCTTCAACTCGTCAATCATCCAGCCTTCAATTTCATCGGCAAACTCATCGAGTTCGATATCGTACTCTTCTTCATCACCCTCTTCGTTTTCACGATACACGTCTATTTCAAAACCCACTAACCGGCTGGCCAGTTTAATATTTACTCCACGCTTACCAATTGCCAACGATACCTGATCCGGCTCAAGGTAAACAGAGATTCTTTTCTTTTCCTGATTAATATCAATAGAATTGATTTTAGCCGGAGCTAAGGCGCGCTGCACCATCAGCGACAGGTTGTTAGTATGGTTGATGATATCAATGTTTTCGTTCTTTAGCTCACGAACGATACCGTGAATACGTGACCCCTTAACACCCACACAGGCACCTACCGGGTCAATGCGGTCATCAAACGACTCTACTACTACTTTTGCTTTTTCGCCAGGTTCGCGAACGATGTTGCGGATAACAATCAACCCATCGAAAACTTCGGGAACTTCCTGTTCCATTAGCTTAGCCAGGAATGCGTTATCGGTTCTTGACAGAATAATAAACGGAGTTCCGTTCTTTAACTCTACACGAGAGATCACCGCGCGAACAGTTTCGCCCTTCTTAAAGAAATCGCTGCGGATTTGTTCGCTCTTAGGCAACAGCAATTCGTTTCCTTCTTCGTCCAGCAACAGAATTTCCTTTTTCCATACCTGGTAAACTTCGGCTGAGACAATTTCGCCTACGCGCTCTTTGTATTTTTTAAATACTTCGTCTTTTTCCAAATCTCCTACACGTGAAGCGAGCGTTTGACGCGCTGCTAAAATTGCTCTGCGGCCAAAGCTTTCGAGTTCAATTTTCTCGTAGGTTTCTTCGCCAATGTCAAAGTCCTCTTCTATCTGTTGTGCCTCGGTAATACCGATTTGCGTAATAGGATTTTCTACTGCATCATCCTCTACAATTTCGCGTCTGTGCCAAATTTCAAGGTCACCCTTGTCGGTGTTTACCACAATATCGAAATTGTCAACGTCACCGTATTTTTTTCGCAGCAGAGTTCTGAAAACGTCTTCGAGCACCTTCATCATTGTAGGGCGGTCGATATTTTTCATTTGCTTGAACTCGCTAAAGGAGTCTATCAGTTCCAGACTGTTCATGTTGTTTTAATTTTTCGTTTTGAAGATGTATCAATTTTGAATGCTTAAATACTATTTGAAGTTGAACACCAGCGTTGCCTTTTTAATATCGGCATATTTTATCTCGTACTGCTTAGGCTCGGCAGGCATTTCTCTACTTTTCTTGTTTTTCTTTTCCTCTACTATTTCAAGCAGGTTTATTTTTTCATTATCGGCAGCAGTAAGTTGTGCTTCTATTTTATCACCGTTAGTTTTTATCACTTCCAGTTTGCGACCAATGCGTTTTTTATATTGGCGCGGAACTTTAAGCGGGTTGCTCATGCCCGGTGATGATACCTCAAGGATATAGTTTTCGGGAACCAGTCCACTGCCATCTAAGTGGCTTTCCAAAAAACGGGAAACCAAAGCGCAATCGTCAATATGTATTCCCTCATCGGTATCTACATATACTTCTATCTTTTTGCCCATTGAAACTTTTACATCCACCAAAAAGAATTTTTTTTCTTCCAGCAGTGGTTGTAACCACTCTTCTATCTTACCTTTTACTGTTTCAATGCTCATACTATCACCAATTCCCCTTTGCAAGGGGAAAGTTTGAAAAATCTCTTTATGAAAAAACGAGAGGGGACTCTCGTCCCCTCTTCCAAATTGTAAATGCGGTGCAAATATGTGTAATTTATTGAGAAAGACAAAGTTGGCGGTTTTAATAGTTGGGAGTAGGTAGTTAGGGCAGGGAGATTGCCCTTTTGATTGGCGGTTTGACTGTACCGGACCAACCAAGGAGGTTATGGGGTTTGCGGGGAAGTTTAAAAAGACCGCGAAAGTGGTTAGGGTAATTTCGGAAAGGGAAAGTTTTAGACAGGCGAGGGTTTTGTGGAAACGGATCCTGGAAAAACTAAGGCCTAAAACCGAATAAAAAAGCTCCCGACATATCGGGAGCTTTTTTACTCGGCTCTGTTGGTTATTCGGTAGCAGGTTCGGTTTTTATTACCTCAATGCCTTGCATTACCTTAGCTTTTACCTTGTTTTCAATTTCTACCGCTAAGCCCGGATTGTCTTCCAGCATTTGCTTTACGCTATCGCGACCTTGACCCAGTTTGGTACCTTCGTAGCTAAACCACGAACCGCTCTTTTGCACAATGCTCTGTTCTGTTGCTAAATCAATAATCTCTCCAGCTTTCGAAACTCCCTGCCCGTACATAATATCGAACTCAGCCATTTTAAACGGTGGCGCTACTTTGTTCTTTACCACCTTTACGCGGGTACGGTTGCCTACCACATTATCGCCATCTTTTATTTGACCAATTCTGCGAATATCCAAACGAACAGAGGCATAGAACTTAAGCGCATTACCACCCGTAGTGGTTTCGGGGTTACCGAACATTACGCCAATCTTTTCGCGCAGCTGGTTAATGAATATGCAGCAGCAGCCGGTTTTACTGATAGTTCCAGTTAGCTTACGCAAAGCCTGGCTCATTAGGCGCGCCTGCAAGCCCATTTTGCTTTCGCCCATTTCGCCCTCCAACTCACCACGTGGAACCAAAGCCGCCACCGAGTCAATTACGCAAATATCAATAGCGCCTGAGCGGATTAAGTGCTCGGCAATATCCAATGCCTGTTCGCCATCGTCAGGTTGAGAGATAAGCAGGTTGGTAACATCCACCCCCAGCTTTTCGGCATAACTTTTATCGAACGCGTGCTCCGCATCAATAAAGGCCGCAATGCCGCCCGCCTTTTGGCAATTGGCAATAGCCTGTATAGCCAAAGTGGTTTTACCCGATGACTCCGGCCCGTAAATTTCCACAACTCTTCCTTTTGGAAGACCGCCAATCCCTAATGCTATATCCAGCCCCAACGAACCGGTAGAGATGGATTCGATTCCCATTACTTTCGAATCACCCAGTTTCATAACGGTTCCCTTGCCGTAGGCCTTATCCAGCTTATCAACCGTTAGTTGAAGCGCTTTTAGTTTTTCTTTTTTCTCGTCACTCATTTTGTTCATTTTTTGAGTTTTAAAATTTGATTGGTTAAGCAAACCTAAAAATATTTGCCAATAATAGCTAAATATTTTAGTCTTTCATTTTCAATCAAAAACCGCTACGATGACGCCTTCGCTCTGCGATTTAAGATTTGGTACGTGCAAAGTTCTTCCGTTAAAACGCAATGGAATTGCGTAGGCCGAAGAAGCTTGAAAATACATGTCGCGGGCGGTAAGGAATTGGTTTAAAAAGCTGAAAGTAAGCGGCTTGGTAAGGTCGGTTTGCTGATTATTGTTGTCATCGTACAAAAACATGGCAATAACCGTGGCCGATGCCGGAGTGATTTGTGTGGTAGAAAGCACGGTATTATCTACTATCAATGAATCACGTCCCGCAACGGTTGCTTGGTTAGCCGTAAACACCGCCAACACACTTTGATTATCGTTTTTAGGCAAGCTGCCCAGCAGTGTTCCTGCGAGCCCACCGGTAGGAATGGTGCGTAAATAAACCAAGGAGTTGGTATGGCTAAATCCTTCGCGGTAGTAGTGAATAATCCGGTCACCCGAAACATTGCTAGTAATTTCAAACTCGTATTTCAAACCCGGCTTTATCTCAACAGGCCCCCATTTTCCTTCCACACCCGAAGCCAGGGTAAAATCAGGGGTGGAATGAAGCCGTGCACCGTTGTCGGGGTTTACTTCATAAATTTTAATAGTGGCGCCATTGTGTGGGGCATTTTCGCCAAGGGTTAAAGCCTTGCCCGAAACCTTTACGCTTGTTTGTGCCGAAATGGCAGTGGTTTTAGGGGCTGTTCCGTTATTAAAGAATTTATACAGCTCATTTAAGGTTTCGGCACTGGTGGCTACTTCGTAGTGATCTTTGTCAACAAGTTCAACATTGGTGGCGCCTATAATTGAAGTAACTCCCGCTACCTTATCTCCGGCTGAGGAGATATTCATGGTAGGCACTTCATTGTTTACACCTGCCGGTGATGATTGAGAACTGCTGCCAATATGCACATAGTGAGCTACCTTTTTTGCGCGAATAGAATCTTCGCAATAACCATAACCGTAGCCTCCGCCTGCCGAGTGGCCTACCAGGTCAACCTGAGTAGCACCGGTGCGGGCAAGCACAGTATCTATAAAAGCATCCAGCGCGGCATTATTGTTTCCGCCCCCAAGGGTATTCCAGTCGTAAGCGTAAAGCAGATTATCACAATAACCGTTGCTGGTAAAACGCATTACCTGGTTAGCCCAGGTATCGCCCGAAGCCAGAAAACCATGCAGAAAAATAACTGGATGGTGATTGCTTTCGCAAACCGCACCGTTACCCCGGTCATGGTCATCGCACTTTTTGCAGGAATTAAAAAAAACGGAGAACAGAACTAAAGCGTAGAGGAACTTCTTCATGAAGTGGTGTGATTTCTTGAATAATAAAAATAGAAGAAAAAAGTTCGTGGTAGAACAATAAAAAAGCGGGCAGGTTAAATGACCTGCCCGCTTGAACAACCTACGTTTCCAAAAGTTAAATTTCCTGTAAATGCTCGGTTTTGTGGCTGTGCTCCATAATAATTCGGATAGATGTTTCGCTGGGGCTTTTCAGTTTGCTATTCAGCATTCTTTTGGCACGTACCAATTCCATCAATTCCTCATGGAGCGTTTCATCTTTAGCCATTTCGCGGGCTAACTGCTCTTTTTGTGCTTCGGTGGTTTCACCGTAAGCGTGTAGCACTAAAAGGTTTTGTGTAGAAGTTTGTATCATGATAGTATATTTTGTTTTGCCTTTGTAAAACGCAAGTTGCGCTGCTTATTGTGTAGCTAAAAGAAAAAAAAGTGTAAAAGGCCGTAAACGAAAAATCCGCAGCCAGATTGGCTGCGGATTACCTGAATGACAATAACAAACCTCTTTTAGCGCAAAGCTATACGCTGCTCTTCCATCATCTTGCGAAGGTTAATAAGCGCATAGCGCATACGGCCTAAGCAAGTATTTAATGGCGACTTAGTGTATTCGGAAACCTCCCTAAAGCTGAAGTTGAAGAAATGGCGAAGTATTACCACCTCTTTCTGGTCTTCGGGCAGTTGCTCAATTAAATCCTTCAGCTTGCCTTCAAACTTCTCCACGGCCATGTGTTCCTCCATGGGTGTTTCTTCAAACTTCATGTATTTGAAAATATCATCGCCCTCGCTGGTTACCACACCGGGTAGGCGCTTCAGCTTTCGGAAATGGTCAATGCACAGGTTATAAGCTATGCGCATTACCCATGGCGCAAACTTTCCTTCCTCGTTGTATTTGCCTGAACGAAGCGTATCAATGGCTTTAATAAACGTTTCCTGAAAGATGTCTTCAGCGAGATATTGGTCCTTTACTATACAGTAAATGGAGGTGTAAACTTTGTCCTTGTGACGATGAATCAGTCTTTCAAGGGCAATCTCGTTGCCTGCGAGGTACTGGTCTACCAGCTCCTGATCGCTCAAAATTTGAGTGCGCATAACTTTACGTTTTTAGGTTAGTTAATAATGAAAACGTAAAGACTACTTTCTATAGATTTAATTTTTGTTTTAGCTAACAGTTATCAGTATACCGCCACTATCCATACGGAAAAACAAATAAAAATCTGCTTTGCCCTTTCGGAACTTACAGCAGCATACTGATAGAGTAAAGTGTTTAAGCTATAGCTGAAATTTGAAGTAGATGTACCCTCTAATACCTTATTTTTGCGGTCCCTGAAATTTGAAGTAGAGGTCTGTTGCTATAGATTGCTTTGTTTATTGTTATACCGAAGTTAAAAAAATAAAATTGAACTCACCAAATAAATTTTCTGCATCGTCCGCAAAAATTTTCATCAAGGGTGCCCGCGTTCACAACCTGAAGAATGTGGACGTGGAGTTACCCAAGAACAAATTCATTGTGGTAACGGGTGTTTCCGGTTCGGGAAAATCTTCCTTAACCATTGACACGCTTTATGCCGAAGGCCAAAGAAGATACGTGGAATCGCTTTCTTCTTACGCCCGCCAGTTTCTTACCCGCATGGATAAGCCCGATGTAGATTACATTAAAGGGCTTGCTCCTGCCATAGCTATTGAACAAAAAGTGTCTACACGCACTACGCGCAGTACTGTAGGTTCATTAACTGAAATATACGATTACCTGCGCCTTTTGTTCGCACGTGTAGGAAAAACATACTCGCCAGTCAACGGTGAACTGGTAAGTAAACACGAAGTACGCGATGTGGTGGATTACATTTTTTCGCAAGCTGAGGGAGAAAAGGTATTTATCTACTTTGAAGAAAAGGGGAAGAAGAGTTTTGCCGAAGAATTGAAATTGCTTTTGCAAAAAGGATTTACGCGCGTAAAGGTGGATGGTGAAGTAGCACAAATAGAAGAGTTGCTGGAAAGCAAAGACATTGCAAAACAGAAACACAAAGCCGTTCGTGTTTTAGTGGACAGGTTGGTAGTGAAGCAGGAGGAAGAGCTGCAATCGCGCGCGGCCGATAGTGTGCAAACTGCTTTTAGCGAAGGAAACAACGAGTGTTTTATTGAAACGGGCAACGGTGCCGAGAAAGTGTTCAGCAATAAGTTTGAAGCGGACGGAATTTCATTTGAAGAACCCTCGCCCAACTTCTTCAACTTCAACAACCCTTATGGCGCCTGCAAAACCTGCGAAGGGTTTGGAACAGTAATGGGTTTGGATGAAGATTTAATTTTCCCCGATAAGGAACTTTCGGTTTATGAAGAAGCCGTTGCGCCCTGGCGAGGTGAGAAAATGAGCGAATGGTTAGAGCCGCTGGTGAAAAAGGGAATTATGTTCGACTTCCCTATACACCGAGCTTACAAAGATTTAAGTGAGAAAGAGAAACAACTACTGTGGACAGGCAACGAATACTTTAAGGGCCTCGATTTCTTCTTTAAATATCTGGAAGAGAAGAGCTACAAAATTCAGTACCGGGTAATGCTGAGCCGCTACCGCGGTAAAACCACCTGCCCCGATTGTAAAGCCTCGCGCATACGCAAGGATGCACAATATGTATTGGTAGGCGAAAAAAACATTGCCGAATTGCTGCTGCTTCCTATTAGAGACCTCAACACCTTCTTCCAGGGATTAAAACTCAACACTACCGACAGCAAAATTGCCGACAAGATTCTGCTGGAAATACGCAACCGCCTGCAAACCATGATGGATGTGGGATTAGGTTACCTTACACTTAATCGCCTTTCCAATACTTTATCGGGGGGGGAAACCCAGCGCATTAACCTTACCCGCTCTATTGGCAGCAACCTTACTTCTTCGCTTTATATATTAGATGAACCGAGCATTGGCCTGCACCAGCGCGATACCGACCGCCTGATTAGTGTTTTAAAAAACCTTCGCAACCTGGGCAACACCGTGGTAGTGGTAGAGCACGATGAAGATATAATGAAAGCCAGCGACCATATTGTGGACATGGGCCCCGAAGCCGGAATTTTTGGCGGAGAGGTAATGTATAACGGCTCCTCGAAGGAGATTCTGAAGGCGGAAACGCTTACTGCCAAGTACCTGAACGAAGAACTGGAAATTCCTTATTCCGTTAACCGCAGAAAACCCTCCAACTGGCTTTTTCTGAAAGGTGCTACGCAACACAACCTGAAGAATGTTGACGTAAAAGTTCCGCTGAATGCACTTACCGTAGTTAGCGGTGTAAGCGGCTCGGGCAAAACAACGCTGATAAAGAAAATTCTGTTTCCGGCACTTACCCGTTTGTTTGAAGGAGCAGGCGAAAAGCCCGGCAGCTACAAAGAACTTTCGGGCGACTTAAAGCGGATAACTGCTGTGGAAATGATTGACCAAAACCCGTTGGGACGCAGTTCGCGTTCTAATCCGGTTACGTATGTAAAAGCCTACGATGGCATACGCGAGTTGTTTGCCCGCCAGCAGCTATCGAAACTTCGTGGTTATCAGCCCAAAGATTTTTCGTTTAATGTAGAAGGTGGGCGCTGCGAAACCTGCAAAGGCGATGGCGAAGTAATTGTAGAAATGCAGTTTTTGGCCGATGTGCATTTAAAGTGCGAAGAGTGCAACGGAAAGAAATTCAAAGAAGAAATTCTGGAGGTGCAGCATAAAGGCAAAAACATTTA
>CAZLXD010000014.1:0-20732 GCA_964563185.1 uncultured Chitinophaga sp.
AAGGCCGTCCTAATTAACCAATTCGCTAATTATTATGAACAGAATAACACAACTTTTCGGCATACAGTATCCCATTATTCAGGCCGGTATGATTTGGTGCAGCGGATGGGAACTGGCAGCTGCAGTTAGTAATGCGGGAGGGCTGGGAATTATAGGTGCCGGAAGTATGTATCCGGATGTTTTGCTGGAACAAATACGCAAATGTAAACTTGCTGCCAATAAGCCCTTTGGTGTAAACCTGCCTTTGCTGTATCCCGATATTGATAAACACATTCAATCGGTAATAAACGAAGGCGTAAAAGTTGTTTTTACCAGTGCGGGTAACCCCAAAACTTGGACCCGCCACTTGCAACAACATGGGATAAAAGTGGTGCATGTAGTAGCCTCTTCAAAATTTGCTGGAAAGGCAGAAGAAGCCGGATGCGATGCAGTGGTGTGCGAAGGCTTTGAAGCAGGCGGGCACAACGGGCGCGAAGAGACGACCTCCTTTGTTTTAATACCACAGGTGAGGGCAGCTACTAATCTTCCGTTGATTGCTGCAGGCGGAATTGCTACCGGAAAAGGCATGTTAGCCGCTATGGTGCTGGGTGCCGAGGGCGTACAAATGGGAACCCGCTTTGTAGCATCGGCCGAATCTTCGGCACATGAGAATTTTAAAAATGCGGTAGTGAATTTGCAGGAAGGCGATACGTTATTCTCCATGAAAAAGCTAGTGCCCGTTAGATTGATTAAAAACGATTTTCAGAAGCGCATACAGGAGGCGGAAGAGCGCGGAGCTACCAAAGAAGAACTGGAGCAGATACTTGGGCGTGCGCGTGCTAAAAAGGGAATGTATGAGGGCGATATGAGCGAAGGAGAACTGGAGATTGGGCAAATAGCCTCGTTTGTAAAAGAAGTAAAGCCTGCCGGTGAAATTGTGCGGGAAGTTTGGAATGAATTTTTGCAGGCTAAACAGGAAGTGGCAAACCTCGGATAGATGAAAAGTTTTGCGCTGATTTTTCTTTTCATTAGCAGCGTTACCTTCGCCATTGCTCAGAACAATTACTGCATTAAAGGAAGGTTTTCAGAGAGCTATTGTTTTGACAGCAGCAATGTGAAAGTTACTACGGCTGTCCCTTATGCGGTAGCACAGCGCTGGCCTTCAACAAGCATTGATACATTGAAGTTAGATGTGTTTGAGCCTAATCCTTCGGCTGATACTTTAAGCAAGCGCCCTTTTATTCTGCTTATACACGGAGGTGCTTTTATGGCAGGTAACCGTGCCGATATGCATTATCAGTGTATGCAGTATGCCCGCAGGGGATTTGTGGCAGCCACCATAAGTTATCGCTTAGGCTGGAACTGTGCAGCCACCGATTTATTGGGGGTATGTGTTTTTTGTCAGGGCGAAAACTTTAAACTGAAAACGGCCACCTACCGGGCTGTGCAGGATGCGCGGGCAGCGTTGCGCTACATTACTTCCAATGCCGATACCTATGGCATTGATACCTCATGGATTTTTGTGGGTGGCGAAAGTGCCGGTTCCATTACCGCTTTGCATACCGCTTTCTGGACTCAGGACGAAGCCGATGTTTTTGCAAGCTGGGCGAAGAACGATGTGGGCTTGTTAGACACATCGGGAAATGACCTAACCAACACTTACAGCATTAAAGGGGTAATAGATAACTGCGGTGCCGTTAGCCGCGATTCGGTGGTGCTGAACAACGGTAATATTCCGGTGGTGAGCTTTCATGATGAAAACGATTGCGTGGTTCCCAACGGAGCAGGACAGGTAATCAGTTGCACCTGTCAGGCTTTTTACTGGAGCTGGGGCTCTTCTTCCATACATAACATTATGAATAATGCGGGTATATGTAATGAAATGAACTTAGTGCCGCTATCGCTCAATCATTGCTCGTATCCTACATGGAATCTGGTTCGCCATGCGAGTTGCTTTTTAAAAAAGATTATGTGTGCCGAATGTGAGAGTGGTTTCAGTAACAACACTTCGGCAGCAGCCGGTTGCGATACGCTTGGAGAAGTAGTTTCCTCTCTTTCTAACATAAAGCTTACCCGCTATGCGGAGTTGTCTTTCTTTCCCAACCCGGGTAACGGAAAAGTAACGCTTGATGTGTCGAACTTTTTGAGTGAGGGAATATTGAATGTTTCTATTACTGATATAAACGGCAGAATGATTGAACGGGTAGAAAATATTTCAGAACCTTTTTTTGTAACCGATGCCAATTTCTATGCACAGGGCATTTACTTTGTGGCGGTTTTTTCAGAGAACAAATTGCTGGCTAAATCAAAATTGATAGTTGAACCATAATTGAATATCCCGCAGAACTCGCTGAAACACGCGCATGTTTTCTGCGTTATCTGCGAGTTCTGCGGGAAACAAAAAAGAGATAAAAAGAATATGAGCAACAAACCGACATCATACCCAAAAGATAAAATCAAAATCCTTCTGCTCGAAAATATCAGCGATGCAGCCGTGGAAGAGTTTAAAGAAGCCGGTTATACTAACGTAAAGAAGCTAACCGGTGCGCTGGAAGAAAAGGACTTAATTAATGAGTTGAAAGATGTTCACCTGCTAGGGATACGCAGCAAAACGCAGGTTACCGCCAAAGCTTTGTCGAAAGCCAACAAACTCTTAGCCGTAGGCTGTTATTGCATAGGGGTTAATCAGGTAAATATGAAAGCCGCTACCGATAACGGGGTGGCGGTGTTTAATGCTCCTTACGCTAATACCCGCAGTGTGGCAGAGTTGGTGATTGGTTTGTCCATTATGCTTATCCGCAAAATTTCTGACAAGAATACCGCCATGCACAAAGGCATTTGGCAGAAGGACGCCAAAGGCAGTTATGAGTTGCGCGGCAAAACGCTGGGCATAATCGGATACGGCAATATTGGTTCGCAGGTAAGTGTATTAGCCGAAATGATGGGCATGGATGTAATTTATTACGATGTGGAGCCTAAGCTTCCGCATGGTAATGCCAAACAGGTGCGCACACTGAAAGAACTGATGAAGCGCTCCAACATTGTAACGGTGCATGTGCCCAGCGAGGCTTCTACCAAAAACATGATTAACGAAACTTTATTGGGCAACCTTCGCAAAGGAAGTATTCTCATTAATTACTCTCGGGGCGATGTGGTGGATTTGGATGCGCTGAAGCAGAGTATTCAAAGCGGACAATTAGCCGGTGCTGCTATTGATGTTTTTCCGGAAGAGCCTGAAAAGAACGGAGCCAGTTTTTATACCGTTTTGCAAAACCTGCCCAACGTTATTCTTACTCCGCACATTGGCGGTTCTACTGAAGAAGCGCAGTTGAACATTGGTTTGGATGTTACTTCCAAAATGCTGAATTATTTAGAGAAGGGAGTAAGTACGGGTTCTCATTCTGTGCCTGCACTCAACCTGCCTATGCAGGCAAAAACACACCGCATACTGCACATACATAAAAACGTACCGGGCGTGTTGGGCGAAATCAACTCCAAACTTTCATCGCACAACATCAACATTCTTGGCCAGTAT
Source organism: uncultured Chitinophaga sp. (assembly GCA_964563185.1). Lineage (GTDB taxonomy): Bacteria > Bacteroidota > Bacteroidia > Chitinophagales > LD1 > Bog-950. The sequence goes on from CAZLXD010000014.1 coordinate 3,515, forward strand.
TTAAAAACCACCGATGAAATTGGTTATGTGGTGTTGGACGTGGATACCAAACTTTCGAAAGAAGCTTTTAAACTTTTGAAGGAAGTGAAGAGTACCATTAAGGTCAGGATGCTGTATTAACTCTTACACTGCCCCCTTCTCCTTCAGCAACTTTTGCATAGCCTGCATTTCATCGCGGTACTTGGCCGCGGTTAAAAAGTCGGTATCGCGCGAGGCTTCCAGCATTTTCTTGCGGGTATCTTCAATGGCTTTGTGCAGTTGCTCGGTAGTCATGTATTTCATAACCGGCTCTGCCACCAACGAAACATCTTCTTCCTGTTCAATATACACATCGGGCGAAACACTGCGAATGTCTAATACCGAAGTCTGTTTCATAATCTCCTCGCGCGATTTGAAAACCGTTTGCGGAGTAATTCCGTGCTCAGCATTATACTTAATCTGCTTTTCGCGCCTGCGGTTGGTTTCGTCAATGGTCATTTGCATGCTTGCGGTAATCTTATCGGCATACATAATTACTTTACCGTTTGAGTTACGGGCAGCGCGGCCACTGGTTTGTATTAAACTTCTTCGGTTGCGCAGGAAGCCTTCCTTGTCGGCATCGAGAATAGCTACCAGGGACACCTCGGGTAAATCCAGTCCTTCGCGCAATAAGTTTACACCAATCAATACGTCAAACTTACCTAAGCGCAGGTCGCGTATAATTTCAATACGGTCCAGTGTGTCTACTTCGCTGTGTATGTAGCGGCAGCGGATGTTAAGGCGCAGCAAATATTTGTTCAACTCTTCTGCCATGCGCTTAGTTAAGGTGGTTACCAGCACACGCTCTTTCATTTTAATGCGCTCATCAATTTCTTCCAGCAGGTCATCCATTTGGTTAATGCTGGGGCGCACTTCAATAGGCGGGTCGAGCAGGCCGGTAGGGCGCACCACTTGTTCCACAAATACACCGTCCGATTTCTCCAACTCATAGTCGCCCGGGGTGGCGCTTACATAAATAGCCTGATGTATTTTTGCTTCGAACTCATGAAAGTTGAGCGGACGGTTATCCATAGCTGAAGGCAAACGGAAACCATATTCCACCAAATTTATTTTGCGAGAGCGGTCGCCACCATACATGCCGCCCACTTGCGGAACAGTTACGTGGCTTTCATCTACCACCAACAAAAAATCATCGGGGAAATAATCTAACAGACAATACGGGCGGGTTCCTTTTGCTCTTCGGTCTAAAAAGCGGGAGTAGTTTTCAATGCCCGAACAGTAACCCAGTTCGCGCATCATTTCCATATCAAACTCTACGCGCTCTCGCAGGCGCGCAGCTTCAGCATACTTGCCAATACTTTTAAAGTAGTTGAATTGTTCTTCCAACTCCAGCCGTATATCATCCAATACCTGGTTCATCAGGTCTTTAGATGTTACATACAGGTTGGCGGGAAATATGGCTACATTCTCCATCTTGCCCAACCTTCTTCCGGTGCTTGGTTCAAAACTTTCTATCTCTTCTATTTCATCGCCAAAAAAAGTAATGCGGTAAGCATAGTCTACATAAGGCAGGGCAATTTCCACCACATCGCCCTTAACGCGAAAAGTGCCGCGGTGCAAATCATTATCGCTGCGCGAGTAAAGGCTATCAACCAAACTATGCAAAAAGGCATTGCGGGCAATTACCTGCCCGCGCGATATGCGGATAATTCCATTCTCGTAATCAACCGGGTTACCCATACCGTAAATGCACGATACGGAAGCCACCACTATAATGTCTCTGCGGCCCGACAGGAGAGAAGCTGTAGTGCTTAACCGCAGCTTGTCAATTTCTTCGTTAATGGAGAGGTCTTTCTCAATGTATGTGCCCGATGAAACAATGTAAGCCTCGGGCTGGTAATAATCGTAGTAGGAAACAAAATACTCTACTGCATTTTCGGGGAAGAACTGCTTAAACTCGCCATACAACTGCGACACCAGCGTTTTGTTGTGCGAAAGGATAAGCGTGGGGCGCTGCACCTGCTGTATTACGTTGGCTACTGTAAATGTTTTACCCGAGCCGGTTACCCCCAGCAGCGTTTGGTGCTTATCGCCATGTTGTATGCCATCCACCAACTGCCTTATGGCTTCGGGTTGGTCGCCCGAGGGCTGGTAGCGGGTGGTTAGTTTAAAATCCATAGCTGCAAGATTACGGTTTCGGGAACAGACCTTATAGGGTTCAGCAACTATCTCCCTTCGGGGATATTCCTATCTTAGCGCCCTTTAAAATTTAAAAATGGAATTAGGAGAAATAGCTGCCATTACCGGCATGCCGGGCCTTTACAAGATAACCGCCCGCAGAAACGATGGATTGATTGTTACTTCACTGGTAGATGGGAAGAACCAATTCGTATCGGGCAGAACACACATGTTCACCACTTTGGATACCATTACCATGTATACCACCGATGAACCGGTTGAGCTGAAAACCGTGTTGGCTTCTATTAAAGAAAAAGAAAACAGCCACCCTGTGCCCGATGGCAAGGACGATGCTAAAATTAAAGCATGGATGGAAGTTGTGCTGCCTACTTACGAGAAGGAGAAAGTGTACGTAAGCGACATGAAGAAACTGGCGAAGTGGTACACCCTCCTTAACAGTAAAAACCTGATAGAGGAATTGCTAGCAGAAAAGAAGGAAGAAACTACCGCAGAAACTGTAGAAGAGACCGGTGATACCAAGGAGAAGAAAACCAAGGTGGCCAAAGAAGATAAGCCTAAAAAGGAAAGCAAGCCAAAAGTGAGTAAGGCCGATAAGCCTTCATCAAAGGCAAGCACCAAGCCGGCTCCTGCTGCCAAAAAGGTAACAGCACCGCGTAAAGCGCAATAAGCAAACCAACATAGTTTTTATGGAACACACCCCCGTTTTACCTCAGCGTAAGCCGAGAGTTTTTTTGCCGGAAGATTTTAACCCATCAACATGGGCAGGCATTGAGCCGTACTTAAAGCAATTGCTTGAATCGGAAATTAACACGGTGGAAGAGTTGCGCAACTGGTTGCGCAATTGGAGCGAGTTGCAGGCAGCCTTAGAGGAAAACAATCGGTGGATTTATGTAAAAACCACGATGGATACTACCGATGAAAAGGCGAAGGCTGATTTAACCAACCTCTATCAGAATATTTACCCGTACGCCATGACATACAACAATCAGTTGGAGAAAAAACTGATTGCCTGCCCATACACTGAACAGCTCGATAAGGACCTATTCTTTACCACCATCCGCAAAATGAAAAAGCAGGTGGAAATGTTCCGAGAGGCTAACATTCCGCTAAACACCGAAATGAATATTGAACAGAGTAAGTTCGATGCCATAACCGGTGTTCAGAGTATTGAGTACAACGGCTCAGAGATTACCCTGCAGCAGGCGGCAGTTTATTATAAAAGTAACGACCGCCAACAGCGCGAAGAGGTTTTTAAGCTGGTGTGCGAGCGCAGAATGAAAGATGCGGAAGAGTTAGACAACCTGCTTACCAAGCTCATTAAACTGCGCCATCAGGTAGCTCTTAATGCAGGGTATAAAAACTACATGCAGTTTCGCTTCGATGAACTCGGGCGTTTCGATTACACACCTCAGTATTGTATCAACTTCCATCACTCGGTAAAAGAAACGGTTGTTCCTCTTTTGAATAAACTGAACGAAGAACGCAAGGCCAGGTTGGGGTACGGCACTATCTGCCCATGGGATTTGGAAGTGGACACTAGCGGGCAGCCTCCTTTAAAACCTGTTAGCAATACACAGGAGTTAACCGATAAAACCATTACATGTTTTAACCATCTCGACCGTTACTTTGGCGAACGCTTGGAGATAATGAAACGCATGAATTACCTCGACCTTGATTCCCGCATGGGAAAAGGCCCCGGTGGTTACAACATGACTATGCCCGAAATTGGTGTACCATTCATTTTCATGAACTCTGCCAATTCCGAGCAGGACTTAATTACTATGGTACACGAAGGCGGGCATGCCGTGCATACCTTCTTAGCACATCAATTGGAACTTACCGCCTTTAAGGAAACTACTTCTGAAATTGCCGAGGTAGCCTCAATGGGTATGGAGTTAATGAGCATGGAGCATTGGGATGTGTTTTATACTGAGCCCGATGACCTGAAACGCGCCCGCAAAAATCACCTCACACATATATTAGGGGTACTGGCTAAAACATGCGTTGGCGATAGTTTCCAATTCTGGCTGTATGAAAATCCCGAGCATACGGTGGAAGAGAGAAGGAAAAAGTGGAAAGAACTCTTTCTTGAATACAGTCCTGAAGGTATAGACTGGAGCGGTTGCGAGCCATACCTTGAAACAGGTTACCACAAAATCCTGCATTTCTATGTAGTTCCTTTTTACTACATAGAGTATGCCTTTGCACAGTTAGGTGCTTTAGCTTTATGGAAAAACTTTAAAGCCAATTCTGAAAAAACAATACAGTATTATAAAAATGCTCTTAGCCTTGGTTACACAAAGCCTATACCGGTGTTTTACGAAACAGCAGGGGTTAAATTTGATTTCAGCAAACCTTATGTGGCGGAGCTGGTAAGTTTCCTGGAGAAGGAAATGGATAGTTATAAATGATGTAAAAGAAATTGCCCTTGTATACATTACGGAATACAAGGGCAATTGAATGAATGTTTCTAGTATCTCTTAAACGTCAATCTTGGCAAACTTGGCGTGGCTTTCAATAAACTCTCTGCGCGGAGGAACCTCATCGCCCATCAACATACTGAAAACGTAATCAGCTTCGGCAGCACTTTCAATAGTTACCTGCTTTAGAGTACGGGTATTGGGATTCATAGTTGTTTCCCAAAGTTGCTCTGCATTCATTTCTCCTAAACCTTTGTAGCGCTGCACGTGTACGTTAGCTTCGCTTCCGCCTTTAGCCAGTTCTTTAGTCGCAGATTCACGTTGGGCATCGTTCCAACAGTAGATGCCCTCTTTACCTTTCTTTACTAAGTAAAGTGGTGGTTGGGCAATGTAAATATGGCCGCCTTCCACCAGTTCCTTCATGTAGCGGAAATAAAAAGTAAGGATAAGGGTAGTAATGTGAGAGCCGTCCACATCGGCATCACACATAATAATCACTTTTCCGTAGCGCAGCCTCGAAATATCGAGGGCTTTGCTGTCTTCAGCTGTTCCTATTTTTACACCGAGGGCGGTAAACATGTTACGTATTTCCTCGTTGTCGTAAATCTTATGCTCCATTGCCTTTTCCACGTTCAGGATTTTACCCCGCAGTGGAAGAATGGCCTGAAAATGACGGTCGCGGCCCTGTTTGGCGGTTCCACCTGCTGAGTCTCCCTCTACTAAGAAAATCTCGCTCTCATCGCGGTCTTTGCTGGCGCAGTCTGCCAATTTACCGGGCAATCCGCCTCCGCTCAATGCACCTTTGCGCTGCACCATTTCGCGGGCTTTGCGGGCGGCATGGCGGGCGGTGGCTGCCAGAACCACTTTATCAAATATCAGTTTGGCTTGCTTAGGGTTTTCTTCTAAATAATGTTCCAGTACCTCCCCAAAAATCTGCTCTACTGCTCCGGCTACTTCGTTATTGCCCAGTTTGGTTTTGGTTTGCCCTTCAAACTGAGGCTCTGGAACTTTTACCGAAACAATAGCGGTTAAGCCTTCGCGGAAATCATCACCGGTAATTTCAACCTTTAGTTTTTCGAACAGCTTATTTTTTTCGCCAAACGATTTAAATGTTCTGGTTAACGCACGTCTGAAACCGGCTACGTGAGTTCCTCCCTCAATGGTGTTAATGTTGTTCACATAGCTATGCACGTTTTCGCCATAGGTGGTGTTGTATTGCAAGGCTACTTCTACCGCAATATTATCGCGGCTTCCTTCTACCCATATCGGGTTAGGAATAAGCGGTTCGCGGGTGCTATCTAAATACTTTACAAACTCAATTAAGCCGCCTTCGCTATAAAAATGGATAGAATGGAAGGTGCCGTCATCATTTTTATTCCGCTCATCGGTAATAGTTAAATGAATGCCTTTATTTAAAAAGGCCAACTCGCGCAAGCGGGCAGCTAAAGTATCGAAACTGTAAACGGTGCTGGTAAATATGGTAGCATCGGGCTGAAAGGTTACGATGGTTCCGCGGTAATCGGTAGTACCAACCTCTTTTGCAGCATACAACGGTTTTCCTTCACTATATTCCTGCTCATACATTTTGCCGCCACGGTGTACCTGTGCTTTTAAGTGGGTTGAAAGAGCGTTAACGCACGAAACCCCCACCCCGTGCAAACCACCCGATACCTTGTAGCTGTCCTTGTCAAACTTACCACCAGCATGCAGTACGGTCATTACCACCTGCAAGGCACTTACGCCTTCTTTCTCGTGTATATCCACCGGAATACCGCGCCCATCATCTTTTACAGAAATGGAGTTGTTTTCGTGGATGGTAACGAATATGTTTTTGCAATGTCCGGCAAGGGCCTCGTCAATGGAGTTGTCTACTACTTCGTAAACTAAGTGGTGTAATCCTTTTACACCGGTGTCGCCAATATACATGGCGGGGCGTTTACGCACCGCCTCTAATCCTTCTAATACCTGTATGCTACTAGCAGAATACTCTGCTTTCTGTTTGGTTTGTTCCATAAGGGTTTCAGCTGTTTCAGAGCTCATTAAATCGCTTGTTTTTTAGTATTGTCCTATACTACCCCTTGGGGCAGGGACGAATTTAGTAAAATTGAGCCCCTAATGACAGTTTAGAGCCACTTAATTTATCCTCACAAATGATAGTTTGTGGATACTTTTAATGTTAACTGATGGTAGAATATCAATATACAATAAGTACACTTACGATTTTTTTAAAACCTTCTTATATATTTACCTAAATATCAGTTGAGTTAAACAAGCATTATGGTGAATTTTTACCCCTGCATCACCACAAAAAAATGGCTCTGTGCTGTTTTTGTTTTGTGGTTTTCTGTATCTGTTCAGGCACAAAGTGCAATTAATCCGTTTGAATCGGTTTTTGAAACAACAGGCATAAGGAAGGAAAGCCTCAAAAACAACTTACCTAATCTGGTAAGAGTGCTTAGCAATAAGGACTATACTATTAATGACATTAATAGCTGGATTGCCTCTAACCCCAAGGAGTGGATGTTGTTTAATGAAATAGCAGAAGTTAAGAAGCTGAATATTGCGTGGGTAACCTTAGGTATTCATGTTCCTGTGGTGGAGAAAAGGTTTGAACACTCTATTTATCAATGGTATAAAGCATCCGGTATTTCTGATGAAGAAAGAAAGCAGTTGTTTCCTCACTTCCCGCTTCCTGATTTAAAGAATGACTATGACAACGAACTGATTTGGTATGAGCAAAAAGTAGGCGCATGGCAACGACTTTACCCAGAAGAGTATGAGCGTTTTTTGAATGCTCCGGAAATGACCGCCCTAAATCCGTACTATACCGGGCATTACAAACTCCCGTATATGCCACGTTTTATTGGTCAGGAAATAACTATTAGTAAGCCGCAAAAGCAAAACACCGACAATCCGGTTATGGACGAGTATAACTATCAGCTAAAACTGCGAAATTGGTATTTTGTGTTTAAGCCGGAGGAATTTGAAAGGCTTTTTGGCAAGGACTATAAATTCCCCGATTCCTTTGACGCAAAGACCTACAGAGAGTATACTGCCCGCGTTCTCCGCGAAACGCAATCCGGCACATACCCCAACAATCAGAACGGACACTAAAACTCACCAAAATCAAGTCAATTATCAGGCTATGAAAAGAAAAATTACCCCTAACAATGTTATTCTGGCGGTTGCCTTACTTCTCAGTAGTTACTTTAATACTAATGCACAAACCTACAATGACGGGGCTATGAATATCCGGATGACCGTAGGTTATTCGTGGGTGGAAAGTGTGGATGATCCTCTTTTAGGAGAATTGAATGCCAATGAATTCCGCTGGAAATGGTGGGGCGATGTAAATGCCCTCAGTATAGGTTGGCAAGGTGGAAGTACTATAGGTTCAAACACCAGCAGTTACGGGTGGGTGAATTCACAGGACGTTGCGCTGTTTAATCAAACATTCGGAACAATCGGCTCAACTCCTTCGTTAGTTCCTCAGTTTCTGCAACTCCGTGGTGAAGGTTGGGAAGATGATTGTTTTGACTGCTACCGTTCTACGGGTACTTTTACATGGGCATGCGACCAGTGCAGCAGCAATATTTATGACGGAGGTTGCGGATGCAGCACAAATATTCTCTGTGGTTGTTCTGCTGAAGATCAACATTGCGGCCCGTACACTATCAGTAGTAACATTAACTATCGGGTGATAGCTCCTTGCCTTACTCTTACCTCACCCCCAACTGTAGGAAATGCCTGGGTGGGTGATTTCTTTGGCAACGCCTGTGGTTCTGACGATATCGGTGCTGAGGTTTTAGCCAGGTGGACACCACCTATTCCCAATCAGGTTATTGCTACAGCCAACGTGCTTTGCCAACCGGGTTTAGCAACCTTATCTACAGGTGGAGCTGTTTTCGGTGGCGATTATAATTGGTATAACCATGCTACGAATGTATTAGTGGGGCAGGGGTCACAAATAACCCCTTTTGTTGGAACTACAACCACTTACAGAGTGCACACCGTAAATGGAAGCTGTGAAAGTTTAAGTTACAGGCTGTTTACAATTACCGTAGGCCAACCGGCTATAACCAGCGTATCTTCCATTAGTCCTTCTTGCTTTGGCGCTACGAATGGTTCAATTACAGTTACAGCTACCGGAGGAAACGGAGCATTGCAATATTCGAGTAATGCGGGGGCTACGTGGCAAAATTCAAATATGTTCAGCAACTTGGGCGCAGGCTTTTACAATATATGGGTAAAAGATGCGAGTGGATGCACGGTTATCTATTCGGGCAATTCTGTAGTACTTACACAGCCTCAACCTATCAGTATTTTCATAAATAAAGTAGATGCTTCCTGTAACGGGTCATCTACCGGCCGCATTGATATTTTTGCCGGAGGCGGTTCGGGGAACTTCCAGTTTTCGATAGATGGCGGAACCACTTATCAGCCCAACTCTATTTTTGCCAATCTGCCTGCCGGTTCGTACAATGTATTTGTACGCGATGCTAACAACTGTGCTTATCCTTTTTTGGGCAATCCGGTTGTAGTTACCCAGCCAACTCCTGTTTCAGCTACCGCTGTGGTAACCAATGCCAGTTGTTCAGGTAATGGTAACGGAAGTATTGCCGTTACTGCATCGGGTGGTACTTCCCCTTACAATTACTCTATTAATAACGGACCTTTTTTTCCTAACTCTGTTTTCCCCGCATTAACATCCGGCACTTACAATATTCTTGTAGCCGATGTAAACGGTTGTCAGGGATCTGTTAGTGCCACCGTAAACAATGCTTATACTATCTCTTTAGCGGTTCAAAGTCAAACAGATGTTAGTTGCGCGGGCGGTGCCGATGGCTCGGTTACGGTTTCTGTTACAGGTGGCGTAGGTCCTTTTGAGTATTCCATTGATGGCGGAAACCTTTGGCAAAGTGCTAACATCTTTAACGGGCTTTCAGGGGGAGTTTATACCATTCTTGTAAAAGACAACAACGGTTGTATTTCTAGTATTAACGGTACTATTATAGAAAAGCCAACTTTAAACGTATCTGTGGTTTCTATAACCAATGTAGGCTGCTTTGGCGATAGCACAGGTGCTATAAGTATTGCAGCCATCGGTGGCGACAGTACTTATAGTTTTGTATGGTCAAATGGAACAACTGCTCAAAATCTGAGTAACGTACAGGCAGGAAATTACAGCGTAACTGTAACTGATGGCGCAGGTTGTTCTGCTTCAACTTCAGCAATAGTTATATCTAATCCACAACTGGTTATTCAGCTTGAAAAAAACATGAGTGTGCTATGCCACGGTGGCAATTCGGGCGGATTGGATATTACGACACATGGTGGTGTCCCAAGCTACACATTTGCTTGGTCGAACGGGGTAACCTTGGAAGATGTTTATTACATGGAAGCAGGATTCTATACCGTTGTGGTAACAGATGCGGCAGGTTGCACCGTTACTGATAATTACCAAATTTCTCAGCCGCCCTTACAACTTAGTGCAACAACTACGGTAACCAATACCAATTGTCCGGGAGGAAATGACGGAGCTGCCACAGGAATAGGAGCAGGTGGTACTCCACCATACAACTATTTATGGTCTAATACTCAGGTTGGGGCAACTGCAAACAACTTGTTGGAAGGTTTTTATGTAGTAACAGTTTCTGACAGCAACAGTTGTACTGCAGTCGCAAGTGCTGTGGTCGGTGAACCTCAGCCGTTTTTAATTACTTCTACTATACATAATGCCAGTTGTTTTGCGTCAAGCGATGGTGGTATAGATATAGTAGTTGCCGGAGGAACACCGGGTTACAATTACTTTTGGTCCAATTCCACAACCGCGCAAAACCTTACAGGAGTTACGTCAGGAGTCTACTCTGTAACAGTAACCGATAGCAAGAGTTGCACGGTTAAAAAATCGTTTGATGTATTACAGCCACCGGCATTATTGTCATCTCTGGCAGGCAGCGATCCGGGTTGTAACGGGGAGTCAACCGGTTTTGCTGTAGTGAGTGCAGGTGGAGGAGTAATGCCATACAGCTATTCGTGGAGTACGGTGCCTTCACAAAACGGGGTAATGGCTGTTAAACTAGCCGGGGCTGTAGTTTATTATGTAACTATAAGCGATGCGAATGGCTGCATAAAAATGGATTCAATAGAATTGATTGACCCATCACCGGTGGTTGTAAGTACTGTTCCTACTGATGTGAAGTGTTTTAATGGAAGTAATGGACAAGTAGAAATACAAGCTACCGGAGGAGCAGGAAACTATGAGTACTATGTTAATGGTGTTTATCAGACTTCTTCCTTGTTTACAGGGCTGCCTGCCGGTAACTACACTGCAGTTGCCGAGGATCAAAATAATTGTAGCGGGGCTGTTAACTTTATCATTCAGCAACCTCAGGCTATAGTCGTAGATGCGGGTCCGGATGTAATTATCCTTCAGGGACAGACTATTGAATTAAGCGCAACATCCACTTCTGCAAACGGAATTATTGGTTACAACTGGTCACCTGATATGGAATTGAGTTGCACGGCCTGTCAACTTACCAATGCAGGACCTGACTCTACTACTTTGTATTTTGTTACAGCAATGGATGAAGACAGTTGTTTTAACTATGATTCCGTTCAGGTTATTGTTAAATACTCGACAAATTACTTTGTCCCTACTGCTTTTACTCCCAATGGAGATAATCTGAATGATTTTTTTGAGGTGGATATTTTGGGAGCTGCCAATATAGAAACCAGTATTTTCAACCGTTGGGGCGAAAGGGTTTACTACAACCCTTCACAGCCTAATGGCAATACCGCTGGTAATGCCTGGGATGGAACATCAAATGGCCAAAAGGTGCCCGATGATACATATGTTTATCAACTTACAGTTAAGTTCTTTAATGATGTTGAGAAGACTATTTGCGGCACTGTATCTATAATAAGGTGATAAAATTTATGTTTCCCCAAACAAGCTGCTGCTTGTTTGTTATTATTCAAATCAAGGTTTGAAATCTATCAGGAAAAAAAAGACTGTTTTTTTTTTGAATTTACACTGTACAGCGTATTTTTCGGCAAAGTTTCAGGCTGCTTGGCGATTAGCCTGAAACTCACACAAACTTTAGATACAAACGAAAATCAACCTCATGATAAAACCTTTATCCCTTAAATTGATATTAGCTGCGGTATTACTTACTGTGGCATCTTTTTTTACAACAGAAATTTTTGCTCAATGTGGTTTAGCCTCCTTTAATCAAGGAGGGACGCTCACACCAACTGGTACTTGGCAGAATGTTCCGGGGGGGGTAGGTAGTGGAACTTATGTCGATTTCAACGTTTCTGCCGGAAATATATACTCATTTCGCTATGTTGGGTCTACAGTTCTTGGATACAACTTGGATATGACTGTATCAAGTTCTTCTGCCGCAATTCCATACAATAATTCTCTTACCCCAATAAATGATAGTTGGTCTGGTGGTATTGCATGCCCTAACACTCCTCGTCCTGGTTCAGCGGAGTGGTATTCTACATTTTCAGGAACAGTAAGAGTAAATACTCATTTGTGGAACGGTGCCTGCAATAGCTGGGTTCCGGGAGCAGGATCTGCCACTTTACAATATAAGGTATGTCCTCCAGCAGCTGACCCCGGTTCCGGAACTAATCAATGGACGGTTGATGCATTTGCGACAGCGGATATAGCAATTCCTAATCTTAATGCCCGTTATGGATATTACATGGATGGTAACCTCAACTTCAATACCACATCAGCTTGGGGTGCTACAGGAAGGCCTTCAGATGCCGCTACCTGGGTGGGTTGTGAAGTCCCCAATGACAACTTCACAATAAGAGCTCGCAGAACGGGTTTTCCTTGTGGTTATTATAACATAAATGTCAATAATGCCGATGACGATATCCGGATTTATGTAAATGGCACTCAGATTTTTAATGCTCCTTGCTGTATTAACTCAGCAACCTTAGCATCTGCTTACGTTTTGGGACCTACTGATAATGTTGAAATTAGAATGAGTGGTTTATGTGGTAGTGACCGCACGAGTGTAACTTTTGTTCCGCAATCTGTGCCAGCAGTTTCTGGTGGAACCATAGGTGGAGTTCCAAATGGAATTGTGTTATGTCAAGGGCAAACGCCCGGTCAGTTTACTAACGTTACTTCAGGAAGTGGTGGTGTTTCCGGATTAACAAACGGAGGCCCTGTAACTTATAGTTGGGAGATTTCGCAGGATGGAGGTGCCACATTTGGGGTGCCTGGTGTAACCACCCCCGATTGGACATTAACAGATACCGTACCTGCTGGAGGAGTTTATGTTGTTAGAAGAAGAACCTTGGACCGTTGTGGAAATTCGGCACTTTCTAACACCATCACCATTAATGGTAAACCATGGCCGCAGGGCAGCCTTTCACCAAGTACACAAACTATATGCCCGGGTGGAACAGCAGTTATCACAGCCAATTTTACTGTTGGCGCACCGCCATTTAGTTTCAATTTTACTGATGGGGTGAATATCTACACTAGAAGTGGATTTAATTCAGGCGATACCATTTTAGTTAATCCTGTTACAAATACTATTTATTCATTTATTTCTATTACAGATTCGTTTGGTTGTACACGTCCGGGAGCTTTTGCAGGGGCGGCTCAAGTGTTAATTCAGCCATCAATTAATATTACCAGTGTAAATGTATCCAATCCATCATGTTTTGGCGGAGGTAACGGTACAATTACCATTAATGCAACCGGTGGAGTATCTCCTCTTACTTACTCAATAGACGGAGGTATCACTACACAGTTATTTAATGTATTCCAGGGGCTTTCTGCCGGAAACTTTAATGTGGCTGTAACCGATGGCTTCGGATGTTCGCAATCTTATGTTGGAAATCCTGTAGTGGTTGGTCAACCTTCTGACGTAGTGCATACATCAGTTACAACCGATGCCAGTTGCGCAAATGTTTTTGATGGAACTGTTACTATCAATGCGTCAGGAGGCACACCTCCTTATATCTATTCTTTAAATGGAGGGCCAACCCAGCCGGGAAATGTGTTTAACGGATTAGGTGCGAATACATACAATATTACAGTGTTTGACAATAACGGATGCACAGATACATCTTCAGCCATTGTAGGTAATACATACATTATTTCTCTTGATACAGTTTCACAAACAGATGTTTCCTGTTTTGGATTTGCTGATGGAGCAGTAACCGTTCAGGTTATCGGTGGTATTCCGCCATATTCGTATTCACTTAACGGAATCACTTTTCAAACTTCAAATACTTTTACAGGTCTGAGTGCCGGCAGTTATACTCTTACAGGGCGCGATGCAAAAGGATGCACAGAATTTGTAATAGTAAATATTTTACAACCTAACCCAGTAGTTGTTACAGTAGATTCCATTATAAGTTTACTTTGCTACGGATCCCCAACAGGTGCTATTTACATTACCCCCTCGGGCGGTACGGCTCCTTACACTTTCAATTGGAGCAATGCTACTTCATTAGAAGATCTGACTGGTGTTACTGGAGGCACATATAACCTAACTGTTACAGATTCGAAAGGCTGTTCAGCTGCGGCAGGAGCAACTATTTCAGAGCCGTTAGAATTATTCCTGAATATTGCATCTTTCAGTAATTTACTTTGTGTGGGTGATTCGACTGGGTCTATTGATGTTACCGCTAATGGAGGGGTACCTCCTTATTCGTATATTTGGAGTAGTGGTGCTGCCACTGAAGATATTGATCACTTACATGCTGCTACTTACACCGTTACGGTTACAGACGCTAACGGGTGCCAAAAAAATATTTCACAGATAGTTTCACAGCCAAGTGCTTTGCTTTCCTCAGTTACCGGTACAAATGTTACCTGTAATGGTTTTGCAAACGGGGCGGCTGATTTAACAGTTGCAGGTGGAACATCTCCTTACTATTATCAATGGTCAACTTTCCAGGCAACAGAGGATGTATCAGGATTGAATGGAGGTCTGTACTACGTAATTATTACAGATAACAATGGATGCCAGCAGCGAGATTCTGTTCTTATCAATGAGCCTCTACCACTTGTGTTAAGCACATCGGTTACTGTGGTTTCATGTTTTAATTCAAACGATGGCGCGATTGATCTTACGGTGTCTGGGGGAACAAGCCCATATAACTATCAATGGAATAATGGATCATCTACGGAAGACTTAAGTAATTTGAGTGGAGGTAACTATTGCGTTACAGTTACAGATGCTAATGGTTGCTCCGCAACAATATGTGCTTTCTTGAGTGCGCCATCTTTGGTTAGCTCTAATTTTATAGTTAAGAACACACTTTGCTTTGGTGATTCTAATGGTGTTGTGGACTTAATACCTTCAGGCGGAACTCCACCATATACATTCAACTGGAGTACAAATGCCACTTCTGAAGACTTGGTGGGTGTACCTGCCGCAACTTATTACGTAACCATTACTGACACTAAGGGATGTATAAGAATTGATTCAGCAACAGTAGGCCAGCCAGATCCGATTGTAACATCCGGATTTATTACTAATGTAACCTGTAATGGCTATTGTGATGGCATGGTGGATATCACTGCTTATGGCGGGACACTCCCTTACAGTTTTGCATGGTCAACAGCAGAGTCAACAGAAGATGTTATTGCTCTTTGTGGGGGAAGTTACTACGTAACGGTTACTGATGCCAATGAATGTGTGGCTGCTACACTTTACCCGGTTGTTGAGCCGCCAGTGTTGGGGGTAACTACCGTTGGAACTAGCGTATCTTGCTTTGGTGGCGCGAATGGCGCAGTTGCAGCTATACCAACCGGAGGAAGGACTCCATATGAGTATTTGTGGAATAATTTTGTTTTAGATTCATTTCAAACAGGAATTGGGGCGGGTACATACACTGTTATTTTAACTGACTCGAGCGGTTGTCATGTCAGTTCAGATATTACTGTTACTGAGCCGTCAGACATTTCTATAAGCGGAGTTGTTACTGATGTGGCTTGTAATGGTGAAGCTACCGGTGCTATAGACCTATCAGTATCAGGTGGTACTCCGTCCTACTCTTACAACTGGAGTAACAGTACAGTTACACAGGATTTATCAGCAATTGCTGCCGGAAGTTATACCGTAACTGTAACAGACGCTAATTTGTGTACAAAGACTGCATCTTTTTCAGTTGGCCAGGCTGAGGAGCTATTTACTAATGTATCATTAAGCAATCCCGTATGCTACGGAGGAAGCAATGGATTTGTAGCGGTAGATGTAACTGGTGGAACTATTCCTTATAGCTATACATGGAATACAACACCTGCGCAGAATGGAGCTACAGCTACTAATCTTAAAGCGGGAGCCTACTTGCTTACAGTAACTGATGCTGGAAATTGTTCAGCAACTGTATCTGCAACGCTCACCGAGCCGTCTCAAATTGAAATTACAGCTAATGGAACTGATGCACGTTGTTACAATACCCCTACCGGTTCAGTAACGGCTTCGGTAACTGGCGGTACTCCACCTTATGTTTACTCACTGAATGGGGTAACTCAACAGTCTGATTCATTTGGAAGTCTTAGTCCGGGAACCTATGTTATTTCAGTTCGCGATGTAAATGGCTGCGAGGGTACCGAGACATTTGTAATAACCTCACCAAGCGCAGTAACAGTTGATTTGACAGCCCCTCAACAGGTAATACTGGCAGGAATGACTACTCAGTTAATCGCCAGTTCAAACTCCAGTTCGCCTGTAGTAAATCATATATGGCAGCCTTTGGATTCTGTGTTGTTTGACTTTAGTAATTGTCCGGATGAGGCTAATTGTTTTAACCCTTATGTACAGCCGTTCTATACAACCGTATTTACTGTCACCGTAATGAATGGGGATTCCTGCTATGCCAGTGATACGGTAACAGTGATTGTAGAAAATGAATTGGCAGCATTTATTCCTACCACCTTTACACCTAACGGAGACGGATTGAATGACTTGTTCACTTTTGACATACTGGGAGCCACAAAAATTGATGTAGGGGTTTACAGTCGTTGGGGAGAGCGTATGTTTTATAATGCTAACCAAACCAATGGGGTAGGTGCCACGGATGGATGGGATGGTAAGAAGGAAGGAAAAGTCCTTCCGGAAGACACTTATGTTTACCAAATGAAGATTACATATTTTGATGGAGTGGTTCGTGATAAAACAGGAACTATAACAATACTACGATAGCATAATACAACTGCTACTAAGCCTCCGCAATTTTTGCTGAGGCTTAGTAGTTTAATACATACACAACAATTCCCTGGCATGAAAAACTATACTCGTTTTAATCCGTTTTTTTCTATTGTAATTTCGTTTTGTTTGAGCACTCTTTTTCAAAGAGATGCTTTTGCGCAGTGCCCTTCACCTTGTTCTCCGAATCCTTACAATGAAGGAGGAACTGTTACGCCAATTGCTAATGCATGGCAGAATGTAAATGTGGGTTCAGGAACGTACATTTTTTCAAATGTTCATAATGGCGGCATCTATTCCTATAGCCACTGTAATACCACCAACATCAGCGACTTACAGATTAGCGGAACTACCGGTTCCGCCTGTATTTTTTACAATGACGATGATGGGCCAATTTGTGCAGGACTTCGTTCTTCAGCACAATGG
>CAZLXD010000014.1:20742-28862 GCA_964563185.1 uncultured Chitinophaga sp.
GGCAAATTATAACGGTGTGATTAATGTGAATACTAATAGATGGTCATGTAATGGTTGGATAGGTTCTGGGGCAGCCAACTCTGCTGTGCTTAGTTACAGATGCGATGGTCCTGGCAATCCCAGTACTTTTGGAAATGGAGAATGGATACTTTATGCATGGAACGCAGGGGATGCAGCAGGTGGAAGTGGTGCTTGGTCAACAGGATACAGCGGTTATATGTCAGTTCCAACACTGTCGTTTAATACAAATTCTTATTGGACATCGGGAGGCTCCCCTTCTGACTATAATGGTTTTTTGGGTTGCCACGTAGGCAATGATAATCATTCTTGGAGTGCGAAAAGGACAGGTTTTACTTGTGGAGTATACACAATAAGTATTCCTACACATGATGATACCTATCAACTATTTATTAACGGTTCGCTAGTAAGTCAACACGTAGGGTGTTGTGATCCGCATAATGCAGTTTGGACAGGGGTGCTAGATTTCACTTCGACAATAGAGTTTAGAGTTTCGGAAGGTGGTGGTGGATCAGAGGCGCAAATTACAATCGCACCGGTAACTACAGGGACTATTGATGCGGGAACAATAACCGCTAATCAAACGATATGTAGTGGAGGGAACCCCGCAGCATTTACTAGTACATCTGACGCTAGCGGAGGAGCTGGCCCTTCTTATAGCTTAGGTTCTTACTCTTATGACTGGATATATAGGGACAACTGTACTGGTAGCGCAACATTTATTGGAGGCGCCAATGCTACTACGTATGATCCGCCATCAGGGCTGACAGTAACAAGATGTTATTACAGAAGGGTTTTAGATGCATGTGGTAATAGTGCAGTAGCCGGACCTTTAACTGTTACTGTAGTAGCAGACCCTTCGGTTACAGCGCCTACTTATACTAACGGCACCATTTGTGTAGGCGGCTCTACCAATGCCAGTGTTACAGCAAGCGGAGGAACCGGAACGATTTCATACCAATGGCAGTACAATAATGGCGGAACTTGGGGTAACGTTTCGAATGCAATTCCTGCCGGTTCCACATACAGTAACCAAACTACACCTACAATGACTGTAAGTGGAATAAATACAGTCGGCACCTACTCATATCGTTGTATTGTTTCTGCTAGCGGCTCAGGCTGCAATACTGCTGTGGGAGCGGCTTCTAACCTAACTGTAGTTGCAGATCCAACCGTTAGCGCACCAAGTTTAACTAATGCTACTATATGTGTTGGCGGAAGTACAGATGCCAGTGTAACAGCATCAAATGGAACCGGCACTATCGGTTATCAGTGGCAGTATGATAATGGTGGAACTTGGATTCCGGTTACAGCCGGTGTTCCTGTTGGTTCGTCCTATGTAAATCCTACAGGAGCAACAATGACGATTAGTGGAATTGCCATATCGGGATCTTACAATTACCGCTGCTTCGTTACAGCCACAGGTTCCGGTTGTAATTCAATTGCTAGCGGAGGGGTAACCTTAACTGTAAACCCCGATCCTTCTGTAACCTCACCAGTTTTAAGCAATACAACTATTTGTCAGGGAGGCAGCAGTATTTTAAGTGCTACAGGAAGTGGAGGTGTTTCGTTGTCTTATCAGTGGCAATACAACAACAGTGGTACTTGGGGCAATGTTACTAGTAGCGTGCCATCAGGTTCAATATATACCAATGGTGGAACTTCAGCCATGACAGTATCCAGTATAAATGTTAACGGAACTTATCAGTATCGTTGTTTGGTTACTTCGACCGGATCAGATTGTAATACAGTTGTAAGTGCAACTGGTGTTTTAACTGTGGTTTCCGACCCGGCTGTTTCGGCCCCTTCTCTTACTAACTCAACTATTTGTGTGGGTGGAAGCAGTAATGCTTCGGTAACAGCTAGTAGCGGTACAGGTTCTTACGGTTATCAATGGCAATATAATAACTCTGGTACTTGGGGTAATGTAACAAACGGAATACCAACCGGCTCTACTTATACAAACTCAACTTCTGCGACAGCTACAATAAGTGGAGTATCAACCACGGGAAGTTATCAATATCGTTGTATTGTATCCGCAACCGGTTCTGGTTGTAATGCTACCACAAGTAGTGCAGTGGTTTTAAATGTTGTGGCTGACCCAACTGTATCTGCTCCTTCATTAACTAACTCTTCAATATGTGTTGGTGGCACAACCGATGCCAGTGTAACAGCCGGAAACGGAACCGGCACCATTGGCTACCAGTGGGAGTTTAATAACAGTGGCACATGGGTTACAGTGGCTAATGGGGTTCCGGCCGGTGCGGCTTACTTTAATACCAGTACCGCCACTATGACTGTAAGTGGAATTACAGCGGCAGGTTCATATCAGTATCGCTGCACAGTTAGTGCAACCGGTTCGGGTTGTAACTCTGTAACCAGTGGTTCTGTAACACTTGTGGTTAACCCCGACCCTTCTGTTTCTACACCTGTATTTTCTAATCCAACCATTTGTACGGGAGGTTCTACAAGTGCAACAGTTACCGGTAGTGGAGGTGTTTCATTAGGCTATCAATGGCAGTACGATAATGGCGGAACCTGGATAAATGTGGTGAACGGCACTCCTTCAGGATCCAGTTATACAAACGCCACGTCAGCTTCAATGACTATTGCAGGAATTAGCACTCCCGGCTCATACTCGTATCGTTCTGTTGTAAGTTCAACTGGTTCTAATTGCGATGTAGTAGTTAGTACCACTTCAACATTAACAGTAGTGGCTGAGCCATCCATTACAATTAGCGGTGGAGGTACCTATTGCGCGTCTGGTTCTAATGCTATCACTTCGTCCGTATCAGGCGGTACAGGAACCTTCAGTTACGTATGGCAATCCAGCCCTGATAACATAACCTTCTCTACCATTTCGGGAGCAACCTCTTCATCTTACACTACACCAGTGTTGTCTTCTACTACATACTACAGAGCAATTTATTCAGCTACAGGTTCCGGTTGCGACCCTTCGGTATCCAACGTAGTTACAGTTACAATAGTTCCTTCAATAACCAATAACACGGTACCTGGCTATCAGAAATTTTGCTTGAGCGGAGATCCTGCATTAATTGTGGGTTCAACCGTTGCAGGTGGAACAGGCTCATACACCTACTTGTGGGAGCAAAGTACTAATGGTGGTGTTAGCTGGTCAGCCGCTACAGGCACGAACAGTTTAGCCAATTACGACCCGCCATTCACATCAAGCACTATTCGCTACCGCAGGGTGGTAGCATCCAGTGTATGTTCCTCGGTAAGTAATGATGAGTTGATATTGGTATTGCCTCTGCCGCAGGTTAATAATGTTACATCTAGCAATGTGCTTTGCTTTAGCGGTAATAGCGGTTCAATTACAGTTACCGGTTCTACATCTAGCGGAAGTGTTTATTACTCTAATAATGGTGGCAGCACTTATCAGGTATCGGGCTTGTTTAGCAATTTAACTGCCGGCAACTACAATATTTGGGTGCGCGATGACAGTTTGTGTACCAATACTTATGTGGGTAACCCTGTAATTATTACTCAACCTACCGATGTTACGCATAGCGTATCTATTGTTGATGCCAGTTGTTCTAATGTGTTCGATGGGCAGATTAGTATAACAGCTAACGGAGGAACTTTGCCTTATAGTTATTCACTCAACGGAGGGCCTACACAGGCAGGTAGTTTGTTCTCAGGTTTAGCTTCGGGCAATTATCTTGTTTCTGTTTTTGATGCAAATGGATGTCTTGACTCATCAAGTGTAACACTTATAAATACTTATGCTGTTACGGGAAGTATAGTAAACCAAACGAATGTATCTTGTTTTGGGGGGGCTAATGGTTCTGTTACTGTATCTATTTCAGGTGGAATTCCTCCTTACAAGTATTCTATTAACGGTTCAGCTTTTCAGGCTTCGGGTACTTTTGCCAGCTTGCCTGCCGGTGTATACATAGTTGCAGCCCGCGACTCTAAAGGTTGTACCGATTACATTACTGTAAATATTACTCAACCCTCACAGTTAACCGTATTGGTTGATATAGTGAATAATGTAGCCTGCTATGGTGGTTCAACGGGAGAAATATTCATCTCAGTTTCCGGTGGCACTACACCATACTCCTATAATTGGAGTAATGGAGTTACTGTGGAAGACAATTTGAATGTGCCGGTGGGTACTTATACTATTACTGTGACAGATAACAAAGGTTGTATTACTTCAACTGGGGCTACTGTAACACAACCTACCCAGTTAACTATTGCACTGGCATCTATTCAAAATCTGCAGTGCTTTAATGATGGGTCCGGTCGCTTGGATATTACTGTAAACGGAGGAGTACCTCCTTATACCTTTGATTGGAGTAACGGAACTTCTTCGGAGGACTTGAATAATCTACAGGCCGGAACATACTCCGTTACCGTGCAGGATGCAAATGCTTGCATTAAGTCTGACACATTTACTATAACACAACCGAACCAACTTGCAGCTACCATTACAGGAACAAATGCTACTTGTAACGGATCAAGCAATGCAACAGTTGATTTGACCGTGACGGGCGGTTCTCTTCCTTACACTTTCAGTTGGAACAACGGTGCAATTACCGAAGATTTAACAGGAGTACCGGCAGGCACATATACTGTGCTGGTTACCGATGCAAATAATTGTACTGTGTTCAGATCCATCAATATTACACAGCCTGCTGTTCTGTCACTTTCTTCTTCGGTTACAAACGTGGCCTGCAATGGAGGAACCGGTGCAGTAGACTTAACTGTTACCGGGGGCACTTCGCCATTTACTTATACATGGAGCAATGGATCTGCCACTCAGGATATAAGCGGAGTACCGGCAGGAGTATATTCAGTGACGGTGATAGATGCCAATTTGTGTAGTGCCACATTGAGTGCAACAGTTGCACAACCTGCTGCACTGGGTGTAACCGGTTCTGCCACACATGTAACCTGTAACACAGCAGCAAATGGTGCTGTTAACATTGCAGTAACAGGTGGAACAACACCATACATATTCAATTGGAGCAACGGAGCCATAACCGAAGATATTGCTGGTTTATCAGGCAATACCTATTCGGTTACTATAACCGATGCAAACAATTGCAGCATTTCAGCAGGCTATGTAGTAAATGAACCTACGGCATTGGTTACCTCCATTTCCGGTACAAATATTACCTGCTTTGGGGCCGGCAACGGAAGTGCAGACTTAACCGTAAGCGGAGGAACTACTCCTTACACTTATTTATGGAGTAACTTCCAGTCTACTCAGGATATATCAGGGTTAACTCCCGGATGGTATTACGTTATTGTAACGGATGGTAATTCATGTACCAAACGCGATTCAGTTCTTATTACCCAGCCAACGCAGATTGTTATCAATTCTCAGGTTACCAATCTACTTTGTAATGGAGGCGGAACCGGTGCCATTGATGTTACAGTTAGCGGAGGTGTTGCAGGCTATTCATTTGCATGGAGCAACGGTTCAACCAATGAAGACCAAACCGGATTGGCAGCGGGCACCTATTCTGTAACCGTGACTGATGCTACTTTCTGCACTGCGTCTGCATCTTACTCTATTATTCAACCGCCATTGTTAACAGTAGTTATAGCCTCGTATAACGATGTAAGTTGTAACGGAGGAATTAATGGAAATATTAATGTTACTACTGGTGGCGGAACAGCACCACTTACTTATTCATGGAGTAGTGGTAGCACCAGTGAAGACCTAAGCGGAGTTCCTGCAGGTAATTATACCTTAACTGTAACCGATGCGAATAACTGTACGGCTACTATATCGCAGATAATCAATGAGCCTTCTTTACTTACTGCTTCGGCCACATCAGGAAATATTCTTTGTAATGGAGGATTGACAAATGTTGACCTTACTGTGGCAGGAGGTACTTTTGGTTATACTTTCTTCTGGAACAGCGGAGCCACTACCGAAGACCTCACCGGAGTTGGAGCAGGTACTTACACTGTGGTGGTAACTGATACCAAAGCGTGTACGGCCACAGCATCAGTGGTAATTTCACAACCAGCAGCACTTTCTCTCTCAGCGCAGGTAACCAATCCTTTATGCAACGGTTTTGGTACCGGTGCTATTAACATCACCGTGGGTGGCGGGGTAATCCCTTACACCTTCAATTGGTCGAATGGTGACACTACGGAGGATATATCATCGCTTTCTATAGGTACCTATACCGTAACTGTTACAGATACTAATAGCTGTACAATTACCGGTAGCTACACCATTGTTCAGCCTCCGGCTTTAACTGTTACACTGGCTTCAGCAAGTAATGTAAGTTGTAATGGTGGAAGTAACGGAAGCGTGAACATTACAGCAGGCGGAGGAGTTGCCCCTTACAGTTATTCCTGGAGCAACGGAAGTTCTGCGGAAGATTTGAATGGCGTTCAGGCAAACACATACATACTAACTGTAACTGATGCTAATAGCTGTTCAGCAACATTTAGCCATACAGTTACTGAGCCCACCTTACTCACTGCATCAGCAACTGCCGGAACTATTTTGTGTTACGGAGGTAATACGAATGTTGATTTGACCGTTGCAGGCGGAACTCCGGGTTATTCCTACTTCTGGAACAGTGGAGCCACTACCGAAGATTTGTTCTTTGTTGGTGCAGGCGTTTATACTGTGGTAGCTACAGATTCTAAAGGATGTACCGCTACCGCTTCGGTTAGCATTTCACAACCGGCAGCTTTGGTGTTAGCTGCACAGGTTAGCAGTCCTGTTTGCAATGGAGCAAGCACCGGTTCAATTGATGTTTCAATTGCCGGAGGAACTCTGCCGTACGCTTTTAACTGGTCGAATGGGGATACTACCGAAGATGTTTCAGGTTTAGCTATGGGCAGTTATACTGTAATTGTTACTGATAGTAACGGGTGTACAGTTTCAGGAAGTTACAACATTGTTCAGCCACCGGCTCTTGTAATAGCTCTTGCTTCTTATAACAATGTAAGTTGCAACGGAGGCAGTAATGGTAGCATAAATATTACAGCCAGCGGAGGCACTACACCTTACACTTACGCTTGGAGTAACAACACAACGAATGAGGATTTAACCAACATACCAGCGGCTACTTATACGGTAACAATGACCGATGCCAATGGCTGCACTGCTACCTTCTCACAAACAATTAATGAACCTTCGTCACTTACAGCATCGGCAACATCAGGCACCATACCTTGCAATGGTGGAACTACGAATGTTGACTTAACCGTAAGTGGAGGAACATCAGGCTACAGTTATTTTTGGAATAACGGAGCCACCACTGAAGATTTAACTTCTGTTGGCGCAGGAGTATACACCGTACTTGCTACTGATGCGAATGGTTGTACAGCTACAGCATCTGTAACCATCAATCAACCGGCACAGCTTGCAGTAAGCACCCAGGTAACGAATGTATTGTGCAACGGAGCGTCAACGGGAGCTGTTGACTTAACGGTAATAGGTGGTACTGGTGCCTACAGTTACAGTTGGACGAATGGAGATACCACGCAGGATATCAGCAACCTGACAGCGGGCACTTACAGCGTAGTTGTTACAGACGGAAACGGATGTACAGCTACAGCCAGTGTAACCATTACCCAGCCTACAGCTATGGTAATGAATGCGACACCGGTGAATGTAGCCTGCGCAGGAGGCAACAGCGGTTCAATAGATATAACAGTAGGTGGGGGAGTATTCCCATATAGCTATGCGTGGAGCAATGGCGTAACTACAGAAGATGTAAACGGATTAAGTGGAGGCACCTACAGTGTAACTGTAACTGATGCGAATGGCTGCACGCTTACCCAATCGTTTATTATAACAGAACCTACCCCGCTTGTTACCTCTATTTCGGGCACCAATGTTACCTGCAACGGAGCATCGAACGGAGCGGCTGACTTAACGGTGAGCGGAGGAGTTTCTCCATACAGCTTCTTGTGGAATACCTTCCAGACAGTGGAAGACCTGAGCAACATAGGTGGAGGCACTTACTATGTGATAGTGACTGATGCAAATGGCTGCACTAAGCAGGATTCAATAGTAATCAGCGAACCACCTGCTCTTGTTCTCAGCACCCAGGTAACGAATGTATTGTGCAACGGAGCGTCAACGGGAGCTGTTGACT
>CAZLXD010000014.1:28962-30624 GCA_964563185.1 uncultured Chitinophaga sp.
AGGATATCAGCAACCTGACAGCGGGCACTTACAGCGTAGTTGTTACAGACGGAAATGGATGCACGTCCGTTACAAGCGCTACAATCACCCAACCTGCACCAATACTTATTTCACTTGCCGGATTTAGCAATGTAAGTTGCAATGGAGACAGCACCGGTGGAGTTGATATAAGCATTTACGGAGGTGTTCCGCTGTATACTTTTGCATGGAGCAATGGTAGCAATGGTGAAGATTTGAATAATGTTCCGGCTGGCACATACACAGTAACTGTTACCGATGCCAATGCTTGCACGGCTACAATATCGCAAACTATTACCGAACCAGCTTTGTTAACGGCTAGTGTTACTTCAGGAACAATTCTTTGTAATGGAGGAAGTACGAATGTTGACCTTACAGTTGGTGGCGGAGTTACTCCTTACACATTCTTCTGGAACAACGGAGTGGTAACTGAAGACCAGGCTGCCGTTGGTGCCGGAACTTACTCTGTGCTGGTTACTGATGCTAATAATTGCACTGTGGCTGCAACTATCACTATTTCTCAACCAACGGCTTTGGTGTTAAGTACACAATCAACACAAATACTTTGCAACGGAGCCAACACCGGTGCTGTGGACTTAACCGTTTCGGGCGGAACTCTTTCTTACTCCTTTAGCTGGAGTAATGGTGCAACTACCGAGGACTTAAGCGGGTTGACTGCCGGAGCATACTGTGTAACTGTAACAGATGGTAACGGATGCACTGCTACCGCCTGTGTGGTTATAACACAGCCTACAGCATTGGCAATGTTCGGCATTACACAAAACGTAAGTTGTAATGGAGGTAACAACGGTGCAGTTAATGTAACGGTGTCTGGTGGCGTTCAGCCTTATACTTACCTGTGGAGTACGGGATATCAGTTTGAAGATATTGCAGGATTGACTGCCGGAACACACGCGGTAACTGTAACTGATGCTAATGGTTGCACCATTTCGCAATCGTTTGTTATTACAGAACCTACACCTGTAACATCTTCGGCAGTTCCTACAAATGTAACCTGCTATGGTGCATACAACGGTGCAGTTAACCTTACTGTTAGTGGTGGAGTATTGCCTTACAACTTCTTCTGGTCAAACTTCCAAACCAGCGAAGATATTTCAGGCCTGCCCGGTGGAACATACTACGTGATAGTTACTGATTCTAATGGTTGTGTTCACCGCGACTCTGCTGTTGTGTTTGAACCGACTCCGCTGTTGCTGTCAAATACCAGCAATAACATTACCTGCTTTAATGCTAATAATGGCAATGTAGACCTGACGGTTATTGGCGGCACCACTCCATACAGTTATTTGTGGAGTAACGGAGATACCATACAGGATCCTGTAAACCTTCCAGGAGGCACTTACGCTGTAACAGTAACCGATGCTAACGGATGCACGGCTACTACTTCTGTATTCATTCTTAATCCACCGCTTATATCTGCCAACTTTATTGTAAAAACTCCATTGTGTTTTGGCGATGCTAATGGTTCTATTGACCTGATTGCAGCCGGTGGAACTCCGGGATACACTTTCTTGTGGAGCAATGGAGACAATACAGAGGATATAACCGCTCTTACTGCCAATACCTACATCGTGACTATTACCGATAGTAAAGGCTGTATTCATGTGGATTCTGCTGTTGTTG
>CAZLXD010000015.1:0-18342 GCA_964563185.1 uncultured Chitinophaga sp.
GCCTCCGTGCGAAATACATGGCATTTAAGAAGAAATTACGAACTTCTAATTGAAACAAGCGCAGTTCTTATTGGAAATCGCGAACTCCTAACAGGAAAAAGGGCACTCCTTATTGGAAAACACGAACTTCTAATTGAAACAAAGGCACTTCTTGTTGGAAATCGTGAATTCCTAATTGGAAAACAGGAAACCGCAAATTCTTTTCCTGGTTGGTGTTATAGCTTCGGCCCTGCCGATGCGTCACCAACAACCCGCAAGGCGCTTAATCTCTCTTTGCATTCCTCCGCGCCTCCGCGCGAAAATTTTGTATTCATTACGCGTTAATCAGCGCAATTAGCGGCAAAACATTGCATTTACAACCTGTCAATTAACTTATAACTGGGGGTCAAACCACTTTTCATGTTTGCCATACCACTCTTACGGTCTGTCAATTCACTTTTCAGGAATACCAAATCACCCGCCTGGAATGCCCGATGGTGTGCCGTTGGCGGTGAACGTTGCTTCGTTGGCAGGGAACGGTCTGCTCGTTAAGGGGCCTTTCTTTCAAAAGGGCGTATAATAAGGCGGATATTGCGGTCGTAGCTCAGGTAATTCCACAGCCAGTTAATGAATACCACCATCCGGTTTCTGAAACCCACCAGCAGCATCAGGTGCAGGGCCATCCAGGTTAGCCAACCCAAAAAGCCGCCAAAGCGAAACTTTTTAACCTCTACCACCGCGCGGTTGCGTCCCACGGTAGCTATGCTTCCTTTGTCGAAGTATTGAAACGGCAGCGGAGCCTTTGTCTGCAATTGCCTGATAATGTTTTTTGCCACCAGGTTGCCCTGCTGTACGGCCACGGGTGCCACCTGCGGGTGCCCGTTGGGGTATTGTTCGGTAGCCATACAGGCTACATCGCCAATGGCGTATACGTTGGGCAGGTTTTTAACTTCACAAAGGTCGTTTACCAGTATTCGTCCGCGCGGGTTAACGGCAGCGGCACTAAGGCCCTGCGGTACTACGCCTTTAATACCGGCTGTCCATATCAGGTTAAGGGTGCGTAGCTGCTTGCCGGTTTTGGTTTCGGCCACAGTGCCATCGTATTTGGCAAGGCCGGTGTTTAGCCAAACTTCGCAGCCCAGTTCTTCCAGGTATTGTTTGGCGCTAAGGCGGTTGGCTTCGTTCATGGCCTGCAACACCTCGGCACCGTTTTCTACCAGTATTACGCGCATTTTCCTAAAGTCCAGTTCGGGGTAATCGTTGGGCAGTACATGGCGCTTTAATTCGCTGATGGCACCCGCCAGTTCTACTCCGGTAGGACCACCGCCTACAATTACAAAAGTCATGAGTGCTTCCTGCTCATGCACATCTTTGGTAAGCAGTGCCTTTTCAAAGTTTTGAAGAATAAGGCTGCGCAGGTTCAGCGACTCGGTTACCGTTTTCATGGGCATGGCCTGCTGCTCAAAATCTTTATTGCCGAAAAAGTTGGTAGTGGTGCCGGTGGCTATTACCAGGTAGTCATACCTCAATTCGCCAATACTGGTAAGCACTTTGTTTTCGGAGGATACAACTTCCATTACCTCGCCCCAGCGGAAATGGAAGTTGGTTTGCCCCTTAAATATCTTACGGATGGGGTAGGCAATAGAGTCGGCCTCTAAGCCCGCAGTAGCTACCTGATACAACAGGGGTTGAAAGGTATGGTAGTTGTTCTTATCCAGCAGCACCACCTGCACGGGGGCATCTTTAAGCGATTTAGCCAGTTGAAGGCCGCCAAAGCCACAGCCTATAATTACCACACGGGGCACTTTTACTTCAGGAACGTTAATGTTCATACAAAAGGAATTAAAGAGCGGGGTATAAATGCGGGGGCTAAATTGAAAAGAATCTTATTCGGAAGATAAATTCCGGTCTCTTTCTTTTTGTTTCCACACTTCCAGTTCTTCAAAAAAGTGGCGGTGCTCTTCTGTTGCTTCCAACTCAAAAGCATGTGGCGGAGGCAGGTTTTTTTTGCGGAACACAAAGGCCATTAGCACACCGCTTAGCGCCCCGTATAAATGCGATTGCCACGAAACCCCCTTTTGAGGAATAAAGCCCAGCACCATACCACCATATACCAAAGTAACAAAAATGGCTATGGCTACCGAAGTTTGGTCTTTACGGAAAAGCCCCGAGGCAATCAAAAAAGCCGCTATGCCGTAAAGCACCCCGCTGGCGCCAATGTGGTAAGTATTTTCGGGTGCCAGCAGCCATACCATTATGCCGCTTAGCAGGTGTATGCAAACCAACACCAATACGGCTACACGGGTGTATGCGCTTAACAGTACCATCAGTAATACCATTAGCGGCAGTGTATTGCTGATGATGTGGTCGAAACTATCGGGGTTATGCAGAAAAGGGGAGAGGATGATGCCATACAGGCCATCCAAGTGCCGGGGGTGGTTGGCATAAGCCGAAAAATCGAAGCCACCGGCATATTGCAACAGTTCCACCACCCACAGCACTGCTACCAGTACAAAGGTGACGATGACATTTTGCCAGAATAAATTTTTATCGCTGCTCACTGAACTAAATAAACCATTTATACCTTCACCCGAAATATTTTTGCCCGTGCAATATCTTAAACTATTTGTTGCCGCAGCGCTTACTCTGGCGCTGGTAATTGTTCTTAACACCAAAATAGGGCCGCTGCCTCCGCTGGCAAAGTTTTTAAATCCTTTTACGGGTTTTTGGCAGAATGCCGAATCGGACAAACAGTTAAAGGATGCCGACTATCAGTTGGCCGGTTTAAAGGAAGAAGTAAAGGTATACTTTGACGACCGCCTGGTGCCCCATGTGTTTGCCGCTAACGATGAAGACCTGTATTACATGCAGGGATACATTACCGCCCGGTACCGCCTTTGGCAAATGGAAGTACAAACCCTGAATGCCGCAGGTAGAGTGTCGGAAGTAGTAGGAGAGAAGGCGCTGGAATCGGATAAGCTGAACCGCAGAATAGGGATGGGTTTTGGCGCTGAAAAAGCACAGGAACTGATTGAAAAAGATGAAGCCAGTGCCAAACTGGTAAAGGCTTATTGCAATGGAGTGAATGCCTACATCAGTTCACTCTCCCCTAAAGATTATCCGTTGGAATACAAACTGCTGGATTATGCACCCGAAGAATGGAAGCCTGTAAAAGTGGCGCTGCTGCTTAAGAACATGGCCAACATGCTGTCGGTGTTTGAATATGATATAGAGAACCACAACTTTATTGCTAAGTACGGCATGGAAGAGTTCAGGAAACTATATCCCGATTTTGTGGAAGACGAAGACCCCATTGTGCCGAAAGATACTAAGTGGGATTTTAAACCGGAAAGCAGCAATTCTAAATCTGAGTTTACATCGTCTGTTATCCGTCATCCGTCATCGGTCATCTCATCGGTTATTCAAAAGCCCGATGAAATTGAGGGCAGCAACAACTGGGCAGTAGCCGGCAGTAAAACAAAATCGGGCAAACCCATTCTGTGCAACGACCCTCACCTTAAACTTTCGCTGCCAAGCATTTGGTACGAAATGCACCTGGTGTCGCCTAATATGAATGTGTATGGGGCTACCCTTCCGGGTTCACCGGCTGTTATTATAGGCTTTAACGATTCCATTGCGTGGGGCGTAACCAATGGTGGCCGCGATGTGCGCGACTGGTACGAAATGAAGTTTAAAGATGCAGCCCGCAACGAGTATGAATACAAAGGGCAATGGCTGAAAACCGAAAAGCGCGTAGAGGTTTACAACGTGCGCGGCAAAGGCGAAATACGCGATACGGTGGTTTATACCAAGTACGGCCCGGTAGTATTCGATGAAAACTATGGCGAAGCGGAAAGCAAAAAGAACCTGGCCATGAGTTGGGTAGCCCATTTGCCTTCCAACGAGTTTAAAACTTTCTATCAGCTAAACAGCGGAAAGAACTACGATGATTACATTAATGCACTAAATCATTATGCCTGCCCTGCACAAAACTTTGTGTTTGCCTCGCGCAGTGGCGATGTGGCTATCAAGGAGCAGGGGCGTTTCCCCATTCGCAGTAAAGCAACCGAGCAGGGCAAATATTTAAGCTATGGCAGCAGCGGTGCCGATGACTGGACAACTTTTATACCCTATGAACACAATCCGCTTTCAAAAAATCCGGAGCGTGGCTTTGTTAGTTCAGCCAACCAGCACCCCACCGATTCCACCTATCCGTATTACTATCCCGGTGTTGGGGTGTATGAAACTTACCGCAACAGGGTAATTAATAAAATACTTGCCGAGGGCAATGGCATTGATGCTGATTTTATGAAGCAGATGCAAAGTAACAACTACAACCTGCATGCTGCCGAAGCCCTGCCTGTGTTGATTTCGCTCTTAGATAAATCTTCTTTGAGTAAGGAGGAGCAGGCTATGCTGGAAACCCTCAGCAAATGGAACTACTACAACAATCCGCAGGAAGTAGCCCCGGTTTACTTTGAAGTGTGGTGGAACGAACTGCGCAAACTGCTGTGGGATGAAATGCTGGATAAGAACGCGCCTATGAAGCAGCCATCATTCTATAGTGTTGTAACGTTTCTGGCTACCTACAGTGCGTCAACTTTTTACGATAACCTTTCTACACCTGCCAAAGAAACGCGGGCAGATATAGTGGCGCAATCGTTTCATCGTATAAAAGATACGCTGGCTGCCAAAGAGTTTACAGAAGTGGCAGAACCGTATGAAGCAGACGAAACATACGAGAAGAAAGACCAAAACCCCAGCGACTGGGGAAGTTACAAGGATACCAAGGTGGCGCATCTTGCGGGCTTAGATGCCTTTAGCTCCAAGCATGTTTACAACGGTGGAAACCTTGGAATTATTAATGCCACTAACTCATCGCACGGGCCATCGTGGCGTATGGTGGTTGATTTTGGCGAAATGAAGCAGTATGTTATTTACCCGGGCGGGCAATCGGGCAACCCCGGCAGTAAGTTTTACGATAACATGGTGCCGGCCTGGGCCAAAGGCGAATACTACACCGCCAACTACATTCACACAGGCGAAGAACTGAAAGAGAAAAAACTGTTTACCGCTACCTTTAAACCCGCTGCTAAATGAAAAACTTTGTCATCTCCTTTCTGCTCATGTTTGTGCTTTCGTACGCGCTGCAAATGTTTATTCCATGGTGGAGTATTGCCATAGTGGCGGTGTTAATCGGTTTTTCATTTAAGCAACATGCCGGCCTTGCTTTCCTTTCGGGTTTTCTGGCGGTATTTGTTTTGTGGGCCGGTTATGCTTATGTACTTTCTTCAGCCAACAACCATTTGCTGGCTTCTAAAGTTACCGAACTAATGGCTCCGCTTACAGGCGGCAGTAAAAATGTCCTCTTTGTTTTATCGGGAGTTACGGGCGGCCTGGTAGGTGGGCTTGGTTGTTTAACAGGAACCCTGGCGGCAAAGCTAAGAGCCTGATTCGGCAATTAAATATTACTTGTAAAATCCTGAGTGGCTTTCAGGAAAACGGCTTCGTTTTTACCGCGGGGTTGCTCAAAAATTACCGCACCGCCAAAGTAGCGGAATCCCTTTTCAAGCATGTTTGCCTTATGTGGTGGAGAGTCGTACAGGTCCTGCACTATTCGTTCTGCAACCTGAATATAGGTAAGCGGCTCATACGGCTCCACAAAATTCTCATCGCAGTTCTCTCCGCTTAAGCCCAATTGCTGGTTGCCGGTAAACACCTGCATACGTTGCCTGGGGCTTCGCAGCTTTGGCACTCCCGTATTATTGTAGTGGTCGAAGAATTTTTTGGCAACCATTTCGTGTGTATGGAAAGCGGCTGCATCGCGCAGTGCTTCTGAAAACTGCAGCAGTTTTACTTTGTGCTCTTCTCTTAACTTGTTGGTGGCGTAAAAGAAAGCGGCATTCAACAGATGGAAATCATAGTCGGCAGGGTTTACTACCTGCTGTGCTTCTTTCACGGCATAAAACTGCTTCCACGATTTTTCGCTATAAACATCTTTCTTGAAATAAGATTCCTTTTTGTAGAACGGAAGCTTATTCAACAGCCTGGAGCCTAAGTCGAACGACATTAGCAGGAGCACAAAACCAACCAACACAAAATTCTTCATTGCCATTTAAACGCTATTTTCAAAGTAAATAGTATGCCGTGAACGAAAGCCTTTATAAACAGATTAATGCACTACAGGATGAAATTGCACAAAAGACTAAGGCATTTTTTTGCTAATCGGAATTAGAAATTGACGGACAGAAGAGATGTCGGGTAGATAAATCGCTATAAAATTTCAACCGAAATATAAATGGCAAAAATAGGGAATTCCAGAAAACTTGAACAAATCAGAACTTCACTTCGCAGATAACACCGTAGTGGTCGGAAAGGTGCTTTTTACCTTTCTTCATTACACTTACAAAACGTTTTACGGTTTTCATTTTTGCCCCGTTGGCACGCAACAAAATGTAATCAAGTGTAAACTTGGTTTTAGCCCCGTATGATTGGGCAATTTCATTGTTCACACCATCGTAAGTGCATTTTTCCACACTCTCTATGTCGCCATCCTCGGCATCTAAGCAATCGAGCATAGCACAGTAATGTTCCTTTACGTAGCTTTCTGTATTTAAGTCACCACACACAATTTGGGGAACTCCCTGCTGGCGGTACCTTACCAAAAGATCCAGATAAATCTGGTCCATTTGTTTTTCACGAACCTCGGTTGCATTTTCTGATTGTAAGTGAGTGCCGAGAATCTGAAAAGGCTTACCCGAAGGGTTGCTACCTTGTAAAAGCATAGCACCTTTTCGTGCGCAGCAGTCAATTCCTGCGCAATCTGTAAACTGAATGGTTCCAAGTATCTCTAAAGGCCTGTTGCTGATAACCCAAATGCCGCTGTTTGTTTTAAATGATAAGCCTCCGTTGTTGGCGGGGCCATAGTCGAAAGCATATCTGTCTTTTAATCCTTCCTGAATAATTTTTCTTGCTGCGGGTAAAAATGCTTCCTGAAAAACGATTACATCAAAGTCTGATTTTTTTAGTTCTTCAACAATGGCATAAGCCCTCTCACGCTTACCCGGGCGCACTGCTATCGCTGGCAACATGTAAATATTCCAAGACAATATCTTCAGGTTGGTTTCCTCTTTGCTGTCGTTTTCCTGGTTTTGACTAACTACAGGCATTGCTGTTAAATCTTGAAGGCTAAGAAATAAGAGAAGCGAAACGAGGGCTAAAGTTTTAATAAATGACATTAAATGATTTTGCAATGCAAATATTGTTTTTCAAAGTAACGTAATAGTATTGTTATTATTAAGCCTACGCAAAAGAATTTCTTTTGTTTTTCGAGCGAAGTTTCCGCCATGAATAAGCATCTTCTCACATTAAAAGTAAAGCAGGAGGCCAAAAGACTTGGCTTTCAGGATTGTGGAATTTCAGCAGCGGTAAAATTAGATGAAGAAGCCTTTTTACTGGAAGCATGGCTCAACCGGCAAATGCACGGTAAAATGGCATACATGGAAAACTATTTTGACAAACGCGTTGATCCCCGCCTGTTGGTAGACAATGCAAAGTCAGTTATTTCCTTATCCTATAATTATTACTCCGAAGCACGACAGGAAGACAGTGATTCCCCTAAAATATCCATGTATGCTTTTGGGGAAGATTATCACGATGTAGTGCGAGAGAAACTAAATACGCTGCTTAAGTTTATTCAAACACAGGCTGTTGATTTAAACGGACGGGGTTTTGTTGATTCGGCACCGGTGCTGGAGCGAGCCTGGGCAAGGCGAAGTGGCATAGGTTGGGTGGGCAAAAACTCTAATCTGCTCACCAAACAAAAGGGATCATATTTCTTCCTTGCTGAAGTTATTGTGGATATTGAGTTGGAGTATGATTCGCCCGTAAAAGATTACTGTGGTAATTGCACCAAGTGTATAGATGCCTGCCCTACCGATGCCATTTACGAGCCTTACAAAGTAGATGGCAGTAGGTGTATATCTTACTTTACTATTGAGTTAAAGGATGAAGTGATTCCTTCGGATTATAAAAAGAAGTTTGAAAACTGGATGTTTGGTTGCGATATCTGTCAACAAGTGTGTCCCATTAATTCGCAGGCACAGCAAAACACCGAACCGAGGTTTGCTCCATCGGCAGAACTGATGAAGGTAACTAAGGAGGAATGGATTTACTTAAGCGAAGAAATGTTTAAGCGATTGTTTTATAACTCACCGGTTAAGCGAACAAAATTCAAGGGTTTTAAGCGCAATATTCAGTTTCTCTACCAATAACTACTATAAGTTTATATTGCACATAGGCGCAGCTAACAGTCAATATTCATATATTTGACCGGTCAAATACTAATAGCTATGAAAAATAATGCGAAGAAGTTGATTCGAGAACAGCTTACCCTAACCGGAAAGGGCAATGAACCGGTTGTTATTAACTACGCAACAATTAAAAGTGCTGCTCTTACTTTACGTGCTTTGAATCACACATTGCGCAAAAAAATACTGGAAATATTACAATCAAAGGGTGAAGTAATGGTAACCTATATCTATACTAAACTGAAGTTAGAGCAATCGGTAGTATCGCAGCACTTGGCCATTATGCGTAGAGCAGGTTTGGTGAGCACTAGAAGGGACGGTAAGTGTATTTACTATTCCGTAAACAAAAAGCGAATAGCCACCGTGGTACAACTGGCCAAACAATTGGCACAGGAAAGCGTATAGGTAGTTTATTTAGGGAATGTGCTTCCTGTATTCATTCGCCACTTTGTTTAATTTTTTTTGCTTTTCACAATTACAGTTTTCCTGTCTTTACCTTTTTTATTAAGATCTGGTTATTGTATAGCGTAAAAGGCATTTCGCTGTACAAAGCAATGATTAGTTACATGTTACTTGTTGCCATCTGTTTGTTAAAACCATTGTCGAGATTATAATCTACCGATTTGAAACCTATCGTAGGAACAGCACCGAAATAATAAGGAAAGAATACGGGTTTTCCGTTTCGGAAAAAATGTAGCTTTAAGCTAACTTCTAAACCCAAAACAAAGCATTATGAAAAAACTCCTGATTATTTTTACCGTCATTGCTTTAGGCAATATGTACGCATGCAAAGAAGAAACCAACAATGCTGCTTTATGCAACAATGGTATTAAGGACGGCAGCGAAACCGAAGTTGACTGCGGAGGCGATTGTACCTCCTGCCCGCCTGCCGGCACTTTTACCTGCACGATCGGTTCCACTTCATATGTTGGTGTTAATCCAATAGGCGAAATACTTAGCCCCAGCATACGCATTAGTGCCATCGATGACCAGAGTCGCCCTATGAATTTTATGTTTATTCCTTTGGCACTCAACCAACCTATTCAAATTTCTGCTGCCGGTTTTTCGTACCAGGGCGAGCCCTACATTAAAGGCTCCAGTGATACGGGCACTGTTTTAATTACGGCTCAGGATACCCTTCGGAAAATTATTAGCGGAACATTTGGTTTCCGGGGTAACCGGATAGGAGCGGGACAGGTAGCGGCTGTTTCAAACGGGGTGTTTAGCAATATACGGTATTAAAGAACAAACTTTTACAGCCTTATAGTAAAAGAGTCCCTGCCAACCGCACGGCTTTTTTGCGTACGAAATGCTTTAAACCAGGCTTTTGTGGGCTGGCACTCCAAAATAGTTTCAGCAAAGTGAAACCCGCTGCCCCCTGTTGCCGTATATGCACCTGTGTTGAAGCTGGAACCTTTAACACACAGATTAGGACCGAGAGGGAAGGAATAAATTGATGAACTAAAACAATTTACCATGAGAGTCCTAATCTCTACACTTGCAGCTTTAATGCTGTGCACGGGTGCCTTTGCCTCCCCCGACAAAAAACAGGTAAAGCTCAGAATCCAGACCCAAATTGGGAATTTGGATGAAACCACAGTCTATTTCGACTACGGGGTGCTTCCCGATTTTAAAGCACAGGAAGATATGCAGAAGGCTATTACGTCACTGGCAGGGGTTCCTGTTATCTATTCGCTTTCCAGCGATAACCAAAAACTGATGAACAACGGGTTCAGCGTGCTGAACAAGAGTGAAGTTGTTCCATTGGGTGTAATGGTGGATAGCGATGGGGTTTACAATATCTCTTCAAACTTTATCGATAAGTTCGATGCCACATCTGTTATCCGTTTAGAAGACCGCGCTAATAACGTGTTTACCGACCTCAGAACAAATCTGTATCAGGCAAACATTTTGGCCAGCGAGCCTGCCGAAGGCCGTTTCTTCCTCCATGTTTCTTATCCGGTTCTGTTTGTTCCGGCTCCATCGGGCTGCGATAACAATGACGGAACTATTCTGGTAGAAACGGAGAATACCATACAGTGGACCTTGTGTGACCTTTACGATGCCAACAACGTGCAGCGCGGAACTTATACCAACGTAAACGGAATATTCGATTTCACAGGCCTGGAAGAAGGTGACTACTACATGGTGTTTGTTTACAACAACTATACTACTACCAAGCAGTTTCATGTAGGCACTCATGCAATTAGTGCTACTATCAATGTTTCCAATGTAACAGCTTATACCGGTGAAGAAGTTAACTTCTTCTCCAATACCCAGAATGCCACCGGCTTTGAATGGGATTTCGGTGACGGAACTTGGATTGTTGGTATAGCCAACCCAAGCCTGGCTTACTACGCTGCAGGGAACTATACTGTAACCTTAAAGTGCACCAACGACTACGGATGCCAAAAAATTGCTGACGTTGCCCTGGATATTGACCAGGTATCGGGAATCGGAAACAACGCAGACGAAAAGGCAGCTAACATTTCGGTAGCCGGAAAAATACTGAACGTTAATTTGAACGATGCTGTAAGCGGAGATGCGGGAATAAAGGTTTACAACCTGCTGGGCCAGTCGGTTTACTCCACCAAAGCTACTTCACAACAGTCTAAAATAGAATTGAATAACGAGCAGGCCGGCTACTACTTAGTGTCGGTAACCAATGGCGACAAACTTACAACCAAGCGTGTTTACGTAGGCATGTAGTTCAACATACTCATAGTTTCATCAACAAAAAGATGCCGTTCTGGGAAAGAACGGCTCTTTTGTTTTTATAAGGGTCAGAATAAGCAGAATTACTCCTGCGGATAGCAGAAGTAATTCTGCTTTTGATAGTAAGCCGCAGCATCGTCAAGGGAGTTATTTGTCCCGCAAACGGTTTGTTCATCTATCAACTTTTGGCAGTTGAATGAACTGTCGGGAAATGAATTATAAAAGGAATCAACCTGCAAATAACTGCTTGATTTGGTAGCACATATTTTATAGGCTACCGAAGGATTGTTGTCGGCCTCGCAGTAAGCGCAGTATTGCCTGCATTGGTAGCAGGCACGTTTGCAGGCACCTATGGTTAACAACAATCCGAAAAAGACAGGTAATACTTTGCGCATGAATGGACAACGCAATGTTCAAAAAATAATTTTGAACCGACTAATTAAAAAGGCTTTCTTTGCCAACGCTAAAGGTGGCTAAGTTCATTTAACCGTGAACCGCCATAATAGGGAACCCCGTGAAAATCGGGGGCAGTTCCCGCTGCTGTAAGCTCTTTTTATGTTTCTGACAATCTTTTGCCACTGTCCTTGTGACGGGAAGGCGCCAGAAACCGGAGTAAGCCAGAAGACCTGCCTGCAGCAAACAATTTCAAAAGCTTTCGGGAAGAAAGGCTGTGAATTGAAACGCTGCAGAGTTTCCGTTCCCTGTTTTCATTTTCTCGGGCTGAATTTTTTAAACCCCAAAACCCATTTCACAATGAAAAAATTCACCCTTTCACTCTTCACCCTTTTTGTTTCTAGATTTCTTATTGCACAAACAGTTTCTACGTTCGAAAGTTTAAACTTATCACCGGATTCGTATTGGAATGGCTCTGACCTTAGCGGAGGTTTTGGCAGCGGCAACGCTTACTTTTTGAATGACTACGACACTACTTTTTTTGCGTGGAGTGGTTTTACCTACTCGAACATGACGGACAGCACTACACCAGGCTGGGGCAATCAATACAGTGCTGTTGCCGGTTCGGGTTACAATGGCTCGGCTAACTATGCCGTGGCCGATGAATACGGGAATGCCAAAATTATTTTAACCGGTGACGCAGCAGGTAAGTTGGTCAATGGTTTTTATGTAACTAACAACTCTTACGCTTACTTGAGTATGCGCGATGGAGACGCTTTTTCTAAGAAATTTGGTGGAGCTACGGGGGCAGATACCGACTGGTTTAAACTAACTGCAAAGGGTTGGTTGAACGGAACACTGAAGAATGCCTCGGTTGATTTTTACCTGGCTGATTTCCGTTCGGCTGATAGCACCGAAGACTACATTGTGCGCGACTGGCGTTGGGTTAGTTTACAACCACTGGGGAACGTAGATAGCTTACAATTCTTCCTTTCTTCATCCGATACCGGGCAGTGGGGAATGAATACGCCAGCGTACTTCTGCCTAGACAACTTTACTACAGCTGATGTGGTGAATGTGGCACCTGTTGCTTCTAATGATTTTGTTTCGGTTTGGTACAATAACGATACACTGATTTCAGTTTTAAGTAATGATTTTGACACCACCGCTACTCCGCTTACGGTAACTATAACTAACGGTCCGCTTATTCCCGGAGCAACTGCAACGGTAGATGGAAACGGCAACATTCTTTATACTCCTGCTATTGGAGTGGTTGCAGTTGATACACTTGATTACAACGTGTGCGATGGAGAAGGTTTATGCGCTTCAGCGCGTGTAATTGTAAATGTGCAGTCGCTTACCGGTGTTGAAGAAGTGCAGGCGATAACAATGAGCGTATTCCCTAATCCGTTTAACAGGAACCTGAGTATTCGTTTGAATGAAATTGCAGAATTGGTTCAGTTGTTTGATGTAAACGGACAAATGGTATTAGAGAATACCGTAGGAGGAAAGGAAGTAAGCCTGAACACATCGGAGTTAGCTAGCGGAACCTACTTTGTAAAAGCAGTAACTGCCCATTCCACATTTACTAAGCGCATAGTGAAGTAATAGTTCTATGCGAACGCTTTTTAGAAAACAAATTCTGTTTATTCTGCTGGCACTAAGCGCAAACTGTGCCAACGCACAGTTTGCGCCCGCTGCTGGCTTGCCCGGCAGCACTGCTTTGTGGCGCGACTCTTCCATTTTTGTAGCTTGGGCAAGCGGAGGCACCGTGCAACGCGGTTATGCTGATGTAGCTATGCCCGATTCCGGCTTAACTACCGTGGGTGATGCTACTTCGGCCATCGGTGTAGCAGGCACCAATGGCGTAGTGAGCTTAGGCGATGGCGGAACAGCTACCCTTACGTTTTCTCAACCCATTTACAACGGTCCGGGCTTTGACTTTGCCGTGTTCGAAAACGGATTCCCCACCGGTGAAACAGGCATGGCCTTTTTGGAGTTTGCTTTTGTGGAAGTAAGTTCTGATGGAATAAACTTTGTGCGCTTTGATGCCATTAGCTACTTACAGGACACCGCTCAGTTGGCCATGGTGGGTATTGATTGCTCGCTGGTGAATAACCTTGCCGGTAAGTATGTAAACGGCTACGGCACACCTTTCGATTTGGAAGAGTTGAAAGACAAGCCGGGCTTAAACATAAACAGCATTACACACGTTCGGGTGGTGGATGTAGTGGGTTCTATCAACCCCACTTATGCTACTTACGACAGCGAAGGCAATAAGATAAACGACCCTTACCCTACTCAGTTTCCTTCGGGCGGGTTTGATTTAGATGCGGTGGGGGTGATACATGCGGTGGGAGTGACTGCAATTTCGGATTTTGGATTTTGGATTTTGGATTTGGGAATGCAGGTATATCCAAACCCAAGCAATGACGAGAAGGTTCATATACAATTGAGTGAAGATATGCTTGACGGAGTTCTGACGGTGGTTGACTTAACCGGAAACATAGTAGCCGTTCAACAATTGCAAACTACCAACTACGAACTACCAACCACCAACCTGCCACAGGGTATTTACTTTATTACAGTAGCGAACAACTTAAACACTATCACCCAAAAGTTAGTTGTAAGATGAAACCCCTTTTCCTTATAGCTTCTGTTCTCTTTACTTCTGCTGTGTATGCGGGAGTAAAAGATACGGTGGCTTTGGAGGAAGTGATAAAGCTGGAGAAGGTAAGCCGCGATGACATGAATACTCCGCTTACTGCAATAAAATACCAGCAGGGAAAGAAGTTGAGCGAGGTGCTCGGGGAATTTTCATCGGTGTATGTAAAGAATTACGGAAACGGACAGCTGGCTTCGCTGGCTGTGCGCGGCACTTCGGCTGCACAAACCGAGGTGCAGTGGAATGGCATTAAACTAAACTCGCCTGTGCTGGGCCAGGTAGATTTATCGTTGTTTGCAGTCGGTTTGCAGGATGAACTGAGCTTAGCCCGCACCGGTTTTAAAGGAACCATAGGCGGCACATTGCTGATGCAGAACCAATGGAAGAAAGAAGACGGCCTTTGTGCCGATGTGGCTTTCCGTGCCGGTAGTTTTAAAACCTACGAGGCACTAGGCTCGCTGAATTACCGCAAAGGAAAAGTAGGCGGCAGCACCCGGGTTAGTTACCTGAGTTGCGCTAACAACTTCCGCTTCAAAAATACCTTCCGCGAAGGGCATCCGTTGCAGCAACAGCAAAATGCACAGGTGCGTTTGCTTTCGTTTCTGCAACAATTGCAGGTGAATGTAAACGCGAATAACACCCTTGGCTTTTATCTTTGGCTGAACGAGGCACAGCGGCAAATTCCGCCCATTATGAGTAAGGCGAACGGAAGAGAAAAGCAATACGATTATTCGCTGCGAGCAATGGCGGAGTGGAAAGGGAACTTTAAACAGTTGCGTGTAGCCTTTACTTCTGCTTACCTCGGTGATAAGCTTCGCTACACGAACCCCGAGGCTTTGTTGGATGAAACCACCCTGACCACTGCTGTGCGGAATAACTTTAAAGCGGCTTATACTTTTGCTGTTCCGTTGGTGTTGAGTGCGGAGGTGAATTACGACTACGAGCAGGCGGAGGTAAAATTATACTACCAGATGCGCAGGCGGCATATTGCAGGTGCCAAGCTGTATGC
This sequence comes from uncultured Chitinophaga sp., assembly GCA_964563185.1. Classification (GTDB taxonomy): domain Bacteria; phylum Bacteroidota; class Bacteroidia; order Chitinophagales; family LD1; genus Bog-950. The sequence continues at coordinate 15,071 of CAZLXD010000015.1, forward strand.
CGACTACTACCACACAAGCGGATTGAAGGTTCACGCGGGTTTTCGGGAAGATGTGGTGGATGCTAAGTTCTCTCCGTTTGCGCCTGAGGTGGCTTTGAGCTATTCGAAGAAATTAAAAGAGAAGCACGGCATTACAGCAGGTGTTATTGCTTCGCGCAACTTTCGTTTCCCAACATTAAATGATTTGTATTGGGTGCCGGGCGGCAATCCGAATTTGAAGCAGGAGAAATCGTGGAATGCCGATGTGCATGTGCGCTATGCTTTCGGAAAGTTTTTCGATGTATCGGTTTCTAACTTCTGCATATACGTAGATAACTGGATACAGTGGGTGCCAAACGGAAGTAACTGGAGCGCCACTAATTTTAAGCGCGTGTTTTCGCGCGGGGTAGAGGCAGCTGTGCATGTGGCCTCTTCCGAAACCAATTCGCCCGATAAGTTTATTGTTCACTTTAATGCTTCGTACACCTTTACCAAAGCCACTAACCTCGATGCCTCTTCCGCTTTTGACCAAAGCAAAGGCCGACAACTGATTTATGTTCCGCTGCACAGTGTAACGGCTGCGCTGCAACTGCAATACAAACGGTTTTATGTGCGGGCGGTGAGCAATGTGGTAAGCCGGCTATACACCAGCACCGATAACACCCAATGGCTAAAGGGCTTTGCCCTTTTTGATTTGGAAACCGGAAAAGATTTTGTGATGGCCGGAAACGAAATAGGGCTTTCGTTCAGAGTAAATAACGTAGCCGATGCTGCTTACCAAAGCGTGGCACAGCGCCCTATGCCGGGCCGTAGTTTTGAAGGAGCGATTCGGTTTAAATTACAAACCCCTAAACCATGAGGAATATAGTTCACGCAGAGACGCAGAGTGCGCGGAGAAGAAAGAAGAGAAGTTGGGGTGCTCCGTGGTTATGTGCGTTTTTGTTTCTTGTTATTCTCTCTATCTCTTCCTGCGAGAAAGAGAAGACTCCATCGCCTGCTGCTTCGGGAGGGGTGTATTTGGTAAACGAAGGCAACTTCAATTTTGGCAATGCAGAGGTTTCGGTTTACAATCCCGATAGCAAGGAGGTTTCCAATAACGTGTTTCAATCGGTGAACGGTTACTCGCTGGGCGATGTGGCGCAGAGTATGTTTGTGAAAGACTCGCTGGGCTTTGTGGTGGTCAACAACTCTTCGAAGATTGAAGTGGTGAAACTGCCTTCGCTGCAAAAGGTGCGCACTATCAGTATTCCCAATTCTTCGCCCCGTTACTTTTTGACGGTGAACGATAGCATGGCGTACGTCAGTGAGTTATACGCCAATAAAATTCACGTAGTAAATTATGTAAGCGGTGCGTTGGTTACTCAAATTACAGTGCCGCAATACACCGAGCATTTAGTAAAGGTGGATGAGTATGTGTTTGCCGAGGGCAAGAAGATTTTTGCCAATGTTTCTTCGAAGGGAGCACTGATGCGCCTGCGCATAAGCGACCACAGTTATGTAGATAAACTGGATTTTGGCGGTGATGTAAACGGAGTGGTGGTAGATAAGAACAATCACTTATGGTTGGCAGTGGGTGCCGATACCGCTGCCTCTTCCTTCGCTTCTTTAAAGTGTTTCGATAAGCAGTTGAACCTGTTGAGCAGCTACAGTTTCGATTCCTATTCGTGGAAGCCTTCTAACCTGTGCATATCGGGCAATGGCGAGGACTTGTATTTTCTTTCCAACGATGTTTATCTGTGCCCTATGGCGCAAACCGGTATTGTTCCGTTTAAGCTGGTGAGTAATTCTTCCAACAATTTTTACGCCTTGGGTATTCACCCGCTTAGCAGCGATGTGTATGTAAGCGATGCGCTGGATTATGTGCAGGCTTCGCGCATACACCGCTACAACAAAAACGGAGAGCTAGTTCATTCGTTCACAGCCGGAGTAATTGCCGGGCATTTTGCGTTTGGTTATGGGTAGTTCACGGTTCGCGGTTCACGGTTTACGGTTTGTTGTTTGTTGTTTATTGTTTGTTGTTGCGGGTTGTCAAAACAAAACAAACACCAGTGAGCATAAGCTGCCCCACTGCGTTAAGCAGGCTTCGCTTCCCGTAAAATATGCACGGGGCTTTGCGGTGGACTATTACAACGGCTTTAAGGTGGTGAGTGTGAAAGATGTAAAGGACAGCAGCAAAACCATGATGCAGTATGTGTTGTTGCCCAAGGGCAAAGCTGCTCCGGTGGATTTTGCTACGGCCTTGCTGATTGATACGCCTGTTACCAAAGTGATTTGCGTAAGCACTACGCACATTGCCGAAATGCAGCGGCTTGGTTTGTTGCACTTAGTGGCAGGTGTTACTAATCGCTCGCTTATTTATAGTAAGGAAGTATTGGCGGCTATGGATGCCGGCACTATTGCCAATTTAGGTGCCGAGGAAATGAACTACGAAAAGTTGCTGGAACTGAACCCTTCGTTTGTGTTTACCAGCGGCAGTTACGATGGGGGCGATAAACTGAAATCGAAGTTAGATGCCCTGCATATTAAAACGGTACTGAACCTCGACTACTTAGAGCAAGACCCTTTGGCGCGTGCCGAGTGGCTGAAATTTATAGGTGCTTTTTTTGATATGGAATACGAGGCCGACAGCATTTTCACCGAAATAGAAACCAACTATCTGGCGCTGCGCGAAAAGGCAAAAGCAGTTTCTGCCAGGCCCACCGTTTTCTGCAATATTCCTTTTAAAGAAGTGTGGTATATGCCCAGCGGGCAGAATTACACCGCCCGCCTGATTGCCGATGCCGGGGGCAATTTTTTGTGGAAGGAAACCCTATCTACCAACGGGCTTAATTTGAATTTAGACTACGAGGCCGTGTACGGCAAAGCAGCCGAAGCCGATATTTGGCTGGGCACCGGCTTTGCCAAAAGCCTTTCGGAAATTAAGGCAGCCGATAAAAAGAACGCCTTTTTTAAGGCTTACCGAACCGGCAGGGTTTATAATAACGATTTGCGCAACACCCCTTCGGGCGGTTTCGATTTTTGGGAGTCGGGCGTGGTAAACCCCGATAAGGTGCTGGCCGATTTGCTGTTTATTTTCCACCCCGAGCTGCTGCCGGGGCATCAGTTATATTATTATAGGAGGTTGAAGTAATGGAGGCTGTTTTAACAGGTATGTTGTACAGAATATGGAGTTTCGGAAATTCCTTTCTGGGTCATTCTGTACAGAATGTAGGCTTCGGAAATTCCTTTTGGGGTCATTCTGTACAGAATGTAGGCTTCGGAAATTCCTTTTGGGGTCGTTCTGTACAGAATGT
>CAZLXD010000015.1:18442-30467 GCA_964563185.1 uncultured Chitinophaga sp.
CTGTACAGAATGTAGGCTTCGGAAATTCCTTTTGGGGTCATTCTGTACAGAATGTGGGCTTCGGAAATTCCTTTTGGGGTCATTCTGTACAGAATGTAGGCTTCGGAAATTCCTTTTTAGTGTATTGGGATCAGATGTTAGAGGGTAAATAGCAGCAAAAAGCACTTTTTAAATATGAAAGCACCCCATTCCGCCCTTTTTGCCCTACTTACCCTGCTGTTGGCGGTGGCTTTTGTGCTGCAACTGCTGTTTGGTTCGGTCAGCATTCCGCTGGCGGAGGTGCTAAAGGCTTTAAGCGGGGGCGAGGTAAGTAACGAAGCCTGGCGGAATATCATCCTCGAATCGCGCCTGCCCGGTGCGCTGGCAGCGGTATTTGCCGGGGCAGGGCTTTCGGTTAGCGGCCTGCAAATGCAAACCATGTTCCGCAACCCTGTGGCGGGGCCTTACGTGCTGGGCATTAGCGCGGGTGCCAGCTTGGGCGTGGCGCTGCTCATTCTGGCATCTTCCGTATTCGGTGTTAACCAAAGCGTGCATTTGTTTAGCGGCTGGAGTGTGATACTGGCAGCCGGTGCGGGCGCATTGCTCATTTTCTTCGTCAACTTCTTTATTTCTTTTAGGCTGAACGATGTGGTGGCTATCCTCATTATCGGTTTAATGATTGGCGGGGGCATCAGCGCGCTCATTGAAATTATGCAGTCGCTCAGCAGCAACGAGGCGCTTAAAAAATATGTGCTGTGGACCTTCGGCAGTTTCCGCTATGTCAACAACACCCAAATTGTTTACCTGATGGCGGTGGTCGCTGCGGGCATCCTTTTTTCTTTTCTTCTTTCCAAGCAACTCAATTTGTTGCTGCTGGGCGATACCTATGCTACATCGAGCGGGTTAGATGTAAGAAGAAGTAAACTGCTGATTGTTTTTTGCACCAGCATTTTGGCCGGAAGTATTACCGCCTTTTGCGGGCCTATTGGCTTTGTGGGTTTGGCTGTGCCGCATCTTTCGCGCTCGCTGTTTAAAACAGCCGACCATAAAATTCTTATCCCCGCCAACGTGTTGCTGGGTGGTATTATTACCTGCCTGTGCAATGTAGTTTCCACCACCCCCGGCACCGATTATGTGCTGCCCGTTAATGCTATTACCTCGCTGCTGGGTGCTCCGGTAGTTATTTGGATTATCTTGAAGCAGAAGAAAATGTAGGGAAGAAGATGCAAGAGATTAGAAATAAGAAGTAAGAAAACAAAAAGATAAAATAGTCCCTTTCACAAAAAGTTCTCCCCTCTCCTTAAGGAGAGGGGAGATGCCGAAGGCAGAGGGGTGAGGTAATATGCACACAACCAACTTACATATAGGCTACCACAACCGCCCGGTGGTGTTCAGCAACATCAGCTTTTCGGCACAGCCGGGCGATATGATTGCCCTGTTGGGCGTAAACGGTATTGGTAAGTCAACGTTGCTGCGCACGCTCTCCGGCTTGCAACCGGCTTTAAGCGGAGAAATTGTAATAGGAGGGAAGAACCTTTCGCAAACCACCGCCCCCGAGCGAGCTACTTTAGTCAGCGTAGTGCTTACCGAAAAGCTGATAATTGATAACATCACGGTAAGGAATCTGATTGCCTTGGGGCGCTCTCCTTACACCGGCTGGCTGGGGCAACTAACTAAAGAAGATGAACAACTGATTGGTGAGATAATTGCCCTGTTGAAGTTGGAGAACCTGCAACACAAATTCTTCAACGAACTAAGCGATGGCGAAAAACAAAAGGTGCTTATTGCCCGTTCGCTCTGCCAGCAAACCCCCGTTATTATTCTCGATGAGCCCACTGCCTTTCTCGACTTTCGCAACAAGCGCGATATACTGCAAACCCTCCGCAACATTTGCAATACACTCCACAAAACCGTCATCCTTTCCACCCACGATATTGAAGCGGCTTTAGAACACTGCAACAAGTGCTGGGTAATGACGGAACAGAAAACCTTCAGTGAGGTGCCCTCTTCCGCACAATTTGCGCAGGATGTTAAGGGATTGTTGAAGGTGTAATTTAAAGGCGAAATATTCGTTTTTGTTTTTCGAAAAAGTTTCTTGTTTCTTAACAGTAAATGCCGCTTGCTTGCTTTACTTTCGGTGCTCACAAAACAAAAAACACAATCAATAATGCTTCGTTCCGTCATCATCTTTTTTCTTTCCTGTTGCCTGTTTGTAAACTCAAATGCAGCCTTTACTCCGCCTGCAAGCTATGTGGTAAGCTACGAGTTAAAATATTCCTACACGCAAGATTCGTTAGATAATTTTTGGAAGCGCAAAAACATACCACAGATACTTGTGCCTGTTCGCAATGCAGTGGATATGTATGAGGTCACTTATAAAGGCCTTTGGTTAGACAGCACTTTCATTACCGCTAAGGGTGTAATGTTTATACCTAAAACCAACAAGCCTTCGGCTGAAATGGTGTATTGCCACGGCACCCGCATCTCGGTTCCGCAAAGCCCCGGCATTGATGATTTGGAACAGGTAGTTTGCTTTATGCATGCGGTAGATAATTACATAGCCTTGTTCCCGTACTATTATGGTTTAGGCGGAGGAGAAAAAGAGCACGTTTATCAGGATAGCTGGACCGAAGCTATGGCCATTATTTACATGACAAAAGCCTGTCGCGAAATTTATCCGAAGATTGGCAAGCAAACCAAAGGAGAATTGTTTGTTACCGGATACTCGCAGGGCGGCCATGCAGCTATGGCTACCCACAAAGTATTGGAGTCAGGTATGTTTCCCGAAGTGCAGATTACTGCATCATCGCCCATGTCGGGCGCTTATGATATGACCGGTGTGCAGGCTAAAACCATGTTTCAGCATTACGACCATCCGCACTATTTGCCTTACCTTATTCTCTCGTACCAGTATGCTTATAATCTTTGGCCGGGCGATGTTTACAAAGTATTTAAAGCCCCTTACGATGAGCAGGTAAAGGAAATGTTTAAGCAGCCGCGCAACTTCGACTTTGGTTATGTTGATTCCGTACTGCCTAAAATACCCGGCCACATGGTGCAGGATAGTTTAGTGCAGCGTTTTCAAACCGATAAGAAATTTCCTTTCACCTGTAAGTTGCAGGAAAACTGTTTGGTAAACTGGGTGCCTAAGGCTCCTATGCAGTTGTGCGCCTGTTATGCCGATAACGAGGTAATGTATCAGAACACCGAAGTAGCGTATGAAGCCATGAGCGCACAAACCAAAAGCGTAAGCAAGCGAGTGTTCGGAAAGCACCTTACGCACAATCCCTGCGCACCATTTGCCATACTATACTCCAAATTCTTTTTCGATAATATACAGAAGGGCAGAAAGCACCCTGAGCGTATGCGTGGAGGTAAAGGCCTAATACTTAAACTCGGAATTTCATTAGCGAACGGGCAGGCTAAAAAGCACTTAAAGAAAACCGGCAAAATAGAAACCGATGCTTTAGCCAGCCGCAAGAAAAACTAAGAATAAAGCACTGTATAAACGGAAGGACTCAAAGTTTTTACGCCATGGTTGAGTCGCCTGACCAACCGTTACTTGATACACGGGCTGGTCGGGCGACCCGATGAGGCTGAGAAAAACTAAGAACAAAGCACTGTATAAACAGGGAGGGAGTTAAAACTTCTTCCCTGTTTTTTGTTTAGGCTTACCGTACCACTTTTTCTTGTGCGCTTTCTTCTTTAAAGCTGGCTTACTATTTCCTCCGCCATGCTGTGCCACTTGTTTCTGTAGCTGAAAGTCGGGGCGTTTTTCAACCATTACCTTTGTGCCCGGCTGGTACGGGTGGTCTGCTACCGGAATAGTCTTGCCAATCAGTTTCTGAATGTCGCGCAGGTATTCTCTTTCTTCCGTATCGCAAAACGAGAGTGAAATGCCATTCGCTCCGGCTCTTCCGGTTCTTCCTATGCGGTGCACGTATGTTTCGGGTACATTGGGTATCTCGTAATTGATTACGTGTGTCAGGTCATCAATATCAATTCCGCGCGCGGCTATGTCGGTGGCTATCAGCACCCGTGTTTGTCCGCTCTTAAAATTGTTGAGTGCTAATTGCCTTGCATTCTGCGATTTGTTTCCGTGTATGGCCTGCGCCTTTATGTTTTCGCGTGCCAGCGTTTTCACCACCTTATCGGCACCGTGTTTGGTGCGGGTAAATACCAGCGCGTTACCTATATCCTTGTTTTTAAGCACATGCAGCAGCAGTGCATTCTTATTCCCTTTATCTACAAAGTACACCGATTGCTGAATAGTATCGGCAGTGGAAGAAACCGGAGTTACCTCCACCTTCACCGGATGGTTCAGAATGGTAGAAGAAAGCTTCAGAATCTCATTAGGCATGGTAGCCGAAAAGAAAAGTGTTTGCCGCTTTGTAGGAATGGCTTTCACAATCTTCTTTACATCGTGTATAAAACCCATGTCGAGCATGCGGTCGGCTTCATCGAGTATAAAAATGCCCAGATGTTGTAAATGCACATATCCCTGATCCATTAAATCGAGCAGGCGGCCGGGTGTGGCTATCAGTATATCTACACCCTTTTGCAGGGCTTGTGTTTGCGCATGTTGCGATACTCCACCAAAAATAACGGTGTGCTTTAAATGGGTGTAGCGGCCATAAGCGGCAAAGCTGTCGCCAATTTGTATAGCCAGTTCGCGGGTAGGGGTAAGTACCAATACTTTAACGGGCGGTTTTCCGTGGTTTGAATTCTTCTGTGCGTGTAGCAACTGTAATACGGGAATAGCAAAGGCGGCTGTTTTTCCGGTACCGGTTTGGGCGCAGCCTAATAAGTCCTTTCCTTGTAGTACAATGGGAATGGCTTGTTGCTGAATAGGGGTTGGTGTGGTGTAGCCTTCCGTTTTCAGGGCTTTCAAAATAGGTTCAATAAGGTGTAATTGTTCGAATGTCATGTATGATATTAAGTTGCAAAGAAAATTAAATAGATGGTGTAGGCTGCCGGTGAACTACCGCTAATCTGCGGCAATGATGCAAATGCACTACAATTATAAAAGGAGAGATTCTGTTTTGATATTGAAAACAAAAAGGGGACAAAGCGCCCCCTTTTTGTGTGTTATACTTTATTTTTATTACCAACGGTTGCCACCGCCACCGTAGCCGCCACCGCGGTTGTTACCGCCACCGTAGCCGCCCCCTTTGCGTTTGTCGGGTCCAAAGTTTTTACGTTCGCCTTCTTTCTTTTCCATGGCTTCGTTCACCACTATTTCGCGGCCGTTAATTTCAAAACCATTTAGCGCTTCAATAGCCTGTTTAGCTTCTTCGTCATTCGGCATTTCTACAAATCCAAAGCCTTTGCTGCGGCCTGAAAATTTGTCTGTGATAATTTTGGCAGAGCTAACTTCCCCGTATTTTTCAAAGTAATTGCTCAATTCATTTTCCTCTAATCTAAAGGGGAGGCTCCCAACAAAAAGTTTCATTCTGTTTTGATTGTGTTTATAAATAATACTGTAAAGTTAACTTCTTAATTTAAAGCAACGGAAAATAAAAAATGCATGGTTTTTGCTAGGGTGTTCCTTGGTCGGTAATCTTAGCGTCCATTGTCTGTTTAGCACCCGGGTGGTAAATCCGTTCAGCATCAGAGTAAACCTTTTCGCGGCTCAGGCTCATGGGCTTCAGCTGTTTATTCACGAACATCTCCATTTGGTCGTTGTAATGCGGGCTGTCGGGCTTGCTGGATGCTCCAAAGGCGTGTACGGTTTCCACTTCCACCCCTTGTTTTGAGTAACGTACTAACTGAATGTAAGATTCGCCCACAAAAGTTTTGCGCATGCCGTTTTTGTAAGGTTGCGTAATGGTGGCTGCCAACACTTCCGGCATTCCACCTACAGGTAATTCTTTGTTCCCGCGAACATGCTTCTGTACCTTGCCAAAAGGAACTGAGAGTGAACCAAAGTGTTTTAGCATGTGGCGCTTGGAAGAACGCAGGGCCTGTGCATATTCTTTCTCTGTAAAGGAGTTGGGTTCGTAGTTGGTGCCGCGGGCAGTTATTTTATCAATAAGCGGATACATGGCAAACGTAATCAGTGCGGCCTGCATGTTGCCGGCATCGCTCATACAGTTCCACTTACTGATTACTTGTATAGCATCGGCTATATCAGGATACTTCTTTGGGTCTAACTCAAATAAAATTGAGGCATTTGCCAGGCCGTGGTTATACATGCTGTCGTTGTATTGCTCATCGTATTTAATCCGCTTAAAATCGGCATAGGTTAGTTTGGGTTGCTTACCAATAAGGTAATGTGCCATAATGCTGCGGTTGTTTCTTCCTTCCATGCCAAACCCATGCTGAGCGGGATATTGATGAGGGCTGGCATTGTCTCCTTCTCCGGTTGCTTCAAACGGGGAGTTGTTGGTGTTTACAATGTAACCGCTCCTAGGGTTAAGCACCTGCGGAAGTGAATCGAAGGGTAAAAATACCGCAGGCCAAAGTGTTTCAGAGGTATTGCCGGGCAATACCTTCTGCCAGTTGTATTTAGGGTTGCGGTAAGGAAACTGACCGTTGCTTACATAAAAGATGTTGTCATCTCTGTCGGCATAAATAAAGTTCACCCCCGGGAATGCCCGACCGCGCATAATGTTTTGCCATTCGGCAAAGTTTCGTGCCTTGTTTAGGTGGTATAGCTGTTCACAACTGCGGATGTCCATATTGGCGGGAAAACGTAATGAGTAGTAACCATCTTTGTTTTTAACAGTAGTGCCGTACTTGCTCCAGTAAAAGGTTTTGGTAATAGGAATGCGGATAGCGCCTAGCTTAACCTTTACCGTTTTTTTGCGCACCTGCAATGTTTCCCAGTGCCCGTCAAACCAATATTGAAGGTGGTTTTTCGGATTCATTTGCAGTTTGTAAACATCGCCTAAGTTGGGGTTGTTAAGTGTGCAGGCCCAGCCAAGGTTTTCATTTGTTCCGTGGAATACGCTCATGCCACCGGGGAAAGTTCCGCCCAGTATGTTCATGCCTTCTTCGCTTACCATGTGTACTTCGTACCAGCTGAACAAACCTTCTAATGGCTGATGTGAGTTGACGGCCAGATAGGTTTTACCTTCTGCTGTCCGGCTGCTGTTAAAGGCAAAGGCATTAGAACCCGAGGGAAGATTGGTTTCATAATTCTTAATCAGCCCGAGAAATACTTTCTGCACATCGAGGTAAACTCCGGTAAGCAACATGTTGGTTACTACGTACTGGGCTACTATATCTTTAGGCGTAACCGGAAAAAGCCCCAGGCGCAACAACTCCTCAGGGTGTGTTTTGGCGTACTCATTTAATCCCTGCGCGTAGGCGTCCAGTATCTTTTTGTAAGCAGGCGAAAAGGAATTTTCATAAGCGGTATCTACCACTTCTTCTGCACCTGAAATAAAGGCGAGAAAGTCCAGCACGGCACCACCCTTTCCATCGGCTTCGGCTAAGCGCCCTTTTACAGCCAGCAACATTTTTTGAATGGTTGCAAAGTCATCTTCGCAGCTGGCCCAGGCTAAACCGTAAACTGCATCGGCATCGGTTTTACCGTAAATGTGCGGCACGCCCCATTGGTCGCGCACAATTTCTACATGCAAGGGATTGACTTGCGCCTGAGAGTGGAACGATAAGACAAGTGCGGTAAAGAGAGCGGTGAGGCCTTTTGCTTTAACGGCAAATGCCCTAAGGAGGTAAGCAGCGCGAGTCATAGTGCAGGTCAGGAAATTTTGGATGATTAAATAATGACTTAATGGGTTGTCGGGAAAGGGGGCAGGAAATTGTAAGCCACCGAAAATTTATTTCGAACGATGGTCGAACAAAGCGGGAAAAAACTATTTTGCGCTTATGAAGCCTGCTATCAGAAATTATCTGGCTGTATACAATGCCGTAGCATTTGCCTGTTGGGTATTATATCTGCTACAGTTTGTTTCTTCCCGCTTTCAACTTACCGGTACAGGTATGTTGTTGCTAAACATTGCTCAGGGCTTAGCAGTGCTTGAAATTCTGCATACGCTCTTAAAATGGGTAAAATCCCCGGTGGGTTCAACCATTGCACAGGTAGGCTCGCGTTTACTGGTGTTAGTAGCAGTAAATCTTTTCTACCGGCAATTACCCCTGCCGCAACTTACTCAGGCAGGTATTGGCATTGTATCGTTTGCATGGGGTATTACCGAAATGGTTCGTTACTCGTTTTACTTTCTGTCTCTCTTCAATAAGCAACCATATGCTCTGCTTTGGATGCGTTATTCGTTCTTTATTGTGCTATACCCGCTGGGCGTAACAGGCGAGTGGTTTATACTGTTTCATCCTTTTGTAAGTACGGCATGGGTGCTTAATTTTTATGCCATTTTGCTGGCAGCCTTGTTTATTGCTTACGGCTATTACTTTCCTGTGTTATACGGCTACATGTGGCAACAACGAAAAACCAAACTTCACTAACATAAAATCAGTATCAGTATGGAACAACTCAAAACACCACTTGCTATGCTCTACCACTGGGAGCAAACTACACCGAACAAAGTTTTTATGCGCCAGCCTTTTCAGGGTAAATGGCACGATTACACCTGGAAGCAGGCGGGTGAGGAGATTCGTAAACTGGCAGCCGCTTTACAGTCGTATAATCTGCCAGCGAAATCGAAAGTAGGTTTAGTAAGTAAGAACTGTGCCCATTGGATTATGGCGGACCTGGCTATTATGATGGCAGGTTATGAATCGGTGCCTATTTACCCCAATGTGGGAGCCGATACACTTCGTTATGTAATGGAACACAGCGAGGCGAAACTGTTGCTGGTAGGTAAACTAGACGATTGGAATTTTATGAAGGTCGGTGTGCCTGCCGGTGTGCAGTGCATTAGTTTTCCATGGTATGGCCCCAAGCAGGATGGCTTTCATTACTGGGAGGACTTAACCCAGAAGCATGCTCCTTTAGCCGGAACACCCGACCGCAGTTTGGAGGACATAATGACGATTATTTATACCTCAGGAACTACCGGTAACCCTAAGGGGGTAGTACATACCAACCATAACTTTGCTTATGCGGTGGCAGTAGGTAAAGCTTACTTTGGTTTAAAGGATGGTGAAGACCGCCTGTTCAGTTACCTGCCGCTTTCGCACATTGCCGAAAGAATGCTGATTGAAATGGCGGGCTTGTATGTGAACGCTGAAATTTGGTTTGCTGAAAGCCTTGACCTGTTTGTGCAGAACCTTGCCGAAGCACAGCCTACCATTTTCTTAGCAGTGCCGCGGATATGGACCAAGTTCCAAATGGGAATATTGGCCAAGTTGCCTCAGAAGAAGTTAGATACACTTCTTTCAATTCCTTTAGTGAACATTCTTATTAAGAACAAGGTGAAAAAGGGACTAGGGCTGGCTAAGTGTAAGCACTACATTACCGGTGCGGCTCCAATACCTGCCACGCTGGTAAACTGGTGGGCTAAACTGGGAGTAGTAATTGAAGAGGTATATGGCATGACCGAGAACTGCGCCATTTCGCACTGTAACAAGCCACCACAATATAAAGTAGGAACACAGGGCAAGCCGTTTCCGGGAACCGATGTAAAGTTCAGCGAGTTGGGAGAGATATTGGTAAAGGTGCCCTGCAACATGGTGGGTTATTACAAAGAGCCTGAAATGACTGCAAATACTTTGAGGGATGGTTGGTTGCATACGGGCGATAAGGGAGTGGTAGATGCTGATGGCTTTTTGAATATCACAGGACGGGTAAAGGAGATTTTTAAAACGGATAAGGGTAAATACGTGGCACCTGCTCCTATTGAAATGAAGTTATCGCGTAACCAATACATTGAGCAGATATGTGTAGTGGGAGCCTCCATGCCTCAACCGATGGCATTAGTGGTGCTTTCTGCCGATGGTAAAGGACAGGACAAGATAAGTATACAGCAGAGCCTTTCGGAAACCCTGGTGAGCATTAACGGAGAACTGGAGAAGCATGAACGCGTGCAGAAATTAGTGGTGGTGAATGAGGACTGGACGGTGGAGAACGGACTCCTGACACCTTCGCTTAAGATTAAGCGCGACCCTATTGAAAAGAAATACCAACCACACTACGATAAGTGGTATAACCACATTGACCAAATAGTGGTGGAATAGATTTTCAGGAAGTATAAAAAGCAAACGCTCAGCCTAAAAAGGCTGAGCGTTTGCTTTTTGTTATAGATGATTTCAGACTACCGCGTTTTTACGCTGATATAGGCTATGCCCATTTCATCCTGAATCAATACTGTCTTAGTTGTAGCTTTTTTGTTTGGCGTTTTCATATACGTGTTTTTATAGTAATACGCAGCATTAGGGCAAGTTGTTACATGGAGTATGTTGCCTAAATCTGTTTGTAATAAACTTTCCATTTTTAGACAGTTTTAAAACGAAGTTTTTAGATAATGCACGAACAGGAAATTATACCAATGAAGTTTGCAGATGGTGCCGGTAGCAACATAAACTTATTCAGGAGCCAGCAGGAGGATACAAATGTGGTGTTGGTTATTTTTCCTGCTATGGGTGTTAAGGCTAGCTATTATAAAAATGCAGCACAGCATTTTGCAGCACATCGCCTGCATGTGGTTACCATTGACCATAGGGGGCACGGAACTTCTACTGTTAAGCCTTCGCGTATAAATAATTTCGGATACCGCGAGCAGGTAGAAGTGGAGTATCCGCATATTCTGGAGCAGGTTAAATTATTATTCCCCAACTGTAAGGTGGTGATAATGGGACACAGCCTGGGTGGCCAAATGGGAAGCATGTTTATTAGCCGCTACCGGCATTTGGCTGATGGTATTATCCTAAATGCCAGTTGTTCGCCATACTATAAAGGTTGGGGAATTGGGGCAGGCTTTGGCTTGTGGTTGTTTGCCTGGTTTATTCGTATGGTTATAGCTTTGTTGGGGTACTATCCGGGTAACCGAATTGGTTTTGGCGGGCGTGAGGCAGCCGGTGTTATGCGCGATTGGTGCTATAGCGCAGCCACCGGGAAATTTGCTGCGCTCGGCTCTGATTTTAATTATGAAACAGCTATGAGTTCTTTCGCAAAACCTGTGTTGGGGATTACTTATGAGGGCGATACTTCAGCCCCGCCTGAAGCATTGAATTTTTTGCTGAATAAGTTTAATGCTTCAACTGTTCAACGTAGTCATATAACGCCAAAGGTAAGTGAGAAGAAGTTTAACCACTATTCGTGGGCTAAAAAACCTTCGATTTGCGATGGTGTAATAAAAGAATGGCTGAAGATGTTGTAAACAGATACTTTCAACAATTCCTGCTATGTATATTCCTCTTTAAAATCGGTGCAGGTAATACCTCACTTAACTTCAGTACCGGCAGCTATCTGTATTTTGGTATGCAACACAACTTCCGATTTTATGGAATTGCTAATTAAACAGGCTGCTTCTGATTTTTGAAGAATACGTTCTGCACGTTCCTTGTCTCTTTCGTGGTTAATTTCCAATGTGGGATACAACTCCACCTTTGTCATCAGAAATTTTCCTTCCACCTGCTCCAGTATGCCCTTGCTGTTTATGGTAAGTGAACTGAATTCGAGTTTAGAATTTTCGGCAATCGCCAAAAACGTAGTCATAAAACAACTGCTTACAGCTGCTGTAAACAAGTGTTCGGGCGACCATATCGCTTCCATTCCTTTAGGAAACTGAGGTGGAGTAGCTACTTCTACTGCCAACGGCAACTCCGGTGAACTCATTATTCCCTTGCGATCAGCTTTCCATTCAATGTTTACATTATAGGCATGTGGTTCCATGTTATTATAGTTTTTAAAAGTTACAGAATTTTATTGTCCGACTCAAATCCGTGCCGGCCCTGGCTGGTGAGCGATGTACAAGTATCTACATCAATGCCCTGTGCCCGCAGTTCAGCTTTTTTGCGTTCGCGTTCTTCGTTTTGCTGTTTCCAGTTGGGGTTGTAGCTAACTATCATATTCAACCAGGCAGAACGCGACAGGCGGGTGTTAAACGTAAAACCAATCACCGCGGTTATACCCACGGCAGTAAGTATTTGTGGAATATCCCATTTTAAAACCAGCAGTGTAATC
>CAZLXD010000016.1:0-20777 GCA_964563185.1 uncultured Chitinophaga sp.
ATACTTCTTTCTTATCCTGAGGTGAAGGAAGGATAGCGCAAACGGCATCCAATACTGCCTGAACTCCTTTGTTTTTGAAAGAAGAACCACAATACATAGGCACTACTTTCTGCGCAATTACCGCCTGACGAACCGCTGCGCGAATTTCATCGGCAGTGATAGAGTTAGGGTCGGCAAAGTATTTTTCCATTAAGGTATCGTCAAACTCCGCTACCTGCTCCAGCATTTTTTCGCGGTATTCTTTTACCTCGTCTACTAAGTCGGCAGGGATATCAATAACCTGGTGGGTCATTCCCTTGTCTTCTTCATTCCAAATAACCGCTTCGTTGGTAATAAGGTCAACTACTCCTTTAAAGTTTTCCTCGTTACCGATAGGAATTTGCATTACCATAGGAATAGAACCCAACATGGTATTTACCTGCTTTACTACATTAAAGAAGTCGGCTCCCTGACGGTCCATTTTGTTTACGAACCCTAAACGGGCAACGTGGTAGTTATCTGCCAAACGCCAGTTAGTTTCCGACTGTGGCTCCACACCATCAACGGCTGAAAACAGGAACACCAAACCATCTAATACGCGGAGTGAACGGTTTACCTCTACGGTAAAGTCCACGTGGCCGGGAGTATCAATAATATTGATGTCGTATTTCTTGTCTTTCCAGGTCCATGCGCAACGGGTAGCGGCTGAAGTAATGGTAATACCACGCTCCTGCTCCTGCTCCATCCAGTCCATGGTGGCTGCACCTTCGTGCACCTCACCAATCTTGTAGTTAACACCGGTGTAATACAAAATACGCTCGGTGGTAGTTGTTTTACCGGCATCAATGTGAGCTGCAATTCCAATATTGCGTGTGTAGCTTAAATCTTTTCCCATTTTATTTTTTACCTGTTCTTAGTGTTCCTTTTTAATAAAAAAGTCCCGCACTGAGCGGGATACTTATTTTTTATACTCGCTTACGGTTGTTTAGAACTTAAAGTGAGCAAATGCTTTGTTGGCTTCGGCCATACGGTGGGTGTCTTCTTTCTTTTTGAAAGCGCCACCTTCGCCTTTCGAAGCAGCTACGATTTCAGAAGCCAGTTTATCGGCCATTGATTTGCCGTTGCGCTCGCGGCTGTAGTTGATAATCCACTTCATGGCCGTAGAAACTTTCTTATCGCCACGCACTTCAGTAGGAATTTGAAAGTTAGCACCGCCAATTCTGCGTGAGCGCACTTCTACTGAAGGGCCTACGTTCTGCAATGCCTTTTTCCATACTTCCAGGCCGTTTTCCTTGGCACGGTCTTCCACTAATTCAATTGCATCGTAAAATACATCGTATGCCGTTGACTTTCCGCCTTCGTACATCATACGGTTAACAAACTGGGTAACCATAGTTTCACCGAACTTAGGGTCGGGCTGAACGTAGCGCTTGGGTGCTTTTTTCTTTCTCATGTTATGTTAGAATGAACTTTGCTTGCTAATTATTTTTTGCCTTTTGCGGGTGCAGCAGCAGCGCCTGCCTTAGGGCGCTTAGTGCCATACTTTGAACGGCTCTTTTTACGATTCTCCACACCGGCTGTATCTAATGAACCGCGAACAATGTGGTAACGAACTCCCGGAAGGTCCTTCACACGGCCTCCGCGGATTAGCACGATAGAGTGCTCCTGCAGGTTGTGGCCTTCGCCCGGAATGTAGGCGATAATTTCCACCTGATTGGTTAAACGAACCTTGGCTACTTTACGTAAAGCCGAGTTTGGTTTTTTAGGAGTTGTAGTGTAAACACGGGTGCATACGCCACGTTTTTGAGGACAAGAATCCAACGCACGACTCTTTGATTTTGCGCGGATAATTGTACGCGACTTACGAACTAACTGCTGAATTGTAGGCATTCCACTTTTTATTTTGGGACGGCAAAAGTAGACTTTATATCTGAATTTCAAAACCGAACAAAGAAAACTTTTCGGCAACAAAAGCGCGGAGTAGCAGAAGCCCGCCTGCGGTTGCGGCAAACACTTATTTTAATACTTTAGCTGCCTATAACACCGCCTTATGCACAAATATGCCCTTTTTCTCTCTGTTTCGCTGTTATTGCTCAGCTCCTGCAAAAAGGAAGAATCGTTTATAAGCCCCGAATGCCAAAACCCGGTTATTTACCAGAAGTTTGACAATGCCCGCCAACTGGTGCTGGGGGTTTTAGATGCCCGCCTGGCCAACTACGCCACCACCGGCCACTGCGATACCTGCTATAATACCGAACTGATACAGGCCAACCAGGAGGTTTACTCTATTGGCGAACTATACGACCAAAACAGCACTTGCTACAATGTTTACCACAGCTACCAGGGCTATTGCTATAAAATGATTACCGGCTCAGAGTTTATAAGTAGCCAAACCGACTCGGCCGAGTTAGCCACCCAGCGCCACAACTACGATGTTAAGTTTGGGCAGATACTACGCTATGTAGAAAGTTTGCAGTAGTTCTTACACTGTTCCTACCAATCTACTTTATTGCCCTTTACTTTCGCAGGGTCGTCTGCGACAGACCCTGCGGGTAGGGAAAATACTGCCGATTGCAAATCGGCTATTATCTGTAGTTCGAGATGCGCATGCTAACATCTCGAACAGCATGAGTAAACCACTACCGCATCACTCCACTACCACCCTTCCCGTAAATTTCCGTTGCCCGCTGGTAAGGGTAACAGTGTATATGCCTTTGGTTACCGCTCCCAAGTCAATCGCCAGTTTATTATCGGTAACGGTTAGGTGTTCTTCTTTAATAGTTTTGCCGGTATGGTCGTAAACGCCTAACTGTATGCGGGTGGCGTTATGCAAGCTCTCCGGCACCTGAACAGTAAAGTTCCCCTGGTTAGGATTGGCATAAATGGTTAGCAGGTTATCCTCCGTTTTCAGAAAACTCGAACTGCTTACAATGGCTGATAACTTGGCAAGAAAAAAATCGCCATTGCCCTGAGGCATTACCGTTGTTTCATCAAAAGCAATATCAGCGGTGCCATATACAGCCCCTGTTACATACACATTACCTGCGCT
Organism: uncultured Chitinophaga sp.; assembly: GCA_964563185.1. Taxonomy (GTDB): domain Bacteria; phylum Bacteroidota; class Bacteroidia; order Chitinophagales; family LD1; genus Bog-950. The sequence continues at coordinate 3,029 of CAZLXD010000016.1, forward strand.
ATCTTCTACAAAACCTGCTACGCTTGCATTAGGCACTGTAACTACACCTATGCAGTTACCCGCAGTATCAAACCGCGCAATAAACATATCGGAACTACTCTCGGCAGTTATGGTATCGCCACAGAATGCAATGGAGCCTGAGAAACTACCTGCCATATAAAACTTATCGTTCTTTACGATTGCACTCGTAAAATGACCCAAAAACCCATCAGTCGAATAAAACTGTTTTAGCCATAGTAGATTACCAGTTGAATTAAACTTTGCTAAAAACGTATTCCATGTGGGACTATTTTCGTAAAACGTGTCGGTACCTAAATAGAGGGTTGAATCAAAACTACCCAAAGCGTACAAACTCCCTTCATCGTCCGCTAACATCGCGGTAATTCCATAGGCATTACTAGCGGAGTAAATCATCTTAGACCATAATACACTCCCGTTAGTGTCTACCTGAAACAAACTTTCCACTCCTTTTCCTAAAAAGGGTGCGCAAACATGTATAGTATCGAAAACAAAGCAACTGTCTGAAATTCCTAAAAAAGAAGCCCTACCGTTTTTCATTTCCATGGCTTCTAGCCTTGTTATTGTACCACCAATAGCTTGTTTGGCAAACTTGAAACTATTAGCCGTATCTGCTTTTACAAAGACTGCTTTGGGAGCGTAAATCTGTAAGCTATCAGGATTACTTAAACGAATGGTATCAAAGTAAACACATTTAGTTTCATATTTAGTTACACCATATAAATTCCCATTAGACGTGTAACGAAAATATGATCCTACAGTAGCATCACCATAACAGTCTGTTACATTCTGGGGAATTAGGCTACTTAAACTAACATTATCAGTCCACTTCGATAAATATGTAGTGCCCAGCCCACCGTTAATATAAGTAGTATCTATACGGCACTCTCCCTCTACTCCCATTGACACATAATAATCTACTTGGTTTTCAGCTAAGATGAGTTTGCCAAATCCTATGCTCTTCGGGTCCGGATTAAGAAAAGCTTCTCTTCCCGTAGCAATCTTTATAAGATTACCATTTAAATCGTAACGGCAAATAAAGGCATTACTTTGGGCGTAGCCTTCTACAACAGTTGTGTCACCCAAAACAAAAAAGCCAGAGTTAAAGCGACCTGTACAGTAAAGATTACCATTAGGATGTAATGCTATACTTGATCCGCTTTGGTGTTGGTTGCTTCCAAAACTCACTACCCATTCCCAATGATTTTGACCAATCAAGTTAGTTGTAGTAGCAACTAATAGCATCCAAAATAGTTGCAGTGTTATAATGTATCTTTTCATAGTATTTATTTTTGTTGTATAACAATGGTTTTGCTTGCTGTAAACTCGCTGTTGCCAGCCCTTACTGTATATATGCCGGGGGCTAAATCGGTTACATCTATCCGTGTTCGCCCTGTAGCGGATAGCTCTCCGAAAGTAACCTGATTTCCTGAGGTATTATACACCTCGTAGTTACCCCGGTTTTGGTTGATTACCACATACACATAACTGTAGGCGGGGTTAGGTACCAGTTGCAGGGTATTTTGCCCGCTGGCGGCATAGCTTACTAATATTTCGCTGCGGGTGGTGTTGGCGGCCTTCAGGCTGCGGGGGCTTTCATCGGTTTTGTAGCTGGGGCTAAGGTTGCAGTAGGGGCCGGCATTGGCGCAGTGTATATATACCTCGCTGCCCTGCTCCGCCTCAAAGCCCGGCTTTAGCTCCACTTCCAGCCCGGCATAAAATTCTCCGGCTCCACCGTCCTCCACAATTACATCTTCGGTAGTTAGTTTCCGCCTTCCCTCGTAAGTTTCGCTTTCGGTATTTTGTATGGTAATGTTGCTGATGCTGTTGTCGTATACGCCCGCTATACGCTCCAATTCAATATTACCCGAAGAGGGCGCACCCGACTGCGAAGTAAAAAGGGTTGGCAACATTGCCAACCCTTTTTACTTTTTTGAGCGTTACGCTCCAATCAGATTAAAACCTATCCAGGTTCATTACCTTATTCCATGCAGCTACAAAATCGTTTACGAATTTGTTTTTGCTGTCAGCGCAGGCATATACTTCGGCTAAGGCTCTTAACTCGGAGTTAGAGCCGAATATTAAATCGGCACGGGTGGCCGTATACTTTACCTTTCCTGTGGCGCGGTCGGTGCCTTCAAACAAATCGCCTGTATCGGAAACCGGTTTCCAGGTAGTGCCTATGTTCAACAGGTTTACAAAAAAATCGTTGGTAAGCACCTGTGGCCTTTCGGTAAATATGCCGTGCTTCGAACCATTGTAGTTGGCATCCAAAGCCCTCATGCCTCCAATCAAAGCAGTCATTTCAGGGGCCGTTAACGTTAACAGCTGTGCCTTATCCACCAGCAATACTTCGGCCGGTATATTCTTTACAGCAGCACTCTTGTAGTTTCTAAAGCCATCGGCTTTGGGTTCCAGCACGGCAAACGATTCCACATCTGTTTGTTCCAAAGAGGCATCGGTGCGGCCGGGAGTAAAAGGAACGGCAACATTGCTGCCGGCATCTTTTGCCGCTTTTTCAATAGCCGCACAACCGCCCAGCACAATCAGGTCGGCCAGCGAAACTTTTTTGTTTCCCTTTTGGCTTTCGTTAAATCCCTTCTGAATTTCCTCCAAAGCTTTCAAAACCACTTTTAACTGTGCAGGGTTGTTTACCTCCCAGTTGTTTTGCGGTGCCAGGCGAATACGGGCCCCATTGGCTCCTCCCCGCTTATCGGAACCACGAAATGTGGAAGCCGAAGCCCATGCGGTTGAAACCAATTGCGAAACAGAAAGCCCTGCATTCAGTATCTTATCTTTTAAAGCTGCCACATCCGCAGCATCAATAGTTTCATAGTCAGCCGAAGGAATCGGATCCTGCCATATAAATACCTCCGATGGAACTTCAGCCCCTAAGTAACGGGCAATGGGCCCCATATCGCGGTGGGTAAGTTTAAACCAGGCCTTGGCAAAGGCATCGGCAAAGGCATCAAAGTTTTCATAAAACTTTCGGGAAATACGCTCATAAGCCGGGTCCATCTTTAAAGCCAGGTCGGCTGTGGTCATCATAGGAGCATGGCGCTTCGAGGGGTCGTGGGCATCTACCACCAAAGTGGCGGCAGACTCATCGGTAGGCACCCACTGGTGCGCACCGGCAGGGCTTTTCACCAGTTTCCAATCGTATTTAAACAGTGTTTCAAAATATCCGTTATCCCAGTTAGTGGGGTTGGGTTTCCAGGCACCCTCAATACCGCTGGTTATAGTATGGGGGCCTTTGCCGGTTCCGTAGCTGTTCTTCCACCCCAAGCCCAACTCCTCAATGGGTGCCCCTTCCGGTTCGCGGCCCACGTTGGTAGCGCTGGCGGCCCCGTGTGCCTTACCAAAGGTGTGGCCGCCTGCCACCAGGGCAACGGTTTCTTCATCGTTCATGGCCATGCGGGTAAAGGTTTCGCGTATATCCTTAGCCGATGCCAAAGGGTCGGGGTTGCCATTGGGCCCCTCGGGGTTTACGTATATTAACCCCATTTGCACAGCCGCCAAAGGGTTCTCCAAATCTCTTTCGCCACTGTAGCGCTTATCGCCCAGCCATTCGGTTTCAGCGCCCCAGTAAATATCCTGCTCCGGCTCCCATATATCTTCGCGGCCGCCTGCAAAACCCAGGGTTTTAAAACCCATCGATTCCAAAGCGCAGTTTCCTGCCAGTATCATTAAATCGGCCCACGAAATTTTATTGCCGTACTTCTGCTTTACGGGCCACAGCAAAAAGCGGGCTTTGTCCAGGTTACCGTTATCGGGCCAGCTGTTTACCGGGGCAAAGCGCTGGTTGCCGGTTCCGGCACCGCCACGCCCATCGGCAATGCGGTAAGTGCCGGCACTGTGCCACGCCATGCGTATAAACAAAGGGCCGTAGTGGCCATAATCGGCCGGCCACCAATCCTGCGACTGAGTCATTAAATCAAATATGTCCTTCTTAACAGCCTTCAAATCCAGCTTCTTAAACTCTTCGGCATAATTGAACCCTTCATCCATAGGGTTTGAAAGCGAAGAATGCTGGCGAAGAATGTTCAGGTTAAGCCGGTTGGGCCACCAGTCTTTGTTGCTGGTTCCCATGCCTGCGGCCGGGGTGCTTTGCCCGTGGTGGAAAGGGCACTTGCCTTCGTTTGTGTGGTTGCTCATAGTATTTATGGTTTAGTTATTTTTTAAACGTGCCGGTTATTTGCAGCTTCACATCGTGTATGCTGAAATTCCTGATGCGGTTCTTTTTAAAGTATTCGGTTATAAGGCTGTTTAACTTATCATCTTCATAGTCTTCAATGCGGTCGGTTTCGGCACAATACAGGTGGTGGTGGTTCGATAGCACCGCATCGTAGCGCATAAAATCCTTTTCGGTTTTTACCTTGCGCAACAGGTTGTTTTCCACCAGTGAATCTAACACTTTATACACCGTGCCGGTGGAAATACCCGGATGGTTTTTCTGCACGTATTCAATAATATTTTCAGCGGTGGGGTGGTTGTTCAGCTTTACAATGGCTTCGAAAACAGCTACCCGCTGCGGGGTTACCTTCAGCCCTTTTTCGCGCAGGAGGTTTACAATAGAATGGTTCATTTGGTTTTTAGCAGTTAAGAATTATACGCTAAAGATAATTATTCTCCTTTAGGAACAAATCTGTTTTGCAAAAGTTCGCGGGAAAGGGAAACGGCCGGCTGCCGTAAAGTTTAAGCACAACTCTTGCTCACAAAAGTTTCCTCTCCTTTTTAAGGAGAGGTGCCCGAAGGGCGGAGTGGTTTGTTTCAGGAGGGGTGCCGTAAGGCGGGGTGGTAGCTAAATACTTTGTGATTTAAAATGCCTTGCTATCTCTTCCAGTAAGCCTTCCGGGTTTTCAAAAACAAGTTTGTTTTCAAAACGTATGACAGTGATTTCTAATGCAGCCAAGTAAGCGTCACGCTCCACATCGTTTTGCATACCGGTTGAAGTGAAATGATGTGCCCCGTCTAATTCAACAGCTATCTTTTCCGATGGGCAGTAAAAGTCAACTATATAGTTACCTATGCTGTGTTGCCGCCTGAACTTCCTGCCTTGTAGCTGCGATTTTTTAAGGCGAAGCCACAGGCAAGCCTCAGCCGAAGTGCTGTTGTTTCGCAACTCTTTTCGTTTGTCGCGCAGTTCGGGTTTGTTGTGTATACGTGGCATTCAGGCTAAGCTAAACATAAGTTGTTTAATCAACCACCTCTGCTTTCGGCATCTGTTTATCAACCACTCCGGTCTTTGGCATTTGTTTGTCAACCACCTCTGCTTTCAGCATCTCCTCCTTAATAAGGAGGAGAACTTAAACCCGTACGGCTGACTTAAAGGTTTAAGCGAAACTCTTGCTTACAGCATCTGTTTGTCAACCACCCCGGTCTTTGACCACCCCGCCTTCATAAGGCGGGGAAAGCTAAGCGCGTACGGCTGCCGTAAAGTTTAAGCAGAACTCTTGCTCACAAAGTTTCCTCTCCTTTTTAAGGAGAGGTGCCCGAAGGGCGGAGTGGTTATTAAACAAAACAAACCACCCCACCGCTTACTACATTTTATGGTTTAGCTATTTGTGCTTGGCACGAGCGGGGTATTCTTGCACGAGTAGTTTTTTTTCAACCGGTTGAAGGCACAAGAACGCTTAGCTAATGGCTTACCCTGCATTCTTGCGCCAGAAGGTGAGGCATTACCCGCAGTTACACCCCACCGCTTACTACATTTTATGGTTTAGCTATTTGTGCTTGGCACGAGCGGGGTATTCTTGCACGAGTAGTTTTTTTTCAACCGGTTGAAGGCACAAGAACGCTTAGCTAATGGCTTACCCTGCATTCTTGCGCCAGAAGGGGTGCATTAGTTTAGTTGTGTAACATTCGTGTTTACTGTAACAAAATAGGAGTACAACTCATTTATCCATTTAGGTTCGGAATTAAGAGGTAGTTTGATATAAGTTTCTGCAATCTCTTTTTTGTAATTGTCAATAAACTCCATCAATACCTGCTTGTCGTTCCTAGCTATTCGACCCTCTGTTCCAATATGACTTAGAATGCTCTCATCGCCACGTATAAAGCTAAATTTTGCTGTTACATCAAAACGAAATTGAGAGAAAGCCTCCCTTACTTCGTCATTCCCATGTCTTTCAATAGAAATTTTTAAAGCCTCATAATATTGTGAAGGAACTAGTACATCTTCTATCTCCGTTTGCTCCTTGTTAGGATTTTCTAAATCTAACAGCTTAATCTCTTGAGCATCATATTGTAGTCTTTTTATACGGAGTTTTTTGTTCGGAGTATCGCATGCTAATGGGGGTATTAAACCAGAGAACTGTTTATCTGTATCAATCAAACAAAAGATTTTACCCTTGAGAACTTTAGCGTCTGTATTCTGAGATACTGGAAGATATAGGTATTGGTAAAGGAGTTTTACAACTCCTGCACCACCAGTAGGAATTATCTTGTATGGAAATTTGTCTCGTAAATAATAACTTAGATAGATTTTATCTTCAGTTCCCTCTACAATTATCCAATTCATTTCCTTGTTTCTTAAAGAGCTAATAATTGATGATGTTAAATCGAAAAAGCTCTTAAAGTATACGTCATTAGGATGTTGTTTTCTTTGCTCAAAATAGTTCTTACAGCTAAATGACTTTATTATTGTATTAGAGTTTTCATCATAATCAAGGTGATGTATGATGCCATTTTCCAGTACAGGCAATACGCCATACCAATGTGTCGCAACAAAAATCTCGCACTTATGCACATTAGCGATTTTCTCCAACATCTCGAATTGCTCATAACACATTGATATGTGCAATGATGACTCTGGCTCATCAATAGCTAAAATTATCTCTTTACTTTTTATGCCATCTTGGCTAAGAAATGCATACACGATATCAATTAAGGCTTTACGCCTTTCTCCAGAACTTAACTTAGCTATACGCTTCTTGTCTTTGGTTAGGTTTCTTTTTGCAAAATAGGATTCGATAATTCTATCGGTCAAATCGCTTGCAGTCAGGTTAGTTGCACCAAAATCAGCCTGAAAGCTGTATCTACTATCTACAGATTTAATCGTACTTTCTACTTGATTTACAAACTCTCTTAGTTCCTTATTGACATAAGATAAGATGCTCCCTTTATTGTTTTCTTCTTCAGAATCAGATACTACCTTTTTGTTTTTTAAAATCTCCTCAATACTATCCTTTACATTTTTGTTCATCAATTCCTGCATACCTCTTGCTTCCAATTTCAGAAACTGTTCTACGCTAGTCTCTACAGGGATATACAAGTAAGAATGAGTATTTTGAATGAAGTGCTTAATGTTAGCTAAGCATGTTTCTATTGATACTATTTGTCTTATATTGTCTGATGTGATGTGCTTTCTGACAGACTGATCAAAGGTAGGGAATGAAATTTCTTTCTCTTCATAATTAATGCCTACAAAAAGCAGCAAATAATCCTTCGAGTAATTATCTTTCAATTTATCTCTAAAGCCAAAGAATCCTGCAATGAACCTGTAATTGGGGTCCTGTTCAATCTCTACATTCCAAAAAAAGTTACTTATTCTTTCCAGCACGTATTGAGATTCTTCATCCTTCACTTGGTCATAAGCCTTCTGCTTCTCAATTAAAAACAAGGGGGCAATAAATGCTTCTTTCTTCTTGCTATCAAGGTGAATATTCCATGGAGCATTATTAAAAAAAGTGTCAAGTGCCTCTAGTATCGAACTTTTGCCACATCCATTGTTTCCGATAAATAACTTTAAATATTCTTGCTCCTTTTCAAGAAATGGGATAAATGTTGCCCCTCTGTATACCTTGTAATGTCTTACGTATAATCCTGCCAGCATATTTTCTAATTAAACTAATAATCCTTTACTATTTCTTTATATTTTAATTCCTAATTATAGACCAAACAGTTTTTCCTCGTACCCCTCTATGTTATAAAACATATCCTCTTCACTTCTTCCCCCCAAAAACCTCTTCATTCAACCTCCCTAAAAACTACAGGCGGGGTGGCACTTCACATTCTGCTGACTTACCGTAAATGTATAACCCGTTTTTAACAATCCAAATTTTGCGCGGGCATTTTTGGCGGGTAAAAGCGGTTGGCGTGGCATTTCCGTTTTTGCCCGGCACTTACGCAAAGCCTACGGGGCGTACTAATTTGTTTTAGCACGTTCCGTATAACCTGCGGAGCGTACTAATTTGTTTTAGTACGTTCCGTATAACCTGCGGGGCGTACTAATCTGTTTTAGTACGTTCCGTAAAACCTGCGGAGCGTACTAATCTGTTTTAGTACGTTCCGTAAAACCTGCGGGGCGTACTAATTTGTTTTGGTACATTCCGTAAAACCTACGGGGCGTACTAATTTATTTTAGTACGCCCTGTGGGGCAGTTTTGTCATTGAATTGTCATACAATTCTTAAAAAGCGTAAAAGCAAAAAGGGGAGTACAATATTTAAAATGCAGGGGGCGTTAAGCAGTTGTTATTCATTTTTTAAAGCTTAAAAATTTTAAACCATGTCAACAAACAACTATCGCCTGCTCAACAATAGTTTTGAGAGCGGCACCCGCAAAAGCCACATTAAGGCTGTTAAACTAAGCACCGATACTACCGACAAGCTGCGCGGCCATGCCGACCCCGATTTGGCGGGTATTTTTCTGGCTTACGAGCCTTTTCATGAGGCTTACATTTCGCTGAATGTGGCTATTGAAATTTCGGAGGGGGTGTATAAGGGTAAAACCAGTTCGGTAGAGGGCCTGCTGGATATGCTGCCCGAGAAACTGCGCATATGGGAGCCTCCGGTTTACACGCTGTTTCCGGAGGACAGCGATGTGGCAAAAGAAATTTTTCCGCACAAGCGCAATCCGTTTTTGCAGGGCCCTTACGATGGCCGCCTGCTGAGTGTGCGCGCCCTGCGCGATAACCTGTTAAACTACACGGGTGCCAATCCTTCGCTGGTGCCTATACAGACCGATGTGGCGGCTTTTTACACACTGGTAAATACGGCCAGGCAAACGCAACAATCGCGCGAGGGGAATGTGGATGAACTGAGGCACCAGCGCGATTTGCAGCGCGTAACCACCATGAACGCTTTTTGGGGGATAGTTTATGGCGGGCTGCTGCGCAAGTTTTACAACGACCCCGAAGCTATTTTGGGCTATATTGATTTGGATGATTTTTACGATAACGCTCCCGATGGACCCATACGCGTACGCGGCACCGTAGATAGCGGTAAGGTAATAAACCTGAATGCCCTGCTGGAAGAATACGAACTGGGTGCTGCCAATGTATTAAAGCTGAAAGTGGTGGAGCCTTCGGGCGGTTCGCTTACTTATTACTCGGCTTACAACCCTACCGATGGCCCCGGTGCAGGCCCTCAGTTTACGGTTACCAACCCTACCGATTTGGAAAAAACCGTAGCCGATTTTCAGCTTGAAACCTTCGGCAACTTTAATATTTACAACCCCGGCCCATCTACAGCCGGCTGGGAAATTGAAGTAGTCGAGGAATAAAGTTTTGCTTTTCGTTTTAGCCATAATGGAGGCTCCGCAGTGCAAACTGCGGGGCTTTTTTGCATTTAGTGCTTGGCTTAATCAACCACTCTCCATTGCGCTATTTTCCTATTTTCACGTCCGCTATGCAATACAAGCGTATACTTCTAAAACTGAGTGGTGAATCATTAATGGGCAACAAGCAGTTTGGTATTGATGCCGACATGGTAATGCAATACGCGGAAGAAATAAAGCAGATAACCGACACCGGTGTGCAGGTAGCGGTGGTAATTGGCGGAGGGAATATTTTCCGCGGCATACAGGCCAGCGCCAATGGTATTGACCGCGTGCAGGGCGACTATATGGGAATGCTGGCCACCGTTATTAACAGCATGGCACTGCAAAGTGGTTTAGAAAAAATTGGGGTGTGGACGCGCCTGCTTTCCGCTATTGAAATGAAAGAGATTGCAGAACCATTTATTAAGCGCAGGGCCGTTCGCCATTTAGAGAAAGGCCGTGTGGTGATATTTGGTGCAGGAACCGGCAACCCTTATTTTACTACCGATACTGCCGCAGCACTGCGCGCTACCGAAATTGAAGCCGATGTTATTTTAAAAGGCACCCGTGTAGATGGCATTTACGATGCCGACCCTGAGAAAAATCCCGGAGCAACGAAGTTTGACACTATCACCTTTACCGAAGCCCTAAGCCGCAAGTTGAATGTAATGGACTTAACAGCATTCACCCTTTGTCAGGAAAATCACTTGCCCATTATTGTTTTTGATATGAACCAAAAAGGAAATTTAAAGAAGGTGGTAAGTGGCGAGCAGATTGGAACGCTGGTGAGGGATTAGTTGATGGAGTGATTAGTTGATTCAGTTGAATAGTTTGTATGGCTGGATTTGAAGAATTGGAGGTTTGGAAAGAGGCTCGCAACTTGCGCATAACTATTAGCGGACTTTGCAAGCGGTTTCCTAAAAATGAGGAATACAGTCTGATTAACCAGATAAAAAGAAGTTCCCGTTAGAGGAAACTAAAGACCATTTAATAACCGCAGTAGACGAAGGATATATTACACAACAGGAGTTTGAAGAAGTTACAAAGCAATACGAAAAGTGTTTAAAATTGCTGAACGGCTACATAGCCTACTTAAAAAGAAAAAAGAACGAATAACTAATCAACCATTCACTTAATCAACCAACTTAACTATGACTGATGCCGATGTAAAAAAACTACTGGACGAAACCCGCTCACTGATGCAAAAAGCACTGGAGCATTTCGAATTTGAATTATCGAAAATACGTGCCGGTAAAGCCAGTGCCGGAATGTTGGATGGTATATTGGTAGATGCTTACGGGGTAAAATCGCCTTTAGCGCAGGTGGGAAACATCTCCACCCCCGATGCCCGCTCCATTTCCATACAGCCTTGGGATGGTTCGCTGTTGCAGCCTATTGAAAAGGCAATACTTGCTGCCAACATTGGTTTAACTCCGCAAAACGATGGCAAGATTATCCGCCTCAACATTCCGCCACTAACCGAGGAGCGCAGAAAGGAACTGGTAAAGCAAACCAAGCACGAAGCAGAAAACTGCCGTATTTCTATCCGCACGGTGCGTAAAGATGCCAACGAGAAGGTGAAGAAAATGCAGAAGGATGGCCTGCCGGAAGACTCTGCTAAGAATGCCGAAACATCGGTGCAAAACCTTACCAATGATTTCTCGGCTAAAATTGAAAAGCACCTGGAGATAAAAGAGAAAGAGATAATGACGGTGTAATAGTATTTCTAAAAACCTAATACAAAGCCCTTGAAGAAATTCAGGGGCTTTTTCGTTTTACTGTTTTAGGCTTGTATCTTTAATGCGGACTTAAAGCCACCGTTATGAAGAAACTCCTGACCCTCGTTTCATTCATCGCTGTTTTATTTTGCCATAGTGCCAAGGCACAAATAACCGGTGATACTTCTGTTTGCGCAGGCGAAACAGTGACCTATTATGCTCCTTACGTTAACGGGGCTTCGTATTTCTGGAATGTAACGGGCGGCAACCTGCTGGGCTCGCCTACCACCGATAGCGCGGTAGTGCAATGGGGCAATGCAGGCGCAGGTACAATCATTGTTTCGCAAACCAACCCAAGCGCCAACTATTTTTTAAATGTTACTATCCATCCGAATCCCAACCCGGCAATTACCCATGCCCCCTACCCTACCTGCCCTAGCGATACCGGCACCGGGCAAAGCGGCTCGGTGCAGGACCACAGGCCCGCCTGCGAAAAGGTGTGCAAGTTTGCCACCATTACCTACAGCACTACCCTAAATGCGGGCAGCACGTATCAGTGGTTTGCCACGGGAAATTCAAGTATCACTGCTTCTGTAAACACAGCAACAATAACATGGGACAGCACCGGCTACGGAACATTGCTGGTAATTGAAACTAACCAATGGGGTTGTGTGGACTCGGCAGAAATTTGTGTAGAGAAAGTGGATTTGCCGGTGGCAAACTTCAGCCACCAAAGCAGTGCGTGTAAGTTTTCATCGGTAGCCTTTACCAATCTTTCAAGCGGGGCTACTTCCTTTCAATGGTATTTTGGCGATGGGGGAAGTTCAACAGGCACTCATCCTACACATGCTTATAGCAATGCGGGCACTTACACTATTACCTTGATTGCATTCAATGCCTGTTTTTGCAGCGATACTTTCAGCAGCACCATCAGTATTGATTCCTTACCTGGCCCTGATATTACATGCCCCTCAACCGTTTGTGCGTATGATACCGCTACTTACTCCACTACACCCGGCACGGGTTGCATTTACAACTGGTTTGCTATTGGCGGAACCATTGTAAGCGGACAGGGCACACCCAACGTAACGGTAGCCTGGGGAGCAGGACAGGTAGGAACGCTGGGCTTATACATAACAGGTTGCAACACTGCCTGCACCGATACAACTTTTATTACCATTCCTATTGTGCCAAGCATAGCTACTATTAGTGGCGATACCGTAGTGTGCCCCGGTGATTGTAAAAAATATGTGCTGCCATTGTTTAGCGGAGCTACTTACACATGGAGTTTGGGCAATGGTAACTGCGGAGTATTGAGCGATTCGGTTTGTTGCAACGAAGTGGAAATTTGCTGGGCAAGTAATTTGTTTGGCTGTAACGATACGCTCACCGTTCAGTATTACGATTCGTTTTTGCAATGCGGAGGAAGCGCCTTTATCATCATTCGCGTAAGGCCGGAGTTAAGCATAATGGGCTCTAATCCTACCTGCTCAAAAGGTATTTCCACTTACTTCTCTTCGCTGGGCAATGCTTGCTTTTGGAATGTATATCCCGCAGGGCCTGTTTATGCTCCCGGCCCTTCTAATTCTGTTTCCATTAACTGGAACGGCTTTACAGGCAATTTCCTTATTACTGCTATTCCGCTTAATCCCAACAGCACTTGTTCCGATTCGGCTATACTTCCGGTTAAGGTAGTAGCTTCTCCGGCAGCACCGGTTATTACAGGCGATACGGTGATATGCCCGGGGGCTTCCGTATCGTATTGTGCTAATCCTACTTCCAACACTACTAATTGGGTTATTACAGGCGGAACTCCTTCTGCTTCTATTGGAAGTTGTGTAACGGTTACATGGAATAACACCGGCCCATACATAGTGCAGGCATACACCCAAATGCCCAATTCGCCTTTCTGCTCTTCCGATACTACCACACAGAACGTTTATCCGGCTCCGCTTACTCCGCCAACTATTTTGGCAAGCAGCCCCTTCTGTGCTAACTCCACCAACACGTTTATCTGCCCAACAGTTTACCCTGCGGGAACCACCTACAACTGGAGCATCACTCCTTCTAACGCGGGAAGTATTCTTTCGCCCGGCAATGCTACAACGCAAATTGAGTGGGGCAACAATGCTCCGCAAAATGTAACAGTAAGTGTAAGTGTAAACGTATGCGGTAACAATTTGTCGAACTCTACTACCGTAACCCTTAATGCAGCACCTACACCAACCGTATCACAAATTGGAAGTTTATGTGCCGGAGGAAGTGCCCAACTACAGGCAACAGGTGGTGTAAGTTACAACTGGAGTGGGCCGGGAGGTTATACTTCTGTAGCGAACCCTACAAACATTTTTGTTGATGGGCTTTATCAGGTAACAGCTACAAATGTGAATGGCTGTACCGCCCTTTCGCAGATTAACGTGCAGTATGTAAGCGGGCCAACAGCAAGTATTAGCACACTCAGCTATCTGACTTACTGTATTGGCGCCACCTACACAGTTAACATATGTGCTTTAGGAAATGCCAACTACGCTTACCTGTGGTCGAATGCGGCTACCTCGCAATGTGTATCGGTTACAGCACCCGGAGCATACTCGGTAGTAGTTACTGATTTGACCAACAACTGTACAACTCTTTCTAATGTATTAGTGGTACAGGAAGATTCCTGCAACGGTGGTGGCGGAGGTGGCCCCGGCAATTGCACGCCAAACGGCTCGGTAAGTTTTAACCATACTTCCTGTAATCCTGTTTCGTTTACCAATACTTCGGTAAATGCTTTCAACTTTAGTTGGAATTTTGGTGACTTTACTACTTCTATCTTACCTAACCCAACGCACAGTTATCCGCAGGCAGGTTTCTACCTGGTTACTCTTTCGGGTTTAGTGCCAAGCACCAATGGCGTAGATACCTGCTTAGTGCAGGATACGGCACACATCGAAATTCCTTTACTGGCTAAGTTTGATGTAGCTACCGGTTGCTGGAACGACTCGGTTTGCTTTACAGATAAAAGCACGTTTACAGCCGGCAACAACATCACTTCGTGGAACTGGAATTTTGGCGATGCCACTACTTCTACCCAAATCAATCCTTGTCACTTGTATGCATCACCGGGCACTTACATTGTTACGCTTACCGTTAGTAACGGGCTTTGTACCGATGTGGTAACCGATACGGTAATTGTGCCTGCTCAACCAACTGCAGCTTTCACATTTGCCAGCCCGAATTGTATCAACAACCCTGTATTATTTACCGATGCATCGTTTACAAGCATCAACTACTGGAACTGGAATTTTGGCGATGCAGGAACTTCGCTCAACCAAAATCCGACACACAGTTTCAATCCGGCAAACACTTACACCGTTACTTTGATTGTGCACGACATTTACGGCTGCTACGATACTGCTCAGCAAAACATTACCATCGTAGCTCCGGCATTAAGCGGCAGCATTACCGCTTTCCCGGATACTATAGTTTGCGCGGGAACCAATGTGCTGTTAGTAGCACCCACTTGCGGAACATGCACCTACTTGTGGAGTAATGGCTCCACGAACGATTCAATAGTAGTAACAGCCACAGGTATTTATGCTGTTACTATGAATGACGGCAGCGGTTGCCCGTACTCAACATTCATCCACATAATAGTAAACACCGGCCCACCTGCTGTTATTACTAACAGTGGCGATGATGAATTGTGTTTCGGAGAGTTTACCAACCTGTCCGTTCCTTTCAGTAACAACTGGCTTTACCAATGGATTAGCAACGACCCCAACGTGAACGGAGCAACCTTGAACGGAGTTTCTGTTTTCGGATTGCCGCCCGGCACTTACAACTACCAGGTAGTAATAACCGATACAACAACCGGTTGTGGGGATACTTCTCTGCCATACATCATTATTGTTCATCCACTTCCTGTTCCTCCGGTTATTGTGGCGGTAGGAAGTTCTACCGTTTGCGCAGGCGATACTATTATGCTGGTAGTTTCTCACCCCGACCCAACAGTAGTTTTTGAATGGAATACCGGTGATGTAAACGATACTATTCTGGTTACAAAGAACGGCTGCTATTATGCCACCGCTATTGATACCAATGGTTGCGAGAACACCGCCAGCTATTGTGTAACCGTAAATCCGTTGCCGTATTTATGTTCATTCTACGAAGGTTGTTTTGATACCTGCGCGCCTTACACTATTTGTGCACCTGCAGGCAGTACCTGGCAGTGGTTGAATAATGGTGTTCCAATTCCCAGTGCCACTACACAATGCTACACCACCAGTATGAGCGGAGTTTATTCTGTAATCGTCACCAATGGTTTTGGTTGTGTGGATACCACGGGGGAATTAGATCTGACACTGTATCCTTGCCCCGATAGTTTGTGTGCTGACCTGTTGATTGATTCTGTGGAATGTGACTCAACAGGCAAGTATGTTATTCACTATCAGGTGTTCAATCAATCGCAAGTTTCCGTGTCGCAGGTAACTTTTGAAATACTGGCACCCAACCTTAATGTGGCATATTCACCGTTTATCAATTTTGTAAACATCCCAAGCGGAGGAAACTCGGGTCCGTTAACCGCTACCGTTTACAACGGCAATGCAGGCGATACACTTTGCTTCCGTTCGCATATTGCAGCATTCGACTCCACCGGCTACGAGGTACTGTGCTGTTACAGCGATACCGACTGCGTGATACTGCCGCCCTGCGATAAAGATACTATCTGCTGTTTCTTCCAGTACTTAAGCGATTCTAGCTGGTGCGACCAGTCTACCGGAGTAAATGTTTATCATTTTCAAATGCGAGTAAAAGGCTGTGGCACTTTGCAAATTCAAACCGGGCAGAACACTTCTATCTTAGGAAACAACCCGTTGACTATGACCGGCAACACCGCTGTAATCAATGGCACTTACACCCCATCATCCTCATCGGATACTGTTGTATGCATCACTTTTGTAATGGGCACCGGAGCTATCTATTGTGCCGATACCACTATATGTATTCGCCTGCGTTGCAAAACTCCAGGGCCTCCAATCTGTAACCTGCATTTTGAGGATTCTATTTGCGTAGGGCAAACTACTGCTTATTCGTATGCAGGAAATCCTTCAGGCCTAAGTTTCAATTGGCAATTTCCGGGCGGAAGCCCATCCACCGCCACCGGCCCGGGGCCGCATTTTATTACTTACAACGCGGTAGGGTGTTATCAGGTTATCTGTATTATTAATAACAACATTGATTGTATTGATACCATCTGTATACTGCCTCCGCCAGTGGCTACAGTTACACAAAGCGGCAACACTCTGCTTGCTTATCCTTCGGGTTATTCCTATCAGTGGTATAATGGCTTTCCGGGTGCCAATCCCATACCGGGTGCTACCAATCAGTTTTACAATGTTACAGTAACCGGCTTCTATTGCGTGGTGGTGAGCCGCAATGCCTACTGTAGCGATACCGCCTGTATTGACCACATTCCTAATAGCATTGATGAGTTAGCGAATAATGACTGGAGCATTTACCCTAATCCGAATGAAGGAGCTTTTGCATTGAAGCTGAATTCAACCAAAGCAGAAACTATTGAACTGAAAGTGACCAATGTGGTTGGCGAAGTGGTTGACTTGCGATTATTTGAAACGCACTCAGGAGAAAACAACTACTACATAGCTAACCGAAACTTTGCTGCTGGTGTTTACACTATACAGCTAAAAACGGAAAAAGGAGTTGGGGTGAGAAGGATGGTGGTGAGGTAGATTGTTGTAACTCTATTTTAAAGGTCTTACAGCGAAAAACTGTACGATCTTTTTACGCCCACACCTTTGTTCCTTCACTGCAATTGGTGCAAATATCAATTTCCCTGCGGCTTTTCAGTATGCACGAGCGGAAAGACTGATACAAGTTACTTTGCCATATTTCGGCAAACGATTTAGTATGCAAGTCGCCCAATTGATGCTGAGCGTCTTTATCAAAGCAACAAGGCACTACTTTGCCATCCCAGGTAATAACGGTGCTGTGCCACAATTTCCAGCAGTGGTTGAGTAGTTCGTTTTTGATTTCGTATTGACCGTTAGCCTGTTTTTTGTAGCGGGAGTATTGATCAATGGCAGGTATTAACTCATTGCCGCTTTCGAAATCGTAAACCTGCGCTGTTTTCAGTTTTACTTCGTCTACACCAATTTCTTTCGCCAATCGTTTTACGTCTTCAATCTGATGCTCGTTAGGCTTTACTACCAAAAACTGAAAAACAATGTGCGGTGTTTTCGATTTCAACTCCAGTTTAGCTTTCACTAAGTTCTTTGTCCCCTCTATCACCTTTTCTAAACTTCCACCTACCCTGTATTGCTCATAAGTTTCCTGTGTGGTTCCGTCAATCGAAATCAGAATGCGGTCTAAGCCGCTCTCTATGGTTTCTTTCGCTTTGCGCTCTGTAAGAAAGTGTGCGTTGGTTGAAGTAACTGTGTAAATTTTCTTCTTCGAAGCGAACTTTACCAT
>CAZLXD010000016.1:20787-29771 GCA_964563185.1 uncultured Chitinophaga sp.
TCCAAAAACTTTGGATGCAGGTAAGGCTCTCCCTGAAAGTAGAAGTAGAGATATATCAGTTTATTTCCGATTTCATCAACCGTTTTCTTGTAGAAATCCAATTCAAGATTACCTGTTGGCCTGGTAAAACTCTTTAAACCACTGGGGCATTCGGGGCAACCTAAGTTGCAGTTGGTGGTAGGTTCAATAGAAACATTAAACGGCATGCCCCATTGTATGGGTTGCTTTAAATGCTTAGCGATGTAAAAGGAAGAAAGAACAGATGCAGCATTGAACAACTTTCTAACCGATAGCTTTTGAGCAAAGCCTAATATGTCATACCAAGCTAACCTCACTATTCAAAAAATACGGGATTGTTGCCCAGCAAACGTTTGCCGTGATGGATTGTAAGAATGTTAACTCGTTCCTCACTAACAATAGCGTATACAATTCTATAGCTACCCACTACAATTTCCCGGAGATTATCAGCGGCAAATTCGGGAACCATTCTCCCCGCCCGTATGTTGGTGGTAAGTATCTCTGATTCTTCAAAAAACCGCTTTACTGTTTTGGAGGCATACTTTGCAGAATCTTTGGCAATAAACTCAGCAATGTCCTCCATATCCTGAAGTGCTCCGAGTGTCCAAACTACTTCAGCCATTTTCCCATTCTTTGCTTAGCCTCTTCGGTAGAAAGAACTTCCCCTTTGTTTGATTGTTCAAGTCCACGCTGAACTTTCTCTAAGAAAAACAACTCATCCAACAGCTCGTCAACACTGAAGTGGGCGGGCATTTTGTCAATAATCTGTTGAACTTTTTCTTTGGTAAGCATTTTTAAATTTTGAAACTAAGGTAGGCATAAAATAAAACAGTTGGCAATTGCTACTGCCAACTGTTGTCTGAATGGTGCCCAGGAAGGGACTCGAACCCCCACACCTTGCGGCTCTCGCACCTGAAACGAGCGCGTCTACCAATTTCGCCACCTGGGCTTTTAGACACAGTTCCGCAACAGCGGAACCAACTCCTTTTCAGAGGACTGCAAACTTAAACGGTTTTGCGGGATTAAAAAGTGGTTCGCAGCCGTAATTTTAGCAGGTAAAATTTACTTTGTGCCATAAATCATAAACGTATGAAATCAGCATTTACTCTTTTGCTTTTAGCGTTTTATCTTGCTGTAGCAGCAGGCGGAAACAGCAACACTCCGCAACTTGGCTTTGCTGCAACTTTGAATCAGCCTCCCGCTGTTAAACATCGTCCTTTGTTGGCTAAGCCAACACTATCGTATGATGCAGATAAGTGCCGCAGATACAAGGGTATGACCATTGGAGGTGCCGTGGCATTAGGCGTTGGTGCCGGTTTGTTTTCGGGCGGAGTGGTTTTGTTGGATATTGGGGTAAATGCCGACATATACGATAACACCGACATTAACACAGTAGGCTACATAGTAGGAGGTTCGGTAATGGTGGTGTGGGGGCTTGTTGGAATGGCAGCGGGCATTCCTATTACTACCATTGGAGCAACCAAGATGAGAAGATACTGCGGCAACCAAAGCAGTATGAATTTAATGCTGCTGAAAAGCGGAACGAATATGGGCTTAGCCCTTCGCTTTTAGCGATAGCTGTAAAACCCTTTTCCTGTTTTCTTTCCCAAGTGCCCTGCTTCTACTTTTTGTTGCTGAATACGCGAAGGGCGAAACTTGGTTTCCTGATGAAAGGATTCGAACAGTGAGGAAGTAACGGCAAAGTTGATGTCGTTACCCACCAAATCCATTAGTTTAAACGGGCCGAGTTTAAAGCCGGCACTTTCCATCAGCGCATCTATGTTTTCCATAGTAGCGGCCCGCTCTTCCAACAACTTTAAGCTCTCCACGTAATAATGGCGCGCCACGCGGTTTACAATAAAGCCCGGAGAATCTTTACACATTACCGGCACTTTGCCCAGTTGCCGTGTAATCTCCTTTACGGTGTTAGCGACCTTTTCCGAGGTTTCAACGCCTGAGATAACTTCTACCAGTTTCATTATATGGGCAGGGTTAAAAAAGTGCATACCCACCACACGTTCTGCATTCGGAATATCTTTTGCAATGCGGGTGATAGGAATAGAAGAAGTGTTGGAAGCCAGAATTGTTTCCTTAGAATTTATTTCCGCCAGCTTTTGAAACAGCAGCTTTTTGGGTTCAAGTTTTTCTACAATGGCTTCTACTATAACATCAGCCACTAAAGCATTTACATCGTTGGCGAAAGTGATTCTGCCAAGCGTTTCGGTTTTCTCTTTATCGGTCAGTTTTCCTTTGGCTACCGCACCGCTAAGGTTATCGGTAATGGTGGCTTTTGCTCCGGCTAACTGCTCTTCGCTTAAATCGTATAACACCACCCCGAAACCTGCCTGTGCAAATACCTGTGCTATGCCAAGCCCCATGGCTCCGGCACCTGCTACTCCTGCTTTCTGAACCTTTCTATCCATATATCTGTTGAACCCCAAAGCTAAAAATCTATCGGGTTTCGGCTCTGCTCAAAATCAATACTTTAGCCGCCTTAATTTTGAAAGCATGATTCGTTTTAATGAGTTTACATTAAGCAACGGCCTTAAGGTAATAGTACACGAGGACCATTCCACCGCTATGGCGGCTGTGAATGTTCTTTACAAGGTAGGTTCGCGCGATGAAAACCCCGAGCAGACGGGCTTTGCCCACCTGTTTGAACACTTTATGTTCGAAGGCTCGGTAAATATTCCTCACTTCGACAGCCCGCTGCAAAGAGCCGGAGGTGAAAACAACGCCTTTACCTCGAACGATATTACCAACTACTACGATATACTTCCGGCTAACAATCTGGAAACTGCCTTTTGGCTGGAAAGCGACCGCATGATGAGCCTGGCTTTTGAGGAAGAAAGCCTGGAAACACAGAAGAGCGTAGTAATGGAAGAATTTAAAGAGCACTACATTAACCAGCCTTATGGCGATGTATGGCACAAAATGAGTACGCTCGCTTACAAAGTGCATCCTTACCGTTGGCCCGTAATAGGGTTGAATCTGGAGCACATTGAAAAGGTGCAGATACCAATGGCCAAGGACTTCTTTTTTAAATACTACCGCCCTAACAATGCAGTGATGGTTGTAGCGGGAGCAGTTACTACCGATGAAGTAAAACTCCTTGCCGAAAAATGGTTTGGTGAAATTCCGGCAGGTGAAAAACCGGAAAAGAATATACCGCAGGAACCTGCCCAAACCGAACCCCGCTTACTGGAAGTAAAAGCCGATGTGCCGGTAGATTCACTTTATATGGCTTACAAAATGTGCGCCCGTACCCACGAAGATTTTCATGCCTCCGATTTGCTGCGCGATATTTTAAGCACGGGCGATTCTTCGCGCCTTTATAATGAACTGGTAAAAGAGCAGAAACTGTTTAGCAGTATTGCCGCTTACACCACCGAAACGGTAGATGCCGGTTTGCTGATGGTGGAGGGTAAACTGAATAAAGATGTAACCATGGAAGCTGCAGAAAAAGCTATTGAGGCTGTGCTGGAGAAAATGGTAACCGAAAAAATTGATGGGAAGGAGTTGGTGAAAGTGCAGAACAAAATGGAGTCGTATATAGCATTTGGCGAAACCAACATACTGAACCGCGCTATGAATTTGGCCTACTACGAAATGCTGGGCAACGCTGCCGATGTAAATAAGGAGATTGAAAAATACCAGGCCGTAACGCCTGAGAAGATACAGGCAGTGGCTGCTTCTATTTTCAGGAAGGAGAATTTGAATACCATACGCTATTACAGTAAAAACTAAACCAAGGAAGATGAACAGAGCGCTAAGCCCCGACATAAAGATAATTGACCAACTACATCTTCCGGAGGTGCAACTGATGCAACTGGATAATGGCGTACCGGTGTATTCCATTAACTCGGGCGAGCAGGAAGTAGTAAAGGTGGAACTGATGTTCCGTGCCGGTAAGTGGTACGAACCTAAAAACCTGGTTGCTGATCTTACCAACCGCATGTTGCGCGAAGGCACTTCAACAAAAAGCGCGAAGGAAATTGCCGATACCTTTGATTACCACGGAGCAAACATTCAGTACAGCGCGGCTTTTGAGAATGCCGGTGTTACACTCTTTTCGCTTACCAACAAAGCAGAAACACTTTTACCGCTGCTGTATGAAATACTGACGGATGCCGTTTTTCCGCAGGGGGAATTAGATACGGTACTGAATAACCGCAAGCAACGCCTGAAGGTGGAGCTGGAGAAAAACGACTTTATTGCCAACCGCCAGTTTGTGGATGCCCTATACGGGCAAAAAAACCCTTACGGGCGCATTACGCAGTTTGAGGACTTCGACCATATTTCGGTGGATGATTTGAAGGGTTTCTACAAGCAATACTACAACGCTGCCAACCTTACCGTTATAGTTTCGGGCAGGTTTACCAATTCGCTGATTGAAAGCCTGAACAAAAACTTTGGAGGTAATGAATGGAAAGGAGTGGCGGCCGATACTTCCATTGCACACCCCGTTGAATCTTCCACGCAGTTAATACAGCATACCGAAAAGGCCGACTCGGTGCAATCGGCTATAATGTTGGGTAACCTGGGCATTAATAAAAAGCACCCCGACTTTTTAAAACTGAGTGTGCTGAACACCGTATTTGGCGGCTACTTCGGTTCGCGGTTAATGACCAACATACGCGAGGACAAAGGCTATACCTATGGCATTCACTCTACGTTTGTTTCGTATCCGCACGGTGGTTTTTTTGAAATATCATCGGAAGTGGGAACCGATGTGCGCGAGGCTACCTTAAAGGAAATAGAGTTTGAAATTAACCGCCTGCGCACCGAGTTGATTGATGAGGAAGAACTGGAAACAGTAAAGAACTACTTAGCCGGTAAAATTATGCGAAGTATTGACGGAGCACTTAAATTCTCCGATACACTCAGGGGCTTAATTATCTACCAGCAGGATACAGACCACATAAACCGGTTGCTTAAAACTGTGCAAACGGTAACTGCCGAAGAGCTGCGCGGGCTGGCCGTAAAGTATCTGGACTACGACAAAATGTACAAGATTACCGTAGGGTAGTTTCCCCGAAAATAAATTTCGTTTTACAAAAACCGATTTGTAGGTTTGGTGTATTACTTAACCCGTAAGCCTGTAGCATGGTGATGTAACATCCCCCTCACAGCTTGCACCAAAAACCCAATTTTTATTATGGCTACAACCCGAGAAATTTCAGCCAACGAAGTGTACATGATTGCTAACGATTCGGCAAACGGATCAGATGTGCGCACCCTGTTTTGTTTTCGCCCCAGAACCGGCACCAATTATCAGTTAGATAAGATGGACCTTGTGTTGAACGTTAAAGCACAATCGGGCACACCTCCGCTGCTTTCGTACGAAGGAACCATTTCGGCTAATGCTTCTTACAGCACTACTACCCATTACCTTAAAAAGAGTGCGGCTATTACCACCGCAGGCGGTGTAGTAAGCGGCACTAACAGCAGCGACCAGGCCGTTTCGTTTAAGGTGGACCACATATTGTGGATTGAAAACGACCCTAACAGCGGCAACATTGCTTACGGAGTAGCGCTGGTGGAAGAACAATAGGCCATATCCTTTTCTACTTAAAAAGCCACGTTTATAAAAACGTGGCTTTTTAATTTTAGCCTACAGCAGTTCTATAATAATGCCTTTCAGCTGTTCCCACTCGGGCGGGCATTCTGCTTTATCTAACTGTTTTTTGGCGGCAGTAACCTTAGCGGAACTGTAACTTTTCTCCTTTTCAATAACCTGGAAAAACTGCGCCATAGTTTTCAGGAATTGTACCTGAGGATAGTGGGCGGTAATGCAGTTATTCAGATTACGCAGCTTGTTATCCAGCACTTCGTAATTGCCGTTTATGGTTTCGCACAGCCATTCCAGGCTGCGGGCTAACATCATTATATAGCTGTATTTAGCATTGCGGCCGGCATCGGTAAACAACTGGCGCAGGTGCTTTAGCGAAGCATTGTAGCGCTTGCGGAAAAACTCCAGCAGGGCCAGGTTGTAGCGGAAGTAAACATGTTGCTTTTCGGAAATATGGGCGTGGTAATGTTTCAGCCCGTCATCAATAGCTTTCAGTAAGGGGGTGCAGTTTTCAAAGTGGTGCGTATTGAGGAAATACAGCAGCTCGTATTGCGTGGTAAGGCGGAATATTTCCACCTCATCGGTTTTACTTTCTACGCGCAGCTCTTTAAGCTGATTAATGGTTTGGGGAAAGCTTTCAAAGTTTTCGCACTTAAACGCAGCATGCAGATGGTTGCCTATGGATACCCGTATTTGCCGCGAGGTGTAGTTGCTCCAGCCGTTGGTTTCCTTCACCTTATCGAACCAGGTTTGCGACAGCTGTAAGCACTCGCTGTATTTATGTTCCAGCAAAAGGTAAAGCTGCAGGGCGTTAATCAGGTAAAGTTCGGCCTGGCGTAAGTGTGCGCAGCGGGGCAACAGCGCCCTTACCTGCTTTACCACCGCGGCTACTTCCTTTTGCCGTTTGCTCCAGTTGCCCGATGCCTCTATTTCAAACAGCTTTACTTTTAAGTGGGCGGCCTGGCGGGTTAGGTTTATGTGTTGTATGGTTTGGCTTTCGGCTTCCTGAACGGACTGTGCGGTGTAAGGAGCAACAGCAGGGCTTACGGGGTACAGTTGCAGCAGCTGGTCGTTCAGTATCAGTACTTCGGCAAACATTTGCCCATTATTGGCAATATGCAGCGCCTCAGTTATAAGTTCATAAGCCTGTTCGCGCAGGCCCTTCGATACCAGAAAGCGGATATCAATAAGCATTTCGCTGAGCACGATGTGTGGGTCGCGCCCGGTGTTGTAACTGCGCATTACTTTCAGCACCAGTTGGTGCAGGCGCTTTTTATGCGTAGGCAGGTCTTTTAAAAAAGTTTTACCGCGGTGCTTTTTGCGCAGCAGCAGGTCGGTGTATTCCGGCTCTTTCCATTCGGCAAGGGCAGTAAACAGCTTTATGGCATGGTGGCTGTCGGTATGCTCGGTATGGCGGGCGGCATGTAGTTTAAAATAACGCTTTTCGGAAGGTTGCAGCGAACGTATAAGCTGAAAAAGTTTATCGGGTTTATTCATAAGGGGATTTTCGAATATAGAATTTTCTCTAATTAAAAGAACCACCTGCGTGCAGGATTTTGCAGGTTTTTTCTGCACGGCACCGGCACCGCTAAAACCCTTACCGGCAAAGGGTTTGAAGGCTATAGGGCTGTTTTGTTTTTAGGTTCAGAAGTGCCATTTGGGCGTACGAACTTGTTTGCTTGCCGCAGGCTTACTGCCTACCCTTGTGTAACGAACGCAGTTATAAGCTTGCCTGGCTTGAATGATTAAATGGTATTTAATGGTACTGCGGACAAAATGAATGCAGGCCGGTGAGTGTAACTGACATGCAAGTGCTGTAAGCCCTGCATTCATTATTTTAAAAAAAAACGCCTGTGAGCGCCAAACATATAGTAACTGATACATACACACTAACAGAGGCAGAGCTGGCTTATGTAATGCTGGTTTTGTGGGGCTGGCTGGCTGCCATAGGGGTGCTGCTGTGGCAGGTTTGGAGGTAGCAGGTTTTTTAATAACCAATAAAACTTAAAGTTATGGGTAGCCGTGCAAGAGGTTTTGAAAAGCACATGATTTATAAGCGCTGGTGGATGCCGCTGAAAATGCTCATTCCCTTAGTAAGCCTGGTGCTGCTTTCGGTACTGCTGCTGTGGTGGGCGCTGAGGTGATGGTTGAATTGGAGGATAGGGGAATTTGAGAATTTGAGGATGGGAAAGAAGGCGTGAAACGTGAAATGGCAAAGGGCAAAGGGCAAAGGGCAAAAAGCAAAGAGCAAGAGCAAAAATGATAAACAGGTAAACAACCAAATAACGGAACACTTAAACAACTGAACAATTAAACAACCAAACACTTAAACAACTAAGAATCCCATGCACTCCTTCGCCCGAAATATGCCAGGCCAAACCACTTTACACCCCGCGCAGTGCGCGGGGTGGGGTGGTGGTGGGGTAGATCATACCGATAAATCGGTTTTTAAAGGATTGCAGTGTTACAGTGAGCCAAAAACCAATTGCAGCTCACTAAAAACTAGTTGCAATGCATCAAAAACCAATTACAACGCACCAAAAACCAATTGCATTGGACTAAAGACCGATTACAATGCACCAAAAACTAATTGCAATGAACCAAAAAATGATTGCAATGCACTAAAAACCAATTACAGTGCACCAAAAACCAATTACAATGCATCAAAAACTCCCTGAATAAAAACTATTACCCAAACTAAAAGCAATAAACTATGGCAACTAAAAAAGAACTACGAAGCTATAAAGGTGCCGACTGGTACCTGTTAGAGCACAGCCAAACTCTTTTAGACCAATTTACCGAAGACCAGGCCGATTTTGAAGCCCACGACTCCGGCTTTGCCGCCCCCTTTGCCCAAGATTGGCAAGAGGCTATTGATGCAGCCGTCAACTATCAGGACGATACTGCCGCACAGGCAGATATAGCCATACAAACCGTGAGTGTAAAAGAACAAATGCAACTATGCCGCATTAAATACGATGATGTTATCTACTTTGCCACCAAAGCCTTTGGCAAAAATGCTATTGAACTAAGAGCCTTTGGAAAGGGAACTACTTACGTAGCGGCATCGCGCTCGCAAGGCAAAATGCACAACTTTATGGACGAGCTGCACCAGGCAGCCGAAAAGCATAAAGTAAAACTAATAGCAGCCGGATTTACCCAACTTAAAATTGACGAAATAGCCACCCTCCGCGACTCCTTTAATACTGCCAACCGCACCCAAAATACCCTGCGCACCGACCGCCCCGAAATTTCGCAGGGAAGGCTGAATACCTACAATACCCTTTACAATAATTTCACCGCAATAACCATAGCCGCTGCCCAAATAATATACCGCACCAACCCCGCCAAACTGGGCCAATACACCTACAACCCGCCCGTAAACCACCGCCCG
>CAZLXD010000017.1:0-27969 GCA_964563185.1 uncultured Chitinophaga sp.
GGTGTAATTCTTCATAAGGTTGTAAAAACCTTTATCGTGCGTGAGGATTATTTTTTGAAACTTATCAAAGAAGCGAAGCGATGGTTTGTTATCGTGATTGAGAATTATTTTGGTTATCTCCATTCGATTGCTGAGGTCTAAGCTGATAAGCATATCATCTAAAACCAGCAATTTGAAATCGGTATCCTGCAAACGGGTTCGTAATGCGCCAATTCTTATTCCGATGGCGATGCGCGTAAGCTGGGCTTCGTTCAGGAATGATTGCACCCGCTGTAGTTTTATCCAGCGGTTGGTTGCAGCATCGAAATTTTCTACCACTAATTTAATACGCAGATTGGTTTCGCGGATGTGCTTTTTGTTGTCGTTCCAAATGTTTTGGTGTATGAGATTAAAATCAAACCGCTTGTCAAAAATCAGACTGATTTTCAAGACATCGCGATTGTTGTAAAAATGCTCCTTCAAAAACTTATTCGCTGTCTGCTGAATGCTTCCGAGAAGGGCATCAATCTCGCGGTTGAAACTTTCGATGCGTTGAATATATGCGTCTTTGCGCCAACCAGCTCTTAAAGCGTAGTTAGAACCTTCATACCGTTCTACATCGGATGTTTTTGAAATAATTTTCTCCAAAAAAGTTTGGTCGGTAACGTTATCGGTAATGAAAGGAAAAATATCGCGCTCAAATACGGGCCAAAGGTTTACATCAAAGCGGTGAGAGTCTTTATAGAAATTACTGAGCAGTTTGTAGTTGATAAAATCGCTGGTGGTGTTTAGAAACTTGATGTTTGCATCAGCATCGAAATTTGTTTTTGCCGGTTCGTTAGAAATAGCGTAAGTTTTAGATTCTTCATTATCCTCAATGTGCAACTGCACGTATGAGTTTGCCTCCGCAGGCTCAAACACATTGCGCAGCGACTGAAAAGTTTCAGGGTTGTTTTCATCAAATACTCTGAAATACTTTTCTACGCCTGCATCATCTTTAATGCTGCTTTGCAGAAAAGTGTAGAGCGCCCAAAAAATGGATGATTTACCCGCGCCATTGTTGCCGTAAATGAGGATGTTCTTTTTCTTAAAGTCAATAGTTTGCTCCTGACGAAACGCCTTGAAGTTTTTAAGCACTAATTTCTCAACTGACTTTTGGCGGGGCATAGTGTATTAACCTTGCAGGATGGGTTTAAGAATATCGGGGCTGGCAATGGGGAATTTTAAAATGCGGTTGCGAATGGCACTATCGGGGTGCGATACACTGCTGTAAAATTTATTGATTGCTTCTGCTTTTGCCTCCACCGGCAGCTTTTCAAAATCGGCACTACCCAGTGTTTGGTTTAGTTCTTTTTCTACCAAAGCCAACACATCAATCTGTTTGTTTTTCATTTCCTCACCAAAATATAGCTCCAGCACACAGGCATCAATTACTTCTTCTAATTGTTTTGCTAATTGCTCATTGGAAACATAAACTGCGATTTGTTTCTTTTCACACTTGCTGAGAATCGTGAAGCTGACTAAAGAGGCTATTACTTCTTGGATAGCGATTGAAGTAATCTTGATGGGTAGTTCTTTAAACTCTGTTATCTTAATCTGAGGAAATAAATCATCAAACTCATTTGCTTTAACTCTGAAATACCAGGTTATCAACCGAGAATTTAGGACGGCTAACAAATATCGTGTTAGAATAGTTTGACCCTTCTTTGGTTTTGCGATGTATACAGATTGGTCTGCTATATTATCAGTATTCGCTAATGAAGCGTAAAGGGTGTTGCCTACAATCTTTCGTAGGTAAATCCTTTCACCTGTGAAGTATTTCCATTCTCGTGGTTCTGCTAACCAATCTCCATAGCTGACATAATCATCTGAAAGTTCATAGTAGTAAGGAAAAACGTTCTTGCCCCTTACCTCTTTAAAGTATGTTTTGTCCAATTTTGTTTTAGAATGATAACTGCGCTCATTATAATCACGCTCCGTTTGATACCCTTTTGTAAATTTTGATTTTCCATACCCGTCCTTTCTATAAGCATGGACACCTCTATTAACATCACAGATGCTTGAAACTTTTTGTGTTCCAGATTCAATCTGGCCAATCAATATTTTACTTTGCTCGTTTACACTTATCTCAAAGACAAACTTGTCGTTAGTATAAAATTGATTATAGTCTACATCCCTAAGCTTTGAGTATTGCCACTCTTTAAAAGTGCCAATTTCAATTTGATAATCATTTGGCACTTTGACTTTGCAGACCAATATTACTGTATCAACCACAGCAGATAAGAATACATCTGACGGCATTGTAACAATCTTTTGAACCTCCGTTTTCTCAAGTAAATACTTTCGAATTTTAGTGAGTTTCAAATTAGCCATCCACGTATTTGGCATAATGAAAGTGACTACTCCTGAATTTGCTGCAACTCTTGTTGCTCTTTCAGTAAATAGGATATATGTGTCTAACTGGTATTCAGCAGTTTCATAATTAGCATTGTAGTATTCTTTCTGTTCATCAGATAGCAGACCGCTTTTACCTGATACATATGGGGGGTTACCAATTATAATATCAAAGCCCTTTTTGGCTGATGGGAAAAAGAAAACGGGGTTGAAAAAATCGACTTTCCTGTTTCTGAAGATATTTTCATACGTGTTCCACTTAGCGTCCATTTGGAAATATTCCAACATTTTTTCGCGAAGCTGTTTCAGCTTTGCAGGTGATGCATTCTTTTCCTCTTTACGAATTTTGTTGACCAGCTGAGCAATAATGTTGTGGTGAAACTTGCTTATTGCAGAAATATTGGACTTGATTGCTGTCTGAATTTTCTTCTTACTTCTGAAATCTGGAGAAAAATACTGTTCTACATTATCCTCAAGTTCTTTCAGGTTTCTTTCCAAATCATCTGTTACATAATCTGCTACAGGCACATCCACCAAACTGTCAGCACAAACAAATTTAAAATCGAGGTTGGGCAGGGCTTTAATATCGGTTGGTTCTTCATCAACTACCAAGCTGAGCCAGCAGCGCAGGCGGCTTAACTCTACTGCCATTGGTTGTATGTCCACCCCGTAAATGGAGTTTTGTATGGTATTCAGCTTTAATTGATAAATGGCTGAATTGCTGAATTGTTTTTTCGGGTTAGCTGCTTGCCATAATTCTCTTTTTAGCGCTACTACTTTTTGCAGCACACCAATAGGAAAAGCCCCCGAGCCGCAAGCAGGGTCGAGCACTTTTATTTTTGCCAGTGCGAGGTTTAATTGTTCAATTGTTTGATTGTTAAAGTGCTTGCTGCTTGTTTGTTCGGGCAGGTGATTGGTATGCACAAAATCTTCTATTGCCTCACCCCAGCCCTCTCCCAAGGAGAGGGAGCTAAGAGCGGTTTTCAGATACTCGGTAATGCTTTGCTCTACCATGTAGTCCACAATTTCGCGCGGGGTGTAAAACGAACCGGTGGCTTTGCGGGCGCTTTCGCCTGTTTCGGGGTTTTGCTCCGCCAACAGGTTTTCGAAAATGCGCCCGAGCATTTCGGGGTCAATGGCAATTTCTTCGTTGCTGCTGCTGTTTTCGTCCACCGTAAAGTTGTATCGCTCCAAGGTGTTACCAAAAAAATCTTCAAACCACTTGTTATCAATACTCAGTTGCAGGTTGTTTTGGTAATCTGTTTCCTGCGCTTCGAACAAACCACCGTTTAAAAACGGATAGCGGGCAATGGTTTTGGGTAAACCGCCTTTGCGTTCTTTTTCGGGAGTATTGAGCACATCAAAAAAGAGCGGCTCTAACAAATCCTGATAGTAGTTTGCTTTTTCGTGCGCCTTTACTGCCTGTAAGGAAAGCGCATCGTCATTCAGCACTTCTTTGCGTTTTAGAAACCAACAGAAAATAATTCGACCAATTAAGCGGATGGCAAACTGCACGCGGTCTTCATCGGTTTTGAAGGGATTGCCTTTGCGGCTAAGCTGCGCTATCAACTGCTCGAAAGCTCCTTTGATTTCGTTATAGAAGTTGCGGTTGACAATAGAAATATCAAACGCTTTCCAAAGTGTTTTCCAAAGGTCGGTAGGTTCTACAAACAGGCGGTTGACTTTTGCCTGCACTTCGGAGAATATGAAGTTGTAAGTTTTGTAGTAAGGTTGGTTGATACCGAAGGAGAGGGTTTTCAGCACTACTTTTTTCCCCTCTTTGCCGCTCAATACTACTTTGAGTTCTGTTTCGTTTTTGTTGCCAAAAAACCAAATGATGTAGCGGTTGGCTTCGGAACCGCGAATAAAACGAGTGGTTACTTTTTGTATTTGCGCTTTGGTAAGTGCCTCATCGTTTAATCGCACAAAAAAGAAAAGCAATTGCGAAATGCTGCCGCGCATTAAACTAATGGGGCGAATGTCTTTTTGGTTAGTGAATTTGGGGTGGTCGGCAACAATATTTAGTATTTCGCCACCGAACAGTTCCTTCTGTTGTGCATAAGGCAGTAAACTTTCCCAGTTTACATTTTCCTTAACGGCAAACTGCTCAATGAGTGCTTTGCACAGTTGCTCGTAAGGCAACGCAGCTTTGTTTTCTACTAAATGTTTTACTCCTGACATTACTAAATTGCTATTAGCTAAACGGTTAAATTGTTATCGGTAAACTTTATCAATGCATTTATTGCTTTAGGCAGTTTATCTAACTCATCAAAAATATATTTGTGCTGCGAAGGAGTTATTAGCCCTCGCACCTTTGACTTCTCATTCCAATCAAAACATTCTTTTAAAGAGCCTTTGGCAATTTGATAGAATTTTATCTTGTCTTTTTTCCCATATCTACCAAAACCTTCGGCAATGTTTGCTGAAATGGAATCTACCGCCCTTACAAATTGTTTTCCTACCGTATCTTTTGCAAACAAATCCCATTGCAAAATTATCTCCCAAACCTTATTGCTGAGATGAAAGGCAATTCGGTAAGATTCAATGTCATTCAGTTTTAAGTATTTTTTTTCTGCTGTAGCCATTGAACAATTTATCGTTTAAACAATTGAAGGTATTGTTCGAAAATAAAATAGCGGTTGCGTTTAAAGCCGGTTTGCTCTTTCAGGATGTTGAGTTTTTCCAATTCCTGGATTAAGCGGTAAGCGGTGGTGATGTTTACGTTGAGCAGTTGAGCCACCTCCGCAGCATCTACCACCGGTTTGCTGTATAAATAGCGCATGAGTTCCATAGCCAGCGGAACGCGCTTACCCAACCTGATAATTTTTTTCTCTTCAATTTCTTTCCGCAGTTTAATGATTTCGTTGAAGGTTTGAATGGAGTTTTCGGCAGTTTCCAGCACTCCTACTAAAAAGAAAGTGAGCCATTGGGTGAGGTTGTTTTTTGAACGCGCCATCATGAGGTTATCAAAGTAGTGGCTGCGGTTGCGCTCAAAAAAATCGGAAAGGTAAAGAGCGGGTTTGTTCAATATGTTATTGCTTACCAAATAAAGGGTAATGAGTAAGCGACCCAAACGCCCGTTGCCATCTAAAAACGGGTGGATGGTTTCGAACTGATAGTGGGCAATGCCTATGCGAATGAGCGGAGGCGTTTGCAGGTCTTCGTTGTTCAGAAACTTTTCGAGGTCGCCCATGAGGTCGGGCACTTCGGTATGATGGGGTGGAATGAAAGCGGCATCTTTCAACGAAGCGCCCCCAATCCAGTTTTGTGAGGTGCGGAACTCACCGGGCTGTTTGTGTTTGCCACGCACCCCCTGCAATAGTTTTTTGTGGGTTTGTTTTAAAAGGCGGTTGCTCAAAGGCAGTTTATCTAACTGAGCAATGGCGAAGTTCATTGCTTCGATGTAGTTGTGAACTTCCTGCCAGTCGTCCCGCTTTTCGGGGTGGATGTATTCAGCACCTTGTAGGGCTTCTTCAATACTGGTTTGTGTTCCTTCAATGCGGCTGCTGGTGGTTGCTTCTTTGGTGATGTGCATTCGGATAAAAAAATCCACATCGGGAATCATAGAAGAAAAAACGTTGAGTTCGCCCAGCTTGCGCGAGGCATCGTTGAGCAGCCGGTTTACCTTTGCATCACTAATGAGCCACTCGTGGTTGACCGGTTCGGGCGAGAAACTGGAATAGCCGTATTGCTTGACAAGTTTACCTGCTTTGTAACGATTTATTTCCATCAGGGCTATTGGTGCTTCTGCGAATATAGAATTTTATATTTGCAGATGGGCTGTTTACTGCAAGTATGGTTATTTGTATTTGCAGTTGAATGAAGAGTTATAAAGCCCCAAAAAACAAAGTGTGGCGTTTTTTAGGCAACCAGCTAAGGCACTTAGTCCGCATAGTAGCCAAACCACATTTCAGGTTCGGGTTTCTTTTCAGTTGCACCGTCTTTTACCAAGTTAACACTTAAAATGGCCAAGCTATCCAAGAAATCGAGCGATACCTGATTATCGTAACGCTTGAGGTAGGAGCGCAAGCGATTTTCGAGCGCGAGATTTTTGGAAGTTAAAAGGTTTTGCAGGCGCTTGATGTTATCGGCTGAGTATCTGTCCTGATTTTCGTGGAGTATTGTAAGCAGTTCCTGCTTGGCGTTTTTAAGACCGCTGCCACCGGTGCTTGTTTTTACACCCATAAACTCGGAGAGGTCGGAATCTTCTATAGTAGATTGATATGCTTTTTCAGACTCAAAAACTTTTGAGGCGGTTTTAATGAGTTCTTCTTTTTCCTGAAAGGAAAGTTTTTCGGCTTTACGCTCTTCGTCAAAGCTGCGGATAAGGCGCAGGGCTTTTAGTTGGTTAGGTTCTTTTGCTACCCGGTTGCCATCGGTGCGGATGAACTCAAACTCACCTTTGCCGATGTTGAACACCAGTAGTTTTTCCAAATCTTTGAGCGAAGGAATGCCGCACCATTTGTTGAAGTTCATTTGGCGAAGGTTTTCTTTCTGCTCATCGGTAGCTTTGCGCATGAACTCGCGGAGGTCGTTTTCAAACTGCTCGTCAAAAGCTAATTCGTTTTCGCGCTCTAATTCTTCTATTGCCTGCCGCTGGCGGTCTTTATCTTCGGAGTAAATGCTATCCATTAAACCGAACTGGCGGTCGGTTATTTGCTCGCCTAAAATGCTGCTGTCAATTCCCACCGAGCCACCAATGATTCGGATTTTTTGCTGCAACTTGATAAGCAGTTTGAGGAATTTATCTAACTGCGCTTCGGGGCGGAAGTTGTGAATTTTTACTTCGCTGAATGATGAGCCCAAACGGTTGATACGACCGTTGCGTTGAATCATTTTTACGGGGTTCCAGTGCAGGTCGTAGTTGATAATAATGCCGCAGTCCTGCAAGTTTTGACCTTCGCTTAACACATCGGTGCTGCAAAGAATTTGCAAGGGAACTTTGCCATTGACTTTGCCCTCTAACACTTCCTGCCGTTGAGCCACCGGAGCAAAACGCTGCACGTAATTTGATTTTTCCTTGCCGTTTTTGCTTTTAAGGAAAGCAATTCCCTCTTTAGACAAGCTGATTTGAGCAAGGAAATTCTCATCTAACTTTTCTTTCAGATAGTCAACAGTAGTAGCAAAGTAAGAGAAGATTAAGACCTTCTGCCCTTGCAATTCCTTCAGAAGGGATTTGAGCTTCTCTAACTTGGTATCGGTTTTAATACTGCCTAAAACGGTTTTAATGATGGCAATTACATCTCTATCCTGCTTAATGAAATTGCGGATGTTATCGGTGTTGAACTGCTCCAAACTAATTTCAGAAAAACCTTTCTGAGCTTTGTAGTTGCGGTCGTTTTCTGCTTTACGATTTTCGCGGGCTTCAAACGATGCCAACTCTTCTAAAATCAAATCAAATACATCTTCATCCGGTTCTTCTTCAATACGGTTGATTGCTTTTTGAATGATTTCGGGGCGGACAATGATTTTGTTTTCAAAAAAGAGCGTTTCGAAATTACTGAGATAAGTTTCGTATTTGTCAATCCTTTTTTGGAACGTATGAATGGAAGAATCGAAAGATTTGAACAACGAAACTTTCATTACACCTGTAAGGTTTTTACGCGCGTTTGCCTGAACAGCTTCTTGTTCGTTTGGCTCTAATTTTTCACTGAGGTATGAATATGGAATAAGTTTAAGGTTCTTGATGGCGCGGTCAATGAAATGGAAAACCGATTCAAATTCGGTTTGGTTGATGCGCTTGCGCTTTTTAGTTTCAAAGGTTTGGAAGAACTCAATCACTCCCTGAATTTCTTCCTGCTCTTCTTCTTTATCAGTTAATTCCAAGGTAAAAGCATCATACAAAGCCGGGTTAATGGTTTCCAATGAACGAAGTGTGTCGCTTATGGCTTTTCGCACTTCTTTGTTGTCTAACTCATACAACTCGTTTATCAATTTTTCTTCGGGAAAAATGATGGGCTTACCATTAAGCAAAGCATCAGGAAAATCTTTCTTTACCTGGTGCTTGGTTCGCTTTACCATTATTTTGTTGAGGATAGGATAGAGTTCTGCAAAGACATCTTCATTGTCAATGCGCTTAAACTCTTTTTGTGTTTGTCCGAACAGAGTAAGCAAACTTTCAATACCGAAGTGCGCAAAGAATTTTTCATTGCCTCCTTTGGCTAATAAAATTTGATTGGCAAGGTCTTTAATACCGTTGTTTACCGGAGTTGCCGAAAGCATCAAAACTTTAGGAAGTTCGTTGCAGATGTTGGGGTCGGTAAGCACAGCCAGCAAATTCATAAATGATTTGCTGCCTTGTGTTTTGAGGTTGTGGCTTTCGTCTATCACCAACAAATCAATGGCGGTTGTTCTACCCGAACTTTTTTTGTTGTAAAGCAAATTCTGTCTTACCCGCTCAAAACTTTCGTCCATCCCAAATTCTGTAATAGAAAAGACAGGTGCATTTACAGTGATGTCTTTAAGGTGTTTCTGCCAGTCCTCACGGAGTGAGGCGGGACAAACAATCACGACATTTTTCCGCTCGTAGTAGCCGATTCTCTCGATAATATCGCGGGCGATGTATGATTTACCCAACCCCACCGAATCGCCTATTAAACACATGCCTACTTTTTTATCGTTCAAGCGGTTTAACGCCTTGCGAACGCTTTCCTGCTGGAAAGTGGTGAGCGTATTTTTGCGTTCAAAAACTTCCTCTGTTTTCAGCTTTTCTTCAATCTCTATATCCTCACCGTAGATTTCGTAAAGAATACGGATGTAAATTTCATAGGGAGAATAGGACAGATTTCCAAACTTGCTTAGCCCCAAAACATCTACTACAAATTTTCTGTTCCAATCAATACTCTCCGGGTCATTCCATAGTTTTTCAAACCAACTGCGGTGGCTTGGGTCGTGTTCCTGCGCCTGTGGTATGTAGTTTACTATGCGGTGGTCGTATTCAATATCGTTGAGTTCCGTATTGCCCAACAAACCGTTGCGGGTAAAATTAGAACTGCCTATAATGCCAACTGCTTTTTCTCTTTCAGCACCAATGATGTAGCACTTGGCATGGAGAAAACTCTTTTTGTATAGCTTGACTTTTATTCTGCCATTGTCGAGATTTTCGGAAAGAAAGGAAACGGCTTCTTTGAACACTTCTTTGAAAGGCAGTTCCCGTAAATCGTCTTTGATATATCTTTCAGGAAATGAATTATCAAGCTGCCCCAAACGGATTTTGGGTTCTTCACCAATTAAGAAGCGAATTTCTGTATCAATACGTTCACCCAAGAATTTTCTAAAGGCAGGCAGCAATTCTACCATTGCGGGCAAATCCCAATAACCCGAAGCAACAGAAAGTTGCGTGTATGCGCCTGAACAAAGGTGCTTATCCAAAAACGCTTTCAGCTGAAAGTGTTCTTCGGAGTTATCAAGTATTTGTGGGTTGGTGTGCATGAAAATTAAGTTGCTAAGATGCTTAAAAACAGTGATGCAAGTGTAAAAAATATTTTCTTAAAATCTTACCATTTGGTAAGATTTTATTACCTTTGACAAACTTAGAAAAACAAAAAAATATGAGCCGCCTGACAAAAGTTGAAGCCCATGATGCAGTAGCGCAGGCGTTCAAAAATGATGCCTTTGATAACGGCTTTGAACAATACTTCAAAGACCGCAGCAACAATAAAATTTCTACTGTGCTGAATGACAGTGAGCGGAAGATAAAGCTGCAAACTGTAACCTACCGACAACTGAACAGTTGGGAGGAACATGGGTTGTTGACCATTAAACGGAAAGACAGAGGATGGAGAAGGTTCAGCATTATGGAGGCGTTATGGTTGAAATTGATTTCAGAATTGAGAGAATTTGGCTTGCCGCTTGAAAAGATAAAAACAACTAAGGAGAGCCTTAGCACAGGCAGTAAAAAATATGGCGTTGCCATGCCTATGCTTGAGTTTTTTACGGCATTTGCAATAGGTAATAAAATGCCAGTTATGTTACTTGTTTTTACGGATGGAGTGGCAATTCCGGTTAGCTACACACAATACAAGGCAGCTAAAGAAGTAGCCGGGCTTGATAATCACATCCAAATTGGCTTGAACGAATTGCTTCAATCGTTCTTTCCCCAAGTTGATTTAAAGCCAAAATACAAAGGCGAATTGCCTTTTAGTGTAAATGAAATGGAGTTACTGGCTTATTTGAGAATAGGAGATTTTGAGAAGATAACCGTGAAGTTTAACAACGGTCAAATGGAGAAGTTTGAAGGAGTGCAACGACTGAAAGCGAAAAAGCGGATAGAGGAGATAATCAGAGAACACCGCTATCAGGATATTCAATTACAAGAGGAGGATGGAGAAATAACAGCTGTTTTCCAAACGATAAAAAAGAGATTTACCAAAGGGAGCAACCCTAAGTAATTGCGTTTTGCAGCAGTGACCGGAGCAACCGGCATGAGAGCCATGCAATTTTAAAATGCTAAGTATTGAAAAATGTAAAAAGTTATTACAACAGAACGGAGCAAAATACACAGACGAAGAAGTGAAGCAGATTAGAGAATTGCTTTACAGGTTGGGGCGGATTGATTATTTAAACTATCAGCAACAAAAACTGACGTATGAAAAGAGCAATCATTTACACAAGGGTTAGCACTGACGAACAAGCAGACAGAGGCTACAGCTTAGGACATCAGGAAGAGCAACTACGCAAGTATGCCGACATTAAAGGCATTGAGGTAGTTGAGCATTTTCAAGATGACGCTTCGGCTAAATCTTTCAAGCGCCCTGAGTTTATGCGACTATTGGAGTTTATGAGAAAGAATAAAAGGCGCATTGACTATTTGCTTTTTATCAAGTGGGACCGCTTCTCGCGGAACATCAGTGAAGCGTATAAAATGATTGATACGCTGACAGGATTGGGCGTGGAGTGTAACGCTACTGAGCAGCCACTTGATTTGAGCGTTCCCGAAAATAAACTGCTGCTTGCTGTTTATCTTGCCACACCCGAAATAGAGAATGACCGCAGGTCGCTAAATACAAGAGCAGGTATGCGCAAAGCAATGAAAGAAGGACGGTGGTGTGGTAAAGCGCCAAAGGGCTATAAAATGAAGCGCGATGAACAAAACAGAGCTTTGATGTTCCCGAACGAAGATGCTGCTTTCATCAAAGAAGGTTTTGAGCTATACGCTACCGGACTTTACAGCAAATGTGAGGTTCGGAAGATGCTTGAAAAGAAAGGGTTTAAGATGTGCAAGAACAACTTCTTTGCTACCCTCCGCAATCCGCTTTACTATGGCAAAATTTTAATTCCTGAATACAAGGACGAAGAGGCAACGCTTGTGGACGGCTTACATGAGCCAATAATAAGCGAAGAGGTATTTATGAAATGCCAACAGATAGAGAACGCTACTAAACGCAATATGGCAAAGCCGAATACAAAGAATGAGAACTTGCCACTGCGCGGACACTTGGTTTGTAAACAATGCGAAAGCATGTTGACCGGAAGCGGTTCAAAAGGTAACGGAGGCGTTTATTTTTATTACCACTGCCAACACGGATGTAAAGAGCGATTTAGAGCGAATGAGGCGCACATCTCTTTTGAATCGCTAATTGGCTCATTCCAGGTGAAGCCCGAAGTGGCTTCACTTTACCTTACTGTAATGGAGGACATTTTTGCAACAGAGGAAGGAGACAGAAAAAAGGAATTGCAAAAACTGGATAGCCAAATGAGGGAGTGCAGCGAAAAGATTTTGAAGAATGACCAAATGTTTATGAATGGCGACTTTGAAAAGGATAGCTACAAAAGAATAAAAGACCACTACCAAAAGGAGCTTTGGGAACTCACCCAAAGGAAAGAGGAAATGGCACGGATGGACACCGCTTTTGGCAAGTATATGAAGTGGGGGTTTAGTCTTTTAATGGACTTGCCGAAGTATTATCAAGCTGCACCGATAGAGATAAAGCAGAAAATGGTTGGTTCTATATTCCCCGAAAAACTTGTGTTTGATGAGGGAACATATCGAACCAATAGAACTAACGAGGTGGTAACGCTGCTTTGCAGTGGTGGCGCGGGTTTCGGTAAAAAAACCAATGGGCAAGAAGTTATTTCTAACGACTTGCCCATTTTGGCTCCCCCTCCTGGGCTCGAACCAGGGACCCCATGATTAACAGTCATGTGCTCTAACCAGCTGAGCTAAGGAGGAATGTTTTCTCCCTTTTTGATTTTTCTCACCAAGCAAGAAAACATCCTTTTTACTCAAGCCATTCCGGTATTACCGAAACTAAAGCACGTGGTTGGCGTTGCAACCTTGCTAAGGGACGGCAAATGTAATTTTCTTTCACATTTCTGCCAATACACACAAAATTTTTTTTGAAGGAATAAAAAAGGCGGCTACGCATCTGCGCAGCCGCCTCTCATTACTGGCTAAGCCCTTTTATCTGGTTACTACAATGCGATGGGTTGAAACGTTTCCGTCAACCATAATTCTAGCAAAGTAAACCCCTTCGGCTTCGTCCATAAAGCTGAAAGTAAATTTGGCATTTGCTATCTGCTTTTCTTCCATGCTGCTAATAAGTTTTCCTTCAACAGAATAAACCATTACCGTAACATCGGCAGCTACCGGCAGCGTTACATCAACCGTTACATTGTTTTGCGTAGGATTAGGGTACAGGTTAACTGCATAAGCCGCTACCACGTTCTCAATTCCTATAATCAGGTCAACTGTATCTTTCTGAGTAACGGTGCATCCGTTAGCATCGGTAATAGTGCAGGTGTAAATACCGGCAGCCACACTGCTCAGGTCTTCAGTAGTAGCTCCGTTACTCCAGTTATAGCTGTAAGGAGAAGTTCCTCCGCTCACGCTCAGGTTAACCGAGCCCTGTGCACCACCTTGTATTTGATTGGTAGCCACTGAAGAGGCTGACAATGCCGCAGAAGGTTCTGCTACCGCAAGAGCCGGGCTGATAGAAACACAACCGTTGGCATCGGTTAATGTACCAGTATAGCTTCCGGCAGGTATACCCACCAAATCTTCATTAGTACCTCCGTTGCTCCAGCTAAAGCTGTATGGTGTGGTGCCCCCTGTTACAGAAATATAAATGCTTCCTGTGCTGGCACCAAAGCAAGCAACATTCACGATACTGTCAACTGACGGACTTAAAGCTGTAGGCTCTGTTACCGCCTGGCCGAAGGAAGCGGTGCAGCCGTTTACATCGGTTGCAGTTAAATCATACGTGCCGGCAGCAAGCAAGGTAATATCTTCTGAAGTTGAACCGGTATTCCAATTGTAGCTATAAGAGCCGGTTCCACCACTTACGGTTACATAAACAGCTGCATTGCTGTCGCCATTACACAGAACATTCCATACAGAATCTAAGGCAATAGCTACAACAGCCGGTTCAGTAATAGTTGCAGAAAGCGGCCCTGCTGAACAACCATTGGCATCAGTAACCGTTAAGCTGTAATTACCTGCAGCTACCTGTGTTAAATCTTCGTTGGTAGAGTTATCGCTCCAGTTGAACGTATATGGAGTTGTGCCTCCATCGGCAGTTACATAAGCATTGCCGTGGTTGTCACCGTTACATATATTGTTCACCACTGAATCTAAAAGCACAGTAAGAGCAGCCGGTTCAGCAACAGTAGCTGAATTGCTGGCAACAGTACATCCGTTGTTATCCGTTACAGTAAGCGTAAAGCTTCCTCCTGAAAGGCCGCTTAAGTCTTCCGTTATGGCTGAATTGGTCCACAAATAACTATAACCGGGAGTTCCGCCACTCACTGAAACATCTACAGCTCCGTTAGCAGCAGCATTGCAGGTTACATTGGTTACTGAATCAACTGAAACTACTATAGCTGCAGGTTCAGTTATTGGCACCTGTGGGCTTACAAATGTGCAGCCGTTTGCATCGGTAATTGTACCAGTATATATGCCGGCTCCAACACCTACCAAGTCCTCGCTGGTAGAGCCATTGCTCCAACTAAAACTGTAAGGAGTTGTACCACCTGCTACAGTAATATAAACCGCACCGTTGCTTCCACCATTGCAGGAAACACTAACTAATGAATCCAGCGAAGGTAAAATAGGAAGAGGTTCGAAAACGGTAAAGCTTTGTGTGGCAGTGCAACTATTGTTGTCTGTTATGGTTACAGAATAAACTCCGGCCGCTAAGCCCGAAACATCTTCGGTAGTATCGCCATTACTCCATAAAAAGTCGTAACCGTCAGTTTTGGTATAGTGAATGTTTCCATTCCATGCCCTTCCTACGTTAATTGCTCCGGAAAAAGCCGTGCATAAACCCACTCCAACCGTTAGTGTTAACTCCGGTGTTGAATAGGTAGTACCTACTGCCTGGTTGGTATAATCAACATCGGCATTTACATAAAATGCATACTGGCCGGCCGGCAGGTTAAAGGCTGAAGGTAAAACTACCGGTGTAGGGCCGCCATTGCCAAGGCCTGTAACATTACCACTATAAATCTGTGTCCATGCAGCAGCAGTGGTTTCAAAGCCCTGGTAGGTGCCGGTTTTGTAGTAGATACTTACAGGATAGTTACCTATAGCAATATTTATATCAAACTGGGTTAAATCAACCGTGGTAGCTGCCTGCAGGTCAAACATGTTTCCGGCAGTGCATCCGTTTCCTCCACTAAAGATAGTAGACAACTGTGCATTACCCACATTCTGTGTTCCTCCGGTTACTGTAATGTCAATTTCCCCGTCTGAACTTCCCGCGCAAAGTGCACTATCTACATTGCCTGCTATTGCAATAGCTGCCGGCTCTGAAACAACTCCGCAAACAGTGGCAGAACACCCTCCGTTTTCTGTAACGGTGAGGCAGTATGTTCCGGCAGCCAAGTTCGAGATATCTTCCGTTGAAGCACCATTATTCCAAACAAATGTATACGGCTGCGTTCCACTGGTAATTGTAATATCAATTGAACCATCATTACCTCCGTTGCATGAAACTGCCGAAGTTGAGGTAACTGAAGCATTAAATGCAGCAGGTATTACAACGCTATCCACTACAGTTCCACAAGCAGTTGTAACGGTTACGTAGTATGTACCACTGGAAATATTTGCAATAGTGTCGTTAGTTCCCCCATTGCTCCAAAGGTATGTTACCGGCTGTATTGCAAATGAATTGACGGCTACACCGGCTGATCCATCGGCAATTCCGGCACAGCTTGGGCTGGTAAAGCTGGTGGTTGCTGTAGGAGCCCCTGTTACTTGAGAAACATTCACTACAAATGTTCCGGTGGCGCCCGAAGAATAGGGCTCTAAAATTGCGATGTATGTGGCCCCCGGTGATGGTGAGAAGGTAATTTCCGACTGCAGGGAGCAAAGGTCGTCATTGCTAAAAAGTGTAGTTGTATTGGCACTGTCCCTAATGTAAAGGTAGGTATCGAACGAAGAACCACACAGCGAGAAAGTAATTTCTGAAGCACAAGAATCTGCCACTATCCTGTAAAATACATCTGCACCTGCACGCAGGTTTGATGCATCGGTATAACAGGGGTCAGTAGTGCTTACTGAATCGTTAAAGGGATATGAGTTTACTAAAATGGCCCCAACATAGCTGTCTCCGGGATAAGGATATGGAGAACAAAGTGTATTGAAATTAACCGGGCCCGATGCTGTTGACAGAAAACCTCCGGTACAACTATCGGTTACATAAAATGAATAAGCAGTTTGCGGAGAAAGGCCGGTAATAGTATATGGGCTTGACACTCCGTGAGCAACAGTACCTGTTCCGGGAGTAAATCCTGCAGGGCCATATTCGATATTGCTGCTTATTCCGCTTGCTATCCAGGACACTGTTGCAGAAACATCGGTAGCTGAATTTACGCTGAGTGCTGTAGGGGAAGCACATGTTGGAGTTTCAATTAAACAAACATCATCAATCGCCACATCATCATAAAAATCGGTTCCGTTTGATTCATTAACTATAAACCTAACTTTAGCAGGACCGGAAAAAGTATAACCTGACAATGGTACACTAATTAATTCCCAGCCGCCAACAGTATTGGTGTTATGTGTATAAACAGAGTCATACCAAACAGTACCATCATATAAAGCTACTCTGAAAAATACATTCGTAAACCCTTCATTGTTACTAAG
Source organism: uncultured Chitinophaga sp. (assembly GCA_964563185.1). Taxonomy (GTDB): domain Bacteria; phylum Bacteroidota; class Bacteroidia; order Chitinophagales; family LD1; genus Bog-950. Next base: position 16,460 of record CAZLXD010000017.1, read on the forward strand.
CAAATAAAACTGCAGTAAGGGATTGGTTAAACTACTCAAATCAATTGAGGGTGACTCTAAGGTGGTATTCAAACTATTTGGGGAGGAATCATCAACCCAGGCAAAATAACCGTTTGAAGATGTGGTGCCTGTAATTACTCCGTTGTTGCCTATGTGATTGCCCGAGCCTGTATTGGCAAATCTCCAGGGCTCGGCATTGCCTGTTCCCTGAGCCCAACAATTAGGTATCAGGCCTGCATTTTCAAAATTCTGGCAGTAGGGCGCAGTAAACGTTACACAATTGGTGGTAAAGTTTACCGGTGTAGTATAGTTAGACGTATCGCCTGTTCCGCAAATTGAACGAACATAAACAGTATATGAGGAAGCCGGGGTTAGGCCAGCGGCAGTAACACTGCTTGTTACAGGACTAACAACCCCCGTTGCAACTACACCAACTGTAGGGCCATTACCCTGCGGTACAACTATCCATTGAAAGTTTTGAGGAGTTCCCTGTGTTGGAAGTATCCAGTTAAGAGTAGCTGTGTCTGTTCCGATATTGGTAACCGTTACAGAAGTTGGCGCGTAACAACTGGCCGGTGTCCATCGGAACACAGTGCCATTAACGGGAACAACTATGCTTGAACCCACCGAACAACCAACAGCATTAGTTGCACCGGCAATAGTACTATTCCAATCGGTAGTAGTAGTGCGATTATTAAAATCGGTTGCAACAGCCCCCCCCAACCCTACATGGGTAGCGGTGCTTACCGTTGTGCCAAAATTCATGTTACCATAAACCACTTCTATAACATTGGTGGTTTCATACAACTTAATTTGAAAGTTAAGGGCATCTCCGGTTCCTGTTGTACCGTATCTTTTATAATTCTCCCACTGCAAAGTGTATACCTGATTAGGCGAGGCTCCCTGCACCTTATAGCGGATGGAGGCTCCTGGCTGGGCCTGCAAGTCACGCCCAAAAGGCGCAAAGCGGTTTCTTAAAGAGGTTGGCGTAATAGCAGATGTGCTTGACAAAGGCGTATATGCACTGGTTGATGCATTGTTAACCGATGGGGTTAATGATGACTTACCAAAACTTATCCAGCCATTATTATTAATAGCAATACGGTCGAAGGTGTCGGAATTGAAAACAAAATTAAAGCCTATTGGAAAGCCAACACCCGTAGTAACGGTTCCGCCTGCCGGAACTGCCGGATCAACATATCGTTGATCGTCAGCAGTAGCTGTGCCTAGTGAATCAGGGCTGGATATAGCCGAGTAGGTGGTAGATGTTTGTGAAAATGTGTAGGCAGATACCTGCGCTTTTGTGGTTAATGAAGCAAGAACCATTGCCAGTACGGACAACAAATTCCACTTCAAGGTGTAATACTTCCCCATAGTAAACAGTTTTGTTAGTGAATCAGGTCCAAATTTATGTTTTTCTGTAAGAATAGCTACGGTTGTTTTACTGTGCCATCTTATTTTCTTTACACCATCATGCAAAACTTTTCACCTGAAATACTTTTTGAAGACAACCACATTCTTGCCGTAAACAAACTTTCGGGCATGTTGGTGCAACCCGATAAAAAAGGCGATGAAGCACTGGAAGAATTGATGAAGCACTACATAAAGGAGAAATACCAAAAGCCGGGGGAGGTTTTTTTGGGTGTTTGCCACCGCATTGACCGCCCGGTGAGTGGGGTGGTGGTTTTAGCCCGCACCTCTAAAGCATTGGTACGGCTGAACGAAATGTTTAAAACCCGCGAGGTAAAGAAAACCTACTGGGCGGTAGTAGAAAACAAACCCGAACAGGAAGAAGGCCACCTGGTTCAATGGTTAAGGAAAGATGAGCAGAAAAATGTATCGCGCGCTTACCATGAGGAAGTAAAAGGCAGTTTGCGCTGCGAGTTGTTTTACAAACTTATTGGCAAAAGCGACCGGTATTTTTTGCTGGAAGTAAATCCGGTTACGGGCAGGCACCACCAAATACGGGTGCAGCTTTCAAAAATAGGCTGCTCCATAAAGGGCGACATTAAATATGGAGCCAAGCGCACTAACAAGGACGGACGGATTCACTTACACGCCCGGCAAATTGAGTTTGTTCATCCGGTAAAAAAAGAACCGGTGGTTATTACCGCTCCGGTTCCCGATGAAGTAGTTTGGAAAGCTGTTTCAGTTGGCTTATAGCGCCTTATCGTTTACTGCATCTAAGTGCGCTTTCACTTCTTTAAACAAAGGTTCAATAACCCCTTCCTGAAAGGGCGATTGAAGGTTAGCCAGTTTTACTAAACCTAAGAAAGAGTCGCTTCCACCGGCTTTGCAAAGCGTAAGGTAATCTTTCCAGGCTGTGGCAAAATCTTTATTGGATTTACTCCAGAACTGGAACGCACATACCTGAGCCAAACAATAATCAATATAATAGAACGGGCTGCGGTAAATGTGCGCTTGGCGCTGCCAGAAACCTCCGCGCTCTAAGTAATCGTTCCCGTCATAATCTACCCAGGGGCGGTATTTCTTTTCCAAATTCAGCCATGCCTGCTTGCGCTCGGCAGGGGTCATGTCGGGGTTTTCGTAAACCAGGTGTTGGAACTCATCTACCGCCACTCCGTAAGGGAGGAACAAAAGATTAGAGCTGATGTGCACGAACTTATACTTCTCCGTATCACTGCCAAAGAACAGGTGCATCCACGGATAGGTGAGCTGCTCCATGCTCATGCTGTGAATTTCGCAGGCTTCCATAGTGGGGAAGTAATACTCTTCCACCTCAAAGTGGCGGCTTTCGAAACACTGAAAAGCATGGCCGGCTTCGTGCGTAAGCACATCTACATCGCCCACGGTGCCATTAAAGTTGGCGAAAATGAAAGGCGCTTTGTAGTCGTTAAACATAGTGCAGTAGCCACCGGCTGCCTTGCCCTTGCGGGTAACCAGGTCCATTAACTCGTTGCTCACCATAAAGTCGAAAAACTCTTTGGTTTCGGGCGACAGCTCAGCATACATCTGTTTGCCCTTGGCAATTATTTCCTCGGGGGTGCCCTGTGGCTTAGGGTTGCCGGAGTTAAAGTTGTGCGCCCAGTCGTAAATATTCAGCTTGTCCACTCCTATTCGCTGGCGCTGGCGTTCGCGCAGTTCGGCAGCCAAAGGCACTACGTGTTTCAGTATCTGCTCGCGGAACACGGCTACTTTAGCAGCATCATAATCGGTACGGGCCATGCGGTAGTAGGCCAACTCCACAAAGTTTTTGTAGCCGAGTTTGTGGGCAATGCGGGTGCGCAGTTTTACCAGCTTATCATATATCTCGTCAAACTTCTGTTCGTGTTGGGCAAAAAAAGCCCACTTGGTTTCGTGTGCCTTTTTGCGCAGTTCGCGGTCGGTTGATTCCGTAAAGGCATCTAACTGCGAAAGGTTCATCTTCTCTCCGTTAAACTCCACTTCGGCACTTGCCACCAGCTTAGTGTATTCGGTGCCCAGTTTGTTTTCTTCCTTTAAATCATCCAACACCGAAGGATTGAAAGTTTTTAAGGTAACATCGGCCAGGTTGAATAACTGGTTGCCGAACTTTTTCTTTAAATCATCTTTGAATTTGCTGTTGCCCAAAGCGCGGTAAAAACGCACGTTCAGGTCTTTCATAAGCGGTTCATTGGTATCGAAATACTCCTGCTCGGCTTCGTAAAAAGCATCTTTGGTATTTATAGAGTTGCGAACCGATGCTATGGAAGAATACGTTTGGAAGGTATTGCGCAGGGTATTTATCTCTTCCAAAGTTGCCTTTTGGGCATCGGCACTTTCGGCCGTTTCAAACTTCGATAACAGTTCGGTAAAGGATTTTGACACCTGCCCGATATCGGGGCGTTGGTATTTCATTTCGGAGAACTTCATAGTATGTGCGTCAGTTTTTTAGGGGGCAAACCTATGAATAATGAAACAACTAATGGTGGGTTGTGTAGGGGTGGGAATAAGACGGAGGTTTTTGTGGTGAACAAATACGGCTTCCACCAATAAGCTAACTCGCCACCACAGGCATCCACCTCCTCTTCCGGATGCCCGTTTACATTAATCCGCAAAGCTGTTTGTTAAAAGAAGGATACAGGAAACGCCTTCTTGCAGTCCGCTTACCTCAAGGCAGGCTTTCCGGTAAAGGCAACAGGTTGTGCGGCAAGGTTTTGCTGTTATTGCGCTAAAAAATCCTCATTCTTCTCTTAAAACGGCTGCTTTTAGGGCAAAGAGCTGCGATTTTGGCAAAAGCATAGTGTTCAGTAATGTGGGAAGACCCGATTTCGCTTACGGAATCGCACCTTCCCACATTGCGAACCCCGACTTTTTAAAGAATATTGCACTTCCCAATGTGGGAAGACCCGATTTCGCTTACGGAATCGCACCTTCCCACATTGCGAACCCCGACTTTTTAAAGAATATTGCACTTCCCCATGTGGGAAGACCCGATTTTGCTTACGGAATCGCACCTTCCCACATTGCGAACCCCGACTTTTTAAAGAATATCGCACTTCTCCATGTGAGAAGACCGGATTTCGCTTGCAGAATGGAACCTTCCCACACACAGAATCCATTGTTTTTCCCCTGAAAAGGCTTTTGCAGTAAGGGAACCGGGTGTTTGCCCACACCTACCAGCGCCACAAACAATAACGCCAACGCCACAGATGACACAGAAAGAAGGGCAGAAGCAGTAGTTACCCCTCCAGCAAACTACCCGCGCGGTGCTTGTAATACTGCCACCACGAAATAAGCAGGCGGAAGTTAAAAGCCACTATCATTAATAAACTGCCGGTGCCGAACAGAATAATTTCGGTGCGCAGGTAGCGGAACAGCTCTTCTTTTACATTATCGTACATAATCACCTTCGGAAATCCGAAATCTTCCGTGTAAAAGTTATCGTTAAACATTAAAAACTGCTGCTGCTTTTGCATCAGGTAAACAAACAGGCTCAGGTTAACGGCAAACAACAAAAAGCGAATCCATACGGGGCGCAAAAAGGGCAGCTTTTTAAAGGTAACCGACCAACGGAAGTAGGTAAGCGTAAGGAAAATAAAAAACGCATTTACCGGGTAATAGATGTAATCAATTGTTTGGGTAACGGGATACAGCACTGCATACACCACCATGCAGCTAATGGCCGTCCATAGCAGTTCTTTTATTACTACCAGTATGTTCTGTTGGTTCATCGGGCGGCAAATAAAGGATATCCTTACACACTTTTATTTACTATTCAGCGGGTTTCTGCGGGTTCTGCTGTAAATACTCCAATTATTATCATTTTCGCGTTACATGGAATTACTCGCCATATTTATTTCGCTCTTGCTCATTGCCTTTTTCTCGGGGGTTGAAATTGCCTTTGTTTCCGCCAACAGGCTGCGGGTGGAACTGCTCAAAGAAAAAGGCTCCACAAGGGCTAAAATCATTTCGGTATTTAACAACAACCCTTCCCGCTTTATCAGCACCATGCTGGTGGGTATCAATATTTCACTGGTGCTGTTCGGTAGTATTACCGCCAGTTATTTTACTAACGAGAACTTCCCTTTTCTGCCCGAAGGCGAAGTGCCCCTGCTGCTTATTCAAACCCTGTTTACCACCTTTGTTATTCTCATTTTCGGGGAGTTGTTCCCTAAAATTCTTTTCCGTGTTAACAGCGATCAGTCGCTGCTTACCTTTGCTTACCCCATCCGCCTGTTTTATGTTATCCTTTCCCCCATCAATATTGTATTCCATACCCTGGCGCGTTGGTTTATAAAACTGGTAATGGGCAGCGAACCTATCGAAGGCAAGCAGGCCTTTACCAAAGAAGATTTGGAATACTTGGTAAAGGAAACTGCTGTATCGGACGAAGATGAACCGGATGAAGCCGACCACCTGAATTCCGAAATTTTTGAAAAGGCCCTTTACCTGAAAGATGTAAAAGTGCGCTCCTGCATGGTGCCCCGCCCCGAAATACAGGCTATGGACGTAACCGAAAGCGTAGCCGACCTGAAAGCAAAATTTATAGAAACAAAACTATCGCGCATACTTATTTGCGAGGAAAACATTGACCGCATACTGGGCTATGTTCACCATTTAGATTTGCTGAAGAACCCGAAGGAAATCCGTCCGCTCATACGTTCCATACAGGCTATTCCGGGCAGCATGACCGCCCGCGACCTGATGTTGCAGTTTATTCGCGAGCGCAAAAACATAGCCTGGGTAATTGACGAATACGGTGGCACAGCCGGTATTATAACCCTGGAAGATTTGATGGAAGAAATTTTCGGGGAAATTGAAGATGAGCACGATACCCCCGACCTGACCGAGAAAAAGGTTGCGGATGATGAATTCATTTTTGCCGGACGCTTAGAAGTGGACTACCTGAACCGCGAATACGATTTAAACATACCGGAAGAAGACGACTACACCACCCTTTCGGGTTACCTCATCAGCGGTTTTGAAGATATTCCCGAAGCAGGCACGGCATTCGACCTCGACAAGTTTCATGTAAAAATCCTTCGCGCTACCGATACCCGTATTGAATTGGTAAGCCTTAAATTGAAGAAAGAGGAGGCCTAATGCCCCCGCACCTTAATAATTCTTCCTTTTTTCAGAGTTTTTCCCTTTAATTTGCCCACCTTTTGAAAAAGTCTACCCCTTTTTCAAAAGACATCAACAACTGAAATTCAAAAAACTATAAACACGAAATGGCAGTAATAGGTAAGATTCGTCAGCGTTCAGGATTACTCATTGGTATTATCGGTGCCTCTATAGTGGGCTTTTTGGTAATGGATGCTACCAACTCGCAGGGCAGCGTATTAAAAGGAAGAAACGATACCGTTGGCAAGATAAACGGCACCAAAATTTCCATCAACGAGTTTGAGAAGAAATACGATGAGAACATCAAGAACCAGGAAATGCAAATGCGCGGGCAACCGCTTAATGATGATATGCGCAACTACCTGCGCAATCAAACCTGGGACCAGATGGTGAACGAGGTAATCTTCAGCAAGCTTTACGATAAACTGGGCATTAATGTAACTGCCGAGGAAATGAATGAACTGGCTACCGGTGAAAACCCACACCCGTATGTAAAGCAATCGTTCAGCAATCCGCAAACGGGGCAGTTTGACCCTGCACAGGTGCGCTACTTTATTCAAAACCTGGATAAGGACGACCCGGGAACAGAACCCGGCACCCGCAGAAAGCAGTGGCTGGCATTTGAAACGGAAGTAAAGAAAAACCAGTTTCAGCAGAAGTATGATAACCTGATTGGCAAGGGGCTTTATGTTCCTACCTGGTTAGGCGAAATGAACTACAACGACCAAAACACTTCGGTTGATTTTAAATACCTGAGCCTGCCTTACAGCCAAATAGCCGATGATGCCGTTAAAGTAAGCGATGACGACCTGTTGGCTTACATTAAAAAACACGAAGCCGCTTTTACGCTCGAGGACGAAACGCGCAAAGTACAGTTTGTAACCTTTGATATTGCCGCTTCTTCAGGCGACTCGGCACAAACCATGAAATCGGTAGAAGATAACCGCGCTGAGTTTGCCAAAGGCGCTACCATGGCCGATGATTCGGTATTTGTAAAACTATACTCTGAAACTGCTTTTGACGGTGTTTACTACACTCAGGACCAGGTTTTCTCACCGGTAAAAGATTCGTTATTCTCTTACCCGGTTAAGAGCCTCATAGGCCCTTATGTAGATGGCGGTTTTTACAAAATAGCCAAAATTACCGACCGTAAATTGATTTCCGATTCAGTAAAACTGCGCCAGATTAAAATCACTTTCAACGATGTAACTACGCAGGAGGCGGGAGCCGCTAAGCGGGTACTGGTAGATAGTATTTTTAAAGCTATCGACTCGTTAAAGGCCGACTTTGGCTTAATGGCTTTGCAATACTCTAACGATGACGCCAGCAAAATGGCAGGCGGAAACGTAGGTTGGGTAAAGCAGGGCGAGCGCGAAAAAGAATTCAATAACCTTATTTTTTACCGCGCACAAAAAGGCAAAACATATCTGTTCGGCAGCGCACAGGATAACGCTTTCTACATTTTCCAGGTAGTGGAAGACAAGCCCAGCAAAACAGCAGTGCTGGCTACTTACCTTAGCAAGGAAATAATACCAAGCCCCGAAACCGAGCGCAACATTTACAGCACTGCCACTGCTTTTGCAGCCGATAATCAGGATAAGGCAAAGTTCTTAGAAGCAGGAAAGAAACTGAACATTAAATCGGTTGACAACCTGATGAAAGACGGTTTTACTGTAACCGGTTTAGGCTCTGCCCGCGAATTGGTAAAGTGGGCATTCAAAGCCAAAAAGGGGGAGGTTTCATCCATTTTTACGGTAGATAAAAAACACGTTATTGCTTTACTCGAAGAGGTTACGCCTAAAGGGCTTGCTTCTTTAGATGCCGTGCGCGATATGGTAAAAGCACAGGTAATAAAAGAGAAGAAGCTTGAGGAGCTTTCGAAAAAGATTACCGCTGCCGGTACTGCGAACATTGACGACCTGGCCACCAAGCTGGGCGCTGTTGTTCAGGCCGCTACACAAGTAACCATTGCTAACCCTGCATTAAACGGTGCTTTCGAACCTAAAGTAGCAGGAACCGCACTGGCTACTGTTGCCGGAAAGCTATCGGCCCCTATCGAAGGCAACAGCGGAGTATATGTAGTGCAAACTACCGAAGTAAAAGCTCCGGTTAAACAAAACGACTACACCATTTACACTTACCAGTTAAAACAAAAAAACCAAAGCAAAGCAAGTGCTGCTGCAGGGGTTCAAAAGAAACTGGCCGATGTGGAAGATAACCGTTCTGACTTCTTTTAACCAGAACAAGCTATTAAAAACAAGAAGCCCTGCCGATGCGGGGCTTTTTCATAAGATTCTGCGATTGCTTCATCATAATTAAGCAGAAAACTCTCTTCGAGCGTTAAAAAAACTGTGGGACGTTAACTTAAAATTTCCCTCTATCACACCCCTATGTGCCCTTAGCGGTATTTAATTACCTTCGCGCCCTTTAAAACAAAGGCTAAGCGGCCAATGGTCTTCTTTAAACTAATCAACTACTCAACCGCTTAACCTACTCAACCCAATTTATGCGTAATCAAAACATCCGCAACATTGCCATTATTGCCCACGTTGACCACGGTAAAACCACCCTGGTTGACAAAATCCTTCACCAGTGCTCGCTTTTTCGCGAAAACCAACAAACCGGTGAACTGATACTTGATAACAACGAACTGGAACGCGAGCGTGGTATTACCATTCTTGCCAAAAACGTTTCGGTGGAATACAAGGACATTAAGATTAACATTATTGATACCCCCGGCCACGCTGACTTCGGTGGCGAGGTGGAGCGCGTGCTTAACATGGCCGATGGCGTGCTTTTGCTGGTTGATGCCTTTGAAGGCCCCATGCCCCAAACCCGCTATGTGCTTTCAAAAGCACTGGCATTAGGCAAAAAGCCTATTCTGGTTATCAATAAAGTAGATAAAGAAAACTGCCGACCCGATGAAGTGCATGAATCGGTTTTCGATTTAATGTTTGCATTAGATGCCAACGAAGACCAGCTCAACTTCCCTACCGTATACGGCAGCGCCAAGCGCGGCTGGATGGGTGCCGACTACCGCCACCCGGCCGAAGATGTGGTGTTTTTGCTCGATACCATTATAGGCCACATACCGGCACCAATTATTAAGGAAGGAACCACCCAAATGCAGGTAACCTCTTTAGATTTTTCTACCTACATAGGCCGTATTGCCGTAGGCCGAGTGGCACGCGGCAGCATTAGTGCCGGCCAACCGGTATCGCTGGTAAAGCGCGATGGTCGCATTCAAAAATCGAAAGTGAAAGAACTATACGTATTCAGCGGTTTAGGAAAACTAAAGGCCGAGAAAGCAGAGTGCGGAGATATATGCGCTGTAGTAGGTGTTGATGGCTTTGAAATTGGCGATACCATTGCCGATTTCGAAAACCCTGAGGCTCTTCCGCCAATACATATTGACGAGCCTACCATGAGCATGATTTTTACCACCAACACTTCGCCTTTCTTTGGTAAGGAAGGTAAGTTTGTTACCTCGCAAAAAATACGCGAGCGCTTAACCAAAGAACTGGAGAAGAATTTGGCTTTGCGCGTAGAGGATACTGAAAGTGCCGATACCTTCCGCGTGTTTGGCCGTGGTATACTTCACCTTTCGGTACTTATTGAAACCATGCGCAGAGAAGGCTACGAACTTTCTATTGGTAACCCGCGCGTTATTACCAAAGAAATTAACGGGCAAAAGCACGAGCCTATCGAAATCCTTACCATCGACTCGCCTGAAGAGGTAGCCGGAAAGTGTATTGAACTGATTACCCAGCGCAAAGGCGAAATGCTGATTATGGAACCCAAAGGCGACATGATGCACCTGGAATTTGAAATTCCTTCGCGCGGTATTATCGGATTAAGAACACTCATTCTTAACTCCACAGCCGGTGAAGCTATTATGGCGCACCGCTTTAAGGAATACAAACCCTGGAGAGGTGATATTCCCGGCCGCTTAAACGGTACTATGATTGCCAAAGAAGCAGGCCGTGCCACTGCCTACTCTATGGATAAACTGCAGGACCGCGGCAAATTCTTTATTGAACCGGGCGTAGATATTTACGAAGGGCAAATAGTGGGCGAGTACAGCAAGGACAACGACCTTGTAGTAAACCTGGTAGCCGCCAAGCAGCTGACCAACTTCCGCGCAGCCGGCAGCGATGATAAAACCACCCTGCCTCCGCCTATTCGTATGAGTTTAGAAGAAAGTATGGAATACATACAGGAAGATGAATACGTAGAAGTTACTCCAAAGAGCATCCGCTTACGCAAAATACTCCTGAACGAAAACGACCGCAAACGAGCCGGCCGGTAACAGCAACAAAAAAAGCCCCGAATTTCTTCGGGGCTTTTTTGTTTATGCTTTACAAGAAACCTACTCGGCACTAACCGTGTAGGCTAATTGTCCGTCTGTCAACTTCATGCAAATATCATTGTTGCCCCCGGGCTTGGTAGTTACTTTTAAGGTTATAGTAATGCTGGTTTCGTGCAACAACTCTTTAATGTCGGCACCGTTCAGCAACATATCTACTGTAGTAAGGTTATCGCCAATAGAACCCACATAAGCAATTTGTGTTCCATCGCCCGAAGCACCTGTAGCTTTGGCATATACTTCAAACCCCTCAATTTGGTTAAAGGTAGCTGCGTTAGTAACAATTTGTCCTTTAATCTGCTTTAGTTTCAATTCCTTTACACGGTCGTGGTCAAAAGTAATTCCTGCCGAAGCAAAAGCCGCCTGAATTTGGCTTTGAGTAATGGTGTAAGTAAAAGTGGTGGTTCCGTAGTTTACGTTAGCCGGCAAGCAAGCCTGGTATTCTTCCAGGCCTTGTATTACTATCAAGTCTTCTTTTTTACAAGAACTGGTAGTAAGCAACAAGGTAAGCAGGAAAAGCCCTGTGGCAAATGAGAATACTTTTTAAGGATTAGGCGCATAAATCTTGAACGCAGATAGGTTGCGCAGTGTGCAGCTA